>JANNFC010000454.1:0-3181 GCA_031379405.1 Betaproteobacteria bacterium | reverse complement strand
CAAAATTTCAACCGGCGACGGAAGGAACACTACCGTGAACGTTAGTATTTTTGGCTTAGGTTATGTGGGTGCGGTATCGCTCGCGTGTCTTGCGCGAGACGGACATAGGGTCATCGGCGTCGATGTGGATCCCACGAAATTGGCGCTGATTCGTGAAGGGAAGACACCTGTTGTCGAGGAGGGCATGGTCGACCTTATGCTGCGAGTGGTGGATAGCGGCTTCGTCTCGGTTACCGACAGCGTTGAAGAGGCCATCAATGACAGTGACGTATCGCTTATTTGTGTTGGAACACCCTCCGCAACAAATGGAAGCCAGGATCAATCCGCGATCGTGCGCCTTGCGCACAGTCTTGGGCGAGCCATTCGGGATAAGAGCAATGTGCACGTATTCGTGTTCCGATCAACCTTGATCCCTGGAACTGTAGAAGACGTTTTGCGCCCGATCCTGGAAAAGGAATCGGGAAAGAAGGAAGGGCAGGATTTTCATGTTTGCTTCCAACCGGAGTTTCTCCGTGAGGGGTCGTCCATTAGGGATTACGACAAACCTCCGTTCACAGTTGTTGGCGCGCATGGTGACGTTGCGACCCAGACACTGAAACGGCTCTTTGGACATCTACCTTGTGAGTTTCACACGACATCCATTAGAGCAGCGGAAATGGTGAAGTACTGCTGCAACAATTTTCACGCACTCAAGATCACTTTTGCGAATGAGACCGCCAGGCTATGTGAGGCACTTGGGGTCAATCCATTCGAGGTGATGGATATGGTTTGTAAGGATCGACAACTCAATATCTCCCCGGCTTATCTGAAGCCCGGGTTTGCATTTGGTGGCTCATGCCTGCCGAAGGATTTGCGCGCCACGATGTATTTGGCTAAGACCAGGGACGTAGAGCTTCCCATGCATGCGGGTATTCTTCTATCAAATCGCGTGCACATTGAGTATGCGATTCAGAAAGTGATGAGTAGTGGGAAAAGAAAGTTGGGCATGTTAGGGCTGTCATTTAAGACTGGGACTGACGATTTGCGCGAATCGCCCTTGGTGGCGCTTGCTGAGCACTTTCTTGGCAAGGGGTTAAGCCTTAGTATCTACGATCCCGAAGTTCAGCTCTCCAAGCTTCTGGGGGCCAATCGAAGATTCATTGAAGTGCATGTTCCTCACATAGGAGAACTGTTGCGATCCGACATCGGCGCTGTAATCGCTGAGTCGGAGTTTCTGATCGTTGGAATGGCGGATCCTCGCGTGTACAAGGCACTTGGTGAATTGCTGAGACCGGATCAGTTAGTGCTGGACTTGGTAAATATTCCAGAGATCTCTTCCCTTCAAGGAAAATGCGTCGGTTTGACGTGGTAGAGCGTGACAAGTGTGCTCTATCGAACAGAAGTGGCGCGGTCAGACTCGATACTCCGCGGGTGTGCATGCTATTTTCGATAGGTTCGCGATTCGATCATGGTGATCCCTCAATGCGGTGTTGGAGGTGAGATCTCTCGCGCTGACGTGAGCTGCCAGTCGGTCCGCCTGTGCATTGTTGGCCCGCTAGCACCTCCTGAGGGGGGTATGGCCAATCAGACACTGCAGCTTGCACAGAAGCTGATATCACAGGAAGGAATTCCTGTGGAGATCGTACGGACGAATGCGCCCTATTGGCCCAGGTGGATTGAGAGGTTTCAAGGATTTAGAGCCATAGCACGCTGGATCCCTTACATCGTTCGGCTATTCCGCGCGTACCGTCGATGCGACGTGGTTCACATCATGGCAAATTCAGGGTGGGCTTGGCACCTATTCGCAGCGCCCGCCTTGTGGGTCGCAGTTCTATGCAAGAAGCCGGCTATCGTTAACTACCGCGGCGGGGACGCTGAATCCTTCTTGTTTCGCTCCAGGCGCCTTGTGGGGTTCTCTGTGCGAAGAGCAGCTCGCCTTATTGTCCCTTCCGGATACTTGCAGAGCATTTTCGCCAATCATCTTATGCACGCAGACGTCATACCCAACATCGTGGACTTAACTCGATTCAAGCCGGGGGAGCAAGGCTTATGTTCAACCAAGATCCCCCACCTAGTGGTAACGCGAAACCTCGAGCCGATTTACGATAATGAAACCGCCATTAGAGCATTAGCGCTGCTTCGTGAGAGGGGATTCGCGCCGATTCGGCTAACGATTGCCGGGACGGGTCCACTATTGCACGCACTCAAGGAGTTGACGGAAGAGTTGGGCCTGATCGACGCCGTGAATTTCGTAGGGCGACTGAATCGAGACCAGGTCGTCGCGCTCTACCAAAGCGCGGATATCGCGATTAATCCGAGTTTGGTGGATAACATGCCCAATTCCGTGCTGGAAGCGCTTGCTTGTGGCGTACCCGTCGTGAGCACCAATGTTGGGGGCGTTCCTCATGTCGTCAAGCAAGGCGATACCGCGATACTCGTTCCTGCGCGCGACCACGAGGCCATGTGTCAGGCGATAGCAACGATCTTGCAGGATCGCAACCTTGCGACGCGCCTATCGATTCAGGGATTGGCACACGTTCAGCAGTTTGGCTGGAAAATAGTGGCGCCAAAGTGGATTGAAGCCTATCAACAGCTGGCTCAGCATCCTGCGGGTACTAAGAGGTATTCGTGAGTAGCGCGCTCCGCTCAGGAGCAAGCCCCTATACATGGATCGCGAGCCGATTGCTGTTTCCCTTACATGAATGGCTCAAGAGGCACGATTCGGTCGCAAGACTTAGAGATCTCGAACGTACTCAGTGGATGACCCCATCAGAGATCGATGCGTTGCGTGTCGAGAGGCTAAGAAACTTTCTGAAGTACATTTCGCAGAATGTTCCCTACTATCAATCGACATTCAGTGCCCTCGGATTTGATCCGGACACCATAAATTCGGTGGTGGATTTGCAGCGATTGCCACTTCTTACTAAGAAGGACATTCGCGAGAATACCGAACAACTAAAGTCTCGTGCTACTACGAAGTTAATTCGGTACAACACGGGTGGGTCTAGCGGTGAGCCACTCGTGTTCTACACGGGGCTAGATCGCGTCAGCCAGGACGTGGCGGCTAAGTGGCGTGCCACACGTTGGTGGGATGTAGATATTGGTGACAAGGAGATCGTTGTCTGGGGATCTCCGATTGAAATTGGGGCACAAGATAGAGTTCGCCGCGTTAGGGATTGGATATTCAGAACGCAGCTGCTGT
>JANNFC010000645.1:0-14649 GCA_031379405.1 Betaproteobacteria bacterium | reverse complement strand
CCTTCACACCTTGGCCCGTGAAAGCCATTAACGAGCGCCGCAAGCGCGCCGGTTCCAAGCCTTTCGTGATGAACACGATCTTTGAGCGGCGGTCTGTATCGGGCCAGCGTTCCATGTGTACGGGAGGATGAACGAGTTGTTGCACGCCGTGCACGGCTACCGGCGCGCTCTCGCCTGCAACGTTGAGGATACCCTTCACGCGCAACACTTCGGTGCCGTGACGATTGAGCAGCATGGTAAGCCAGAGTCCGAAGGCGGTCCAATCCACGGGCTCATCGAATACCAGACAGAACGATTGAATATCGTCGGCGTGACGATTCGGGTCGTGATGAGGGTGATCATGATGGTGATGGTCGGCGCGTTGGATGTTATCCAACTCTTGCGCGAACCAGCGACGGACTTCTTCAGTTTTCGAGGCGACGTCGAACACGTCTTGCGAAAGCAGCCGAGCGGATTGATCTTGCGTTGCCGATGCGATGACGATATCGGCGGAGGGATTGAAACGGCGCACGCGGTCAATGAGTGCATTCGCGCCTTGCGGTGTCGTCAAGTCGGTTTTGGTGATGACGATGCGATCCGCCACGGCGGCTTGCTTGAGGGACTCCTGTTGTCGATCCAGATGTCCTTGGCCGTTCACCGCATCTACCGTGGTGATGACATTGCCCAGCCGGTAGTGGTGACACAGCACCGGATCGGCCGTGATAGTGGTGAGCACGGGCAACGGATCGGCCAGTCCCGTGGTTTCTATGACTAACCGGCGATAAGGCGGCACGATGCCTTGATCGCGCTTGGAGTGAAGCTCGCGGATGGCGTTGGAGAGGTCGCCACGAATGGTGCAACACAGGCAACCCGATTGGAGCAGGACGGTGGTTTCGTCCACCTGTTCCAGCAGATGATGATCCAGACCGACTTCGCCGAACTCGTTGATGAGGACGGCGGTGTCGTGCAGCAGGGGCGATTTCAGCAAGCGCTGGAGGAGGGTGGTCTTGCCCGATCCGAGAAAGCCGGTGAGGACATTGACGGGTGTGAACAGCGGAACCGCTTGGCTCATTCGCGTTCTTCGAGGCGCTCGATGAAGGCGTCGTCCAGGGGATCGCAGTGGCGGCCGGTGAGTTTTTCCGCCGTGGGCCAGAGGTGGTTCAGGCTGTCGAAGACTGCGCTCTTGCCGGTGACGGTGCGCAGAATGTATGAGTTGGATTGCCAGTCCTCCAGCTTGAGACCGTAGATCTTCAAGGCGTGATTGGCGACCCGAATGCGATTGGCGCGTTCAAGGCGGCGTTCCTGCGGCGTGTGATTGCGTGTGTAGACACCGTCGCGCGCGATGGCGTCGGTCCAGTGGTCTTGCCCGCCGAGAATGCCGCAGAGGCTGCACATGGTTGCGAGTAGCGAGTTCCTTCCCTCGCCTGCGCGGGGCGCAAGGGAGGGAGATGATGGAGGGCCTACTTCTTTCGTGGACTGCGTCGTGCGAAATCGTCCGCCATCTCGTTCATGGTGACGAACTTCACACCGGGATGCCGCATCATGTGGTTCATCAAGCGCTCAAACATCATCAGCACCTGTGGCCGGCCACCCACATCCGGGTGAATGGTCATGGGGAACACGGCGTAATCGTATTCGCGATAGATCCAGTCGAACTGGTCGCGCCATATCTCTTCCAAATGGCGAGGATTGACGAAACCGTGGCTATTGGGCGCCTTCTTGATGAACATCATGGGTGGCAGGTCGTCCAGATACCAGCTGGCGGGGATCTCGATCAAGTCGGTTTCCACGCCGCGCTTCAACGGCACCATCCATTCACTGGGCTTCTTTGAGTAGTCGATCTTGGTCCAGGAATCGCCCACGCGCACGTAGTAGGGCACGCAGTCGTGGTGCATCAGGGAGTGGTCGTACTTGATGCCGCGTTCGAGCAGCAGTTCGTTGGTGACGTTGCTGAACTCCCACCAAGGCGCCACGTAGCCGGTGGGCCGTTTGCCCTGTAGCTTGGTGATCAACTCGATACACTTGTCGAGCACCTCGGTCTCCTGCGATCGCGTCATGGCTATGGGATTCTCATGGGAGTAGCCATGGATGCCGATCTCGTGGCCGGCCTTGGCAACCGCCGCCATCTGTTCGGGGAAAGTTTCAATGGAGTGACCGGGGATGAACCAGGTGGTCTTGATGCCGAAGCGCTCGAACAGCTTCAACAATCGGGGTGATCCGACTTCGCCGGAGAACAAACCGCGCGAGATGTCATCGGGTGAATCCTCTCCGCCGTAAGAACCGAGCCAGCCCGCCACCGCGTCTACGTCCACACCGAAACCGCATAGAATTTCTTTTGCCATCGTCTCCTCCTCAGTGAATGATCGCGATCTAGTTTAGCGCCTAAGTCCGAAGTTAGGCTACCGCACACCAAACGGGCGGAGGCGGCACGAAGTCCCCCGAAAGGACGTTGACGGTCGGCATCGAAAAGAAGATGATTTCGACTTTGGCTTTTCATCATCCCCTTCAACCTATCCACAACAGGAGGACGCCGTGGCACTAAAGGAACGTATTACCTATAAAGCAGTTGCACGGGATGCAAAACCCAATGTGAGTCGTCGCCGGTTCCTGAAAACGGCCGGTACCGTAACGGGCGCGGCGGCGGGTTCGGGCACTATTACCGGGTTCCCGTTGGTGTGGTCGCAGAACATCAAGGACGTCAAGCTGGTGCAAGTGGGCGGCTCTTACTCCGCCATCAAGGAAATCGCGGATCAGGCCACCAAGGACTTAGGGTTCAAGGTGGAGATGCAGACCGCGGCTCATGACGCGCTGTTGAATCGCCTGGTGACCCAGCCCCAATCCATCGATATCGCCGATATCGAATACTTCTTCCAGCACTTCCTGATCAAGCGCGGCACACTGCAGCCGATGGACGTGGAGAAGCGCATCAAGTTGTGGGACAAGGTCGTGCCGATCTTCACTAAGGGCACCTATCCCGATGGCAAGAAAGTGTCCGGTCAAGGGGTGTTGCCCTATGAAGTGCAGTACGTGAACGGTCCCGGCGCCAAGGAATTCGCCAAGGGCCCCACCAAGTGGGCCACCGGTATCCCCACCGTCTACAACGCCGACACCTTGGGCATTCGCCCCGACCTGGTCAAGCGCAAGATCGAGAGCTGGTCCGAGCTGCTCAACCCGGAATGGAAGGGCAAGACCGCCATCGTGTCCGTCCCCGGCATCGGCATCATGGATGCCGCCATGGCCGTTGAAGCGCGCGGTGATATCAAGTACGGCGACAAAGGCAACATGACCAAGGCGGAAATCGACAAGACCATCGAGATCCTGAAGGGCGCGAAGAAAGCCGGCCAGTTCCGCGCCATGTGGGCTACCTTCGACGAATCCGTGAACCTGATGGCGGCGGGCGAAACCATCGTCCAGTCCATGTGGTCACCGGCCGTCACGGCGGTGCGTTCGCGCGGTATTCCCTGCTACTACGCGCCGCTGAAGGAAGGCTATCGCGCTTGGGGTAGTTGTATCGCTCCCATGGCCCACCTCACGGGCATCAAGCTTGACGCCGCCTATGAATACCTCAACTGGTACATGTCGGGTTGGCAGGCGGGCTTCATCGCCAAGCAGGGCTACTACAGCTCCGTTCCCGAGGCCGCCAAGAACTTCATGTCGGCGGACGAGTATGGCTACTGGTACGAGGGCAAAGCCGCCAAGGGTGAGATCAAGGATCCCTACGGTAATGTGATGGAGAAAGCCGGGGCCGTGCGTGATGGCGGCGCCTTCTGGGATCGTATGGGTAAAGTGGCTTGCTGGAATACCCTGATGGACGAGAACCAGTACATGATCAAGAAGTGGAATGAGTTCTTGGCGTCGTAAGGAGTAGGCGGTGAGCGGATGCGCGGCGGAAGGCGCTGCGCTTTTCCGCCGTACGCAATAGGTTACGGGTGAGGCTATTTCCAATTCCCTTCCCCCGTGGGGGAAGGGTTGGGAAGAGAGTGAATCCGTCCTGACCTTAGCGCTTCTGAACCATCCACAGTCATCCGTCAAAAACAAATTGCAACGTGAAGTCCTCTTCCCGTTTCACCTCATACTTGCAAGTAGCTCCCCTGCTGTTGGTGCTGCTGCTGTTTTTCGGCATCCCATTGCTGGTGGTCATTGCCTATAGTTTTTTCCAATTCGACGGCATCGACTCGATTCCGGCCTTCGACTTCGTCAACTACATCGATGTGTTGACCTCCGAGGTCACGCTGTCGCTGTACCTCAAGACCCTTTATTTCGCCGTGATCGTGTGGGCGATTACCCTGCTCATCGGATTCACCGTCGCCTATTTCCTGGCGTTTCACATCCAGAGCCTGATCTGGCAGATGGCGTTGTTCCTCGTGTGCACCGTGCCGTTCTGGACCTCGAATATCATTCGCATGATTTCCTGGATCCCATTCCTGGGCAGAAACGGAATTTTCAACAACGCGCTCATCGGCGCCGGCATTACCAAAGAGCCACTGGAGTTCCTGCTGTTCTCGGATTTCGCCGTGATCATCGCCTACGTGCACTTGTTTACCCTGTTCATGATCGTGCCGATCTTCAATTCCATGGCGCGCATCGACAAGGCCTTGATCGAAGCCGCGCGCGACGGCGGCAGCGGCGGCTGGCGCATCATTTGGGACATCGTGGTGCCGCTATCAAGAACCGGCATCGCGTTGGGATCGATTTTTGTGATTACCCTGGTGATGGGAGACTTCTTCGTTGTCCGAGTGATGAGTGGCAGTCAATCGGCATCGGTGGCGCTCGCCATGTCCAATCAAATTTCCATGGTGCAGTACCCGCCGGCTGCTGCGAGCGCGGTGGTGCTGCTGATTATCGTCAGCTTGATGGTGGCGGCGATCTTGCGCATCGTGGATGTTCGAAAAGAGATCGCGGGATAGCGGGATAAGCCATGCAAAAACCAATCACCGCGAAGCGCCCCTGGAGCTTTTACGCGCTGGCCAGCTTCTTTGGGTTGTTCGTGCTGTTTCTCTACGGTCCCATGTCGGCCATCTACATTCTGTCTTTTCAAGGGCCTTCGGGGGGGCTGACTTTCCCTATGCGAGGGTGGTCGTTGCACTGGTTCGATGCGCTGTTCAGCCAACAGCGTACCGGCGATTTCGCGGGAGCCTTTACCCGTTCCATGATTCTCGCGGTGATGGTTTTGCTGCTCACGGTGATCATTTCGGTGGTGGCGGGTTTGGCGTTTCGCCGGCGCTTTGTCGGCGCCACTTTCGTTTTCTACCTGGCGGTGGCCAGCCTGATCATGCCGGGATTGCTGGTGGGATTGGGCGTCGGGCTCACCTTCCAAACGATGGGTATCCAAACCAAGTGGTTTACCTCGGCGCTGGGCACGCAACTCACCTGGACGTTGCCCTTCGGCATGTTGATCATGTTCGCGGTGTTCAGTCGCTTCAACCGTGCCTATGAAGAAGCCGCGCGCGATCTGGGCGCCACGAATTGGCAGATTTTCCTGATGGTAGTGTTACCCATTTTGTTTCCCGGCATGATTGCCGTGGCGTTGTTCGGCTTCACGCTGTCCTATGACGAGTTTCCCCGTACCCTATTGACCTCCGGGGCGGCCAATACGCTGCCGATGGAAATCTGGGGCATGACCACCAACGTGACATCGCCCGCACTCTACGCCTTGGGGACTGTCACCACCTTCGTGTCCTTCGCGGCCATTACGTTGGCCTTGGGCTCCATTGCGATCATCCAGCGGCGGCGCACGCGCGCAGGCGAGAAAAGCGCGAATGAAGCGAAATCAGGGCACCATTAAAAACGATTACAAATCATCATGGCGAATTCATCCAAAGCAAAGGGCGATATCGAATTGGTCGGTGTGACCATGCGCTTCGGCGAAACCGTAGCGGTGCGCGCTATCAATCTGAAAATTCCGGGCGGCGCGTACTGTTGCCTGCTGGGGCCGTCGGGCTGTGGCAAGACCACTATCTTGCGCATGATCGCCGGGCACGAGGATCCGACGGAAGGCGACGTGCTTATCGACGGCGAGCGCGTCAACGGCGAGCCGCCGGTGCGCCGAGGCACGGCCATGATGTTTCAAAGTTACGCGCTGTTTCCGCATTTGACCTGCGCGGAGAATGTGGCTTTCAATCTCAAAGTGCGAGGTGTCGGAAAAGTCGAGCGCCTGGCGAAGGCAAAAGAGATGCTGACGCAGGTACGCATGGAGCACTTTGCCGATCGAGTGCCCGCGCAACTTTCCGGCGGTCAGCAACAGCGCATCGCCTTGGCGCGTGCACTGATTACCAATCCGCGTGTGCTATTGCTGGATGAACCGTTGTCTGCATTGGACGAGTTTCTGCGCTTGCAAATGCGCGGAGAACTAAAGCGTATGCAGAAAGAATTTGGCATCACGTTTATCCACGTTACACACACGCAGATGGAAGCCATCGCACTGGCCGACACGGTAGTGGTAATGGATCAGGGGCGCATCGAACAAGCGGACCCCGCACGCGATGTGTTCGAGCGTCCTCGCACGGGTTACGTGGCAAGATTCATCGGCGGGCAAAACGTGCTCGCCGGCAAAATTCTCGATCGGTTGAACGATCACGTTCTGGTGCAATGCGGCCCGCGCACAGTTCGCATCTCAGTGGCGAGCACCATGCGGGCCGGTGATCAGTTGAGCGCTTCCGTACGCCGTGACCGCATCACGGTTCATCGTGCGAAGGACGAGCATACAGACCCTGGTCTGAATGCCGTGATCGGCAAAGTCGGCACCATCGAATATCAAGGCTCCTGGGTAAAGCTGCCCATCGAGGGCGCGTCCGGAGAGGAGTTCGTGGTGAACCTGATGGATCATGACTACTTCGCCGAGCCCGCGCAGTCCGGCGATTGGGTTACCGCGAGTTGGAAAGCGGAGGAGCTGCATTACGTTTCGTAGATTGGCTGCATGGAGTGCGCGTGCGCACCAGCATGCATGTGGCGCACCGCGTTGCGGATGAAGGAGGAGATCTCAAATGGCAACATTGATCAAGAATGGCAGAATCGTCACCGCGGTCGATGACTACACCGCCGACATTCTTGTGGTCGACGGACGCATCCAAACCATCGGAAAAAATATCGTCGTAGGCGCCGACGTGGAAGTGCATGACGCCAGCGGCCTGTTGGTCCTGCCAGGGGGCATCGACGTCCACACCCACCTCGATTGGGAATTCGGCCCGACCTACACCGTAGACACCTTCGGCACCGGCACCCAATCCGCTGCCTTCGGTGGTACCACCACCCTGATCGACTTCTGCAACCAGACGAAAGGACAAAGCCCCCTTAAAGGTCTGGAAAACTGGCACGCGCGCAGACAAAGCGCTGCGGTGGATGTCGGCGCCCACATGATCATGCTTGACGTAAACGATCAAAGCCTCGCCGACATGAAGACGCTCATCCGCAACGAGGGCGTGAGCACCTTCAAACTCTTCATGGCCTACCCAGGCGTACTCATGGTGGACGACGGCGCATTGTTCAAAGCCATGCGCATCGCCGGCGCCAATGGCGCCATGACCTGCGTTCACGCCGAGAACGGGCAAGTCATTTCCATCCTGGTGAAAGAGGCGCTCGACGCCGGTATGACCGCACCGAAGTATCACGCCAGCACGCGCCCCTCCATCCTCGAAGGCGAGGCGACGCACCGCGCCATTCGGTTGGCCGAGTTGGCCCACACGCCGCTCTATATCGTGCACCTCTCCGCCGGCGAAGCGCTCTCAGCCGTGACCGAAGCGCGCGACCGCGGTATCCCGGTGCATGCGGAAACCTGCCCGCACTACCTGTTCCTGACTGCGGAGGAGTACGAGCGCCCCGAGTTCGAAGGCGCCAAGTACGTGATGACCCCGCCTCTGCGCGATGATCATCACCAAAAGCAACTCTGGCGTGGACTCAAGACGGACGACCTGCAGGTGGTGTCCACCGATCACTGCCCGTTCTGCTTCAACGAGCAGCCCTACGGCATGCAGTATTCGAAGCAACAGGGCGTGGGTGATTTCAGCAAGATCCCCAACGGCGCGCCCGGTGTGGAAACGCGGCTGCCGCTCATTTTCGACGGCGCCGTGTTGAAGCACGGCATGTCCATCAACCGCTTCGTGGAGATTACTTCCACCGCACCCGCCAAGCTCTTCGGCCTGTTCCCGAAGAAGGGTACCATTGCAGTCGGCACCGATGGCGACATCGTGCTGTTCGACCCTACGGAACAATGGACCATCCGCCAAGTCGAACAGCACAGCCGCATTGACTACACCTTGTTTGAAGGGCGCAACCTCACCGGCCGCGTGAAGAAGGTGTTCCTGCGCGGCCAGTGCATCGTGGACGGCACCACGTGGAAGGGCAGGGAAGGGATGGGCGAATACCTGCGTCGCGGTGAGGCAGGAAAAATCTAACTAGGAGACCTAATGGAAATGACTCGACGCCAATGCTTGGTAGCTAGCATCGGAGCGATGGCTGCATTGCTGGCGGTAGCGAGCGCCTTCGCGCAGAAGAAGTATGACCCAGGTGCGTCCGATACCGAGGTCAAGCTCGGCCAAACCATGCCGTACAGCGGCCCAGCCTCTGCCTATGCCGTCATCGGCAAAACCGAGGTGGCGTACTTCCAGATGATCAACGATCAAGGCGGCATCAATGGTCGCAAGATCAATCTCATCAGCCTGGACGATGGTTACTCTCCGCCGCGCGCCGTCGAACAGGTGCGCAAACTGGTGGAAGAGGATCAAGTGCTGGCACTGTTCCAGACCCTTGGCACGCCCACCAACACCGCCTTCCACAAGTACATCAACGCCAAGAAAGTGCCGCACCTGTTTCTCGCCACCGGCGCCACCAAATGGGGCGACCCGAAAAATTTCCCCTGGACCGTAAGCTATCAGCCCAGCTATCAGATCGAGTCGAACATCTACGCCAGGTACATCCTCGCGCACAAGCCGAATGCCAAGGTGGCGATCCTTTACCAGAATGACGACTACGGCAAAGACTATCTCAAGGGATTCAAAGACGGGCTGGGCGACAAGGCAAAAAGCATAATCGTCGCCGAAGTCAGTTATGAAGTGACCGACCCGACCGTAGACTCTCAGATCGTGACTCTTAAGGCTTCCGGCGCCGACACATTCGTCAATATCACCACGCCGAAGTTTGCTGCCCAGGCCATCAAGCGCGCGCATGACATGGGATGGAAGCCGTTGCACTTCCTCAATAATGTTTCGTCCTCCGTGGGTGCCGTATTGATGCCGGCGGGATTGGATAAGTCCAAGGGGTTGATCACCGCGGCCTATATCAAGGATTCCACCGACACCCAATGGAACAAAGATCCCTCCATGCAGCGTTGGCGCGACTTCATGAAAAAGTACATGCCAAATGCCGATTTGAATGATGCCCTCCACGTTTATGGGTTCGCGGTGGCGCAGTTGATGGCCCATGTTATAAAACAGTGCGGCGACGATTTGACGCATGAGAATCTCTTGAAGCAGGCAACCAATCTTAAGAGCCTGGAACTCGACGGCTTGCTCCCCGGCATCAAAATTACCACTAGCGCGACGGATTACTTTCCCATTGAGCAACTGCAACTCCAGCAGTTTGACGGTACGCGCTGGGTGTTGTTTGGGCCGCTGATGGGGCACGAGTAGACGGCATCTCGATCGTCCGGCGTGCGGGGCGGGTTGGGGTGAGGGGAAATTGCACTACCAAAGAACATAGGAATTACCGATAACAATGAAACCCATCGATCTCACCCACCGCGTTGCCGTCATCACTGGTGCCAGCCGAGGTATCGGCCGCGCCACCGCCATCGAACTCGCGAACGCGGGCGCCAAACTTGCCCTCCTCGGCCGCGACCAAACCAAGCTCGCAGAAACCCTGAGCATGGTGCGTGCAGCCGGCGCCGAAGCGGAAACCTACCTCTGCGACGTGCGCGAAGAAGCCCAGGTCAAGCAAGTCGCCGAGAACATCAAAGCGCGCTTCGGCGCCGCACACATTCTGGTGAACAACGCCGGCACCGCGATCCGCAAGAACATCATCGATTTCTCTTATGACGAGTGGCGTGCACTGACCGATACCAACATCACCGGTGTGTTCCTGATGTGCAAATACATCGTGCCGCTGATGAAAGGCCAGGGCTATGGTCGCGTAATAAACCTAACCTCGATCATGGCCCATGTGTCGAGCACGGGGCGCGGTGTTTATTCCGCCACCAAGCACGCTGTTCTGGGTCTTACGCGAGCACTCGCATTGGAATTGGTGGACGACAAAATCAACGTAGTGGCCATTAGTCCGGGATTCGTCGCCACTGACCTGACCGCGCCGCTGCGCGCGGACCCGGCCAAGAACGCCGCATTGATGGATCAAACCCCCATGCGACGCTGGGGTCAGCCTGAAGAGATTGCCTCCATGGCCTTGTATCTCTGCTCCGACGCCGCCGCCTTCATGACGGGTAACGACGTCTTGATTGATGGCGGCTGGTGCGCGCAATAACCGAACCGTAACTCTATTACTTGACCGGCCAAAACGGCAGGGACTTCAACAACCGATTCTCCTGCCGCACGAAGTAGGGCGCCGCTTCCTTCCCCGCTTCCTTCCCCGCTCCCTTCCGGTACGCCTTGCATTCAGGATCGGCGCACGCGCGGCATGATCTCGGAGGCGAAACGCTCCATCGCGGCAATCGATTCTTCAAGCGTCGCGCGTTGGAAGCTGAATAGCAGATCGTTCATCCCCATTTCCTGGAAGCGCAAAATATCCTCCACCACGTCGGCGTCGCTGCCGGTGAAGAGCTGGCGCTGACCGTCGTCGGTGGTGATTAGGTTGTTTTCCTTGTACCAGTTCGCCCAATAGACGACGCCGATGGACTTTGGATCTCGCCCGATCTTCTCCGCTTCTTGAGCTAGGTTCGCGATGCCCCCGTGCAAGCGTTGCATCGTATTCAGAGGGTGCTGCGGATTAGTGCCGATGGGGTACCACGCATCGCCGATGCGTGCGGTCCGGCGTAGCGCGGCGGGACTTTCACCGCCCACCCAAATGGGCGGGTAAGGAAGCTGAACCGGTTTGGGTAGGAAGGAAATGTTGCTGAAGCGCACGTATTGGCCTTCGTAGCGCGGATCGTCCTTGGTCCACAGTTCCTTGAAGGCATCGAGATACTCATCGGTCACCTTACCGCGCTCCGCGAAGGGTGGCGCACCCAGGGCCTGAAACTCCTCGTCCATCCAGCCCACGCCAACGCCCACCGTCACTCTTCCATTGGACAACACGTCGATAGTGGACAATACTTTGGCCGTGTATAGCGCCGGGCGGTGAGGCACCACCATGACCGAGGTCAGGAGGCGCGCCTTGGTCGTGATGGCGGCCAGGTACGTCATGACGGTCAGCGGTTCCATGCAGTGTCCAAGATTTGCGCCGGCCATCTTGCGATTTTGGCTGTACGGGTAGGGCGAGGCGATGGACGTGGGAATAACGATATGATCCGGAATGGCCAGATGCGCAAAGCCCAACGCTTCGCCCTTGATGGCGAGTGCCGCAATCGACTGCGGATCGGCGAGCGCGCCGCGAATCGCGATGTTGAAACCGAACTTCATGTCGTGCTCCTTCTTGAGGATGTGTTGGTATGGATGTTAGCAAAGGAATGCCAATGACGAATTCAAAAAACGGCGAATTACGCATCACCGCCATCAGAACCCTGGTGGTCAATGCCGAAATGCGCAACTGGGTGTTCGTTCGTGTCGACACCAATCAACCCGGATTGTACGGCTGGGGCGAAGCGACTCTGGAATGGAAGACGCGCGCGGTGGTCGGCGCGGTAGAAGATCTGGCAGCACTAGTCCTCGGTCGTGACCCGCGCGACATCGAACAAAACGTGCGCGTGATGGTCAAGCACAGCTTCTGGCGATTGGGCGTGATCGGCAACACCGCCATCAGCGGCATCGAGATGGCGCTGTGGGATATCTGGGGAAAGGAGTTGGGCGTACCCGTGTGGCGCTTGCTCGGCGGCAAGACTCGCGAACGTATCAAGATCTACACGCATCTGGGATTCGGTGACATGACCGCTGTCTACGAAAGCATGGATCGCCAATCCGTCATTGACAAAGGCTTGAGCGTGGTGGAGAAAGGTTATCGGGCGCTCAAGGTGGTGTTCATTCCCTACACCCACTTTACCGCCTCGCCGCGCGCTATCGATCACGTCGGCAGCATGATGAACGGCTTGCGCGAAGCGGTCGGCGACGACATCGAGATCATGATCGATTTCCATGGGCGCTGCGCTTCCACCAGTTCGGCGTTGCAATACATTCAAGCCCTGTCCCCGTCACGTCCGCTATTCGTCGAGGAGCCTATCCAACCGGGGGACGCGGTGGGGATGAAGCAGATACTGGACAAATCACCGGTCCCCATCGCGGCAGGCGAGCGTTTGGTGGATCGCAGGGAATTCGATGATCTGTTCCGTCTGCGTGCCCTCAACATCGCGCAGCCGGACCTTTGTCATGTCGGTGGATTTACCGAAGCGCGCAAGATCGCGGCGATGGCGGACACCGCCAGCATTGGCATCGCGCCGCACAATCCGCTCGGACCCCTCGCTGGCGTGGCGGCATTGCATTTCGACGTGGCCACACCGAATTTCGTGATTCAGGAAGAAATGTCGGGTGCCGTGCCCTGGTATTACGACGTCGTGCAAGGTCCCATCCGTGTGCAGGACGGGCATTGGCTGGTGCCCGATTGCGTGGGGCTGGGCGTGGCAGTGAACGAGCAGGAGGCCGCCAAGCATCCGTTCAAACAAGAAGTCATGCATGCCGGACACGCGGTGCTCCCGGACGGCACCATCGTCGATTGGTGAGCAGGGAGACTTCCGGCGCTGCTATAGTTGACGCTAATTTCAACTTCTGCGTACTTCATCGATGACCATCAAAGGCAAAGCCTATCTCGTGGGAGCCTTCGAGCACCCGACCCGCAAGGCGCCGGATAAATCCGTGGCGCAACTGCACGCCGAATCGGCTCGCGGCGCGCTGCTCGACGCCGGCCTCACCAAGAACGATGTGGATGGCTATTTTTGCGCGAGTGACGCACCTGGCCTGGGCCCGCTTTCGATGGTGGATTACATGGGCCTCAAGGTACGCCACATGGATTCCACCGATACCGGCGGCTCGTCCTATCTGGTGCACGTAGCGCATGCCGCGCAGGCCATTGCGCTCGGCAAGTGCAACGTCGCGCTGATCACCTTGGCGGGTCGGCCGCGCTCCGAAGGGTCCTCCGGTACACAGCCTCGCAGCTACGGCGCGGCCTCTCCGGACGTGGCATTCGAGCTGCCTTATGGTCTGGCCACGGCCAATAGCTACGGGATGGCCGCCATGCGACACATGTACGAATTCGGCACCACCAGCGAGCAATTGGCCTGGATCAAGGTCGCTGCCTCGCATCACGCGCAACACAATTCGAACGCCATGTTGCGCGCAGTGGTGACGGTCGAGGAAGTGCTTGCCTCGCCGATGATCGCCGATCCACTGCATCGCCTTGACTGCTGCGTGGTGAGTGACGGCGGCGGAGCCCTAATCGTGGCACGAGCGGAAATCGCGAAAAGCCTCCAGCGACCCTTGGTGAAAGTTGTGGGCGCTGGCGAATCGCCCAAAGGCCAACAAGGCGGCAAGATCGACCTCACTACCTCGGGCGCGGCCCGGTCCGGCGCCGCCACCTTTGCCGAAGCCGGCGTGACGCCGGCCGACATCCAGTACGCGTCGATCTACGACAGCTTCACCATCACAGTACTCATGCAGATCGAAGACCTCGGCTTCTGCAAGAAAGGGGAGGGAGGAAAGTTTGTTGCCGACGGAAACTTGATCTCCGGTGTGGGCAAGTTGCCGTTCAACACCGACGGCGGCGGCCTGTGCAACAACCACCCCGCCAATCGGGGCGGCATGACCAAGGTGATCGAAGCAGTGCGCCAACTTCGCGGCGAAGCGCATCCCAAGGTGCAGGTGCCCAATTGTCGGCTGGCGTTGGCACAAGGCACCGGAGGCCAGCTGGGCGCGCGCCACGGGAGTGCCACGCTGATCATGGAACGGGAGTAAAAATATGAGTACAAAATCGGTTGAACGCACAATTCCCGCGCCACCTATCAACCCAGAGAATCGGCGCTATTTCGAAGCCGCCGCCCAAGGCACTTTATTGATCGGAAAGTGCCATGACTGTGGTGAATATCATTTCTATCCCCGCGTCCTGTGCCCGCATTGTTTCTCGCAACACACGCAGTGGGTGGCAGCCAAAGGCACGGGAGTCATTTACTCATACAGCACCCTGCATCGTGGCGTACCCGTGCCGTACACCATCGCCTATGTGACGCTCGATGAAGGCGTGACGATGATGACCAACCTCGTCCACTGCGATCCCGCCACGCTGGCCATAGGGCAGAAAGTCAAGGTGATGTTCAGCGAAGCGGAGGATGGGGCTAAGGTGCCGGTGTTTACCTTGATTTAGTCACTTATGCGTCTACTGACCGTTGACAGATATGGCGAAGAGTCTGCTAAGCTGCGACCTGATTGTGGGAAATAGTGGGCTCTCCTGTTGTTCGTAGTTCGTAACATGCTAAAACGGGAGGAGGCAATGAATCGAAGGGGTTGGTTGAAGAGTCTGTTGGTGCTGGCCGTAAGCCTCTATGTATATCGCCCAAGTACCGTCAGGGCTGAAGATAAGTATCCGAGT
>JANNFC010000567.1:0-2118 GCA_031379405.1 Betaproteobacteria bacterium | reverse complement strand
CGAAGTGCAAGGCCTTATTCGGCCCGGAAAGCGACTGGAAGATCACATCTCGCTGACGCCTGACACTCTTTGCACGATTCGGAATCACTTCGTGCAGTATCGTGAAGTCGTGCTCGCGCAGGGGGCTTGATCATCGAATAGCGTAGCACCAAGACGATGACGAAGAGTCACTCTTTTTGAAATGTCCTGTATCGACTGACAAGAACTCTGCAGCGGTCCGTTTTCCTAGCGCACGACACGCCACCCATCATCGAACAAAGCCAAGTTCCTTCGTGCCTTCACTTTGGCCGCCGCCGTCTTTTGATGAGCCGCGTTGCTCTTTTCGGTTGAGGTGCATGCCTTCGCAAACTCATTCTTCGGTGCGAGAAGCTTTGCGAATTCATTCGGCTCAACGTGCACATCAAACTCGACTTCGGCCTTGCGCTTATCTGCGTCGAACTGGATGCCGGTAATGTCACCCATGGTGATGGTGCAAGCCCGCACCGTTCGACCGGCCGGCGCATCGGTTAGATATTTTCTGCCTGCCTCTGTGAACTCGAAGCAATAGACTCGGAAGACATCCCCTGGATTGCTCGATTGCTTGGCTGTAACCAGTGTCGACTTCTGAAATTCGCCGATGAGCGCCGATCCCTCGAAACTTACAACCTGCATCGATTTGGGAACTTCGACAATCAATTCCATTGGAAACTTAAGCGTCGCAGAAATTCTTTCTCTTGCGTCGGAACGGCTGAGTTCTCCCTTTCCGCACCCTTGAATGCCGAGTGCAAGACATATCGCAAGTGTTCCCGAAATTCCCGATTTTGCCGTCATGATCGTCAGCTCCCGCCTCGATATCTTTTAGCTTGTCTCAGTAGGGTTTACAGTCTCGCGTCGGATTAAACTTCCGATCGTCCCAAACGAGACAGCGATTTCCTTCGTCATAGCGACCACCGCCTGACCGAATCTTATAGCGTTTCTTGATGTCGCGGCGGATGCACTCCGCGCGGTCTCCACGCGAGCCGTTTGGCGAGCACACCGCAGCGTATGAATCCAAAACCCTGTTCGCTGTTTCCCTGAACTTCTTGAGGAATTCATCTGAAAGCGGCGATCGGAAATAGTCGTCCAGAAATGCCATGACCCATAGCTCCCGTTCGGCGTCGGCGCTTGGGGCCTCATAGTAAGTGAATAGGCCATCAAGGTCCGCAAGCTCAACCTGGAGGCGACCTGCTTGTTTGCTTGTGATCACCTTACCGGGCTTGCAGCGAATCGCCTTCACGATTGCATCTACAGACGATTGAGGCGAAAGCTTGTCAATGCAGACGCTGCCGCCCGAAGAAGTCTGGTCACAGGGGGAAATATCGAGATCAAGCGTTACAAAAGAATTTCCCCACCGCGTTGACGTTGCACCCTCCAGGACCGCGATGACCTCAACATAGTTCACGTTGTTGAAAATTGCACTCCCGGTCACGCTGAGCACGACATCGAAATTCGGACGCGGCAAGGTCGTGAAGTAGGTGTTACCTAGCGCAATCCGGACGGTATTGCGTTCGGCCATAGTCAAATCTAGTCTTCTCCATGCATTAGTAGTTGAAGCCCAAGTATCGTTGATATCGAAGATTTCGTTTTTCGGGTCGAAGCCTGTCACGAGCATTTCATGCCCCGTCACGAAATTTATGCCGCCACCCGAAGTCTTTCGCCCAAAAATATATGCGGCGATAGCAATCGGATACCCCTGAGCGAGCTTTGCGTGGACATTCTTGGCGAATACATCATATGACCATCTCGAAGAGTCGATTGGGTTGAATTGGGCGCTGGCAATCGAGCGGGTGCCGGCGTTACAGGCACCGCCGTTGAGGCCAATGCTCAATGAGCGAACAAACTCCGGAGTCAGTCCTGCACCAACGACGTCGGTGGCGTTGTTACTAGAACGCAGTACTGCAGCCTTCAGGTATTGGTTGTGCAGTTCTTGGATGTGGGCCGTCGGTTTATCAAGGGCGATTCCGGCTTTTTTCGCGGCGTACTCGATCATCATCCCGTAGACCGTAGGAACGCACCCGTTTTTGAATTGCCAGCCAGATGGTTTGAGGTCATCCTGAGTTCGGGCAGTGACCTGTAAATGAACTGCCTTCGCAGTTGATT
>JANNFC010000437.1:0-2362 GCA_031379405.1 Betaproteobacteria bacterium | reverse complement strand
TCCAAAGCGGAATCCGCGCAGGCAGCAGATCAACGATTGCAAGCCTTTAGCCAAAGCGCTTTGCCGCGGTTACGTCAGTTCATTCCCGAATAACGATCTCTCGGAGCGGATCACCTTGACTTTTCCATTCGCTTTGCTGACTGCCCTACTTATGAGCATGACGGTGATCCCGCTGATGATCAAACTGGCGCCCCACCTGGGAATGGTGGACATGCCTGATCCACGCAAGGTGCACGCACGTCCGGTGCCGCGAGTGGGAGGCGTGGGCATCGTGGTGGGTGCGGTGGTGTCGTTGTTGTTGTGGATGCCGATGAACCATTGGTTGCCCTGGTATCTGTTTGGCGCTTTGGTGTTGTTTGTGTTCGGCACCTGGGACGACAGTCGTGAGATCGGGCACTACACCAAGTTCATCGGCCAGTTCATGGCCACCGCGGCCATCGTCTACGGTGGCGATTTGTACGTAAAGCATCTGCCATTCATCGACACCGCGCTCGATCCCGCAGTGGGACGCGCCTTCACCGTGATCGCGCTGGTGGGCATGATCAACGCTATTAACCACTCCGATGGCCTGGATGGACTTGCAGGCGGTGAGTCGTTGATGAGTTTGGGCTGCCTGGCTTATCTCGGTTACCTCGGCGGCGGCGGTGATTTCCTCATTGTGGCCGGTGCCGTCATTGGTGGATTGTTTGGTTTTCTGCGTTACAACGCACATCCCGCACGCGTATTCATGGGCGATTCGGGTAGCCAGTTTCTCGGTTTTTCCTTAGGCGCACTTGCGGTGTCGCTTACGCAGGAAGTCAATCCGGGTTTGAGCATGGCGCTTCCGGCGCTGATTCTAGGACTCCCTATTGTGGATATTCTGGCGGTATTCGCGCAGCGCATCCATGGCAGCATGAACTGGTTTCGTGCGACCAAGAATCACATCCATCATCGTTTGCTTGAGTTGGGTTACCAGCATCCTCAGGCCGTGCTCATCATCTACGCGTTGCAAGCCTTTCTCGTGCTGAGTGCGATCGTGCTGCGTTACGAATCCGATACCTTAGTCGCAGCGATGTATGCGCTGGTCTGTGGGCTGGTGTTTGCGCTCTTGTGGATGGCGGAGCGCAAGGGATGGCGTGTCACCCAAAAGACTCGCGTCGCGCCTGGCACCGTCCGTGGCAGTTGGGGCAGGCTTCCCCTCGCCTTCGTTTGGTTGATTCTTCCCATGTACTTTCTGGTAGGTGGGGTGATGGCGCGCGAGGTGACTGGCGACGTCGGTATGGCCGGTGCGGTGGTCGCTGGCATCACCATCGCCGGACTGTTGCTTTCCTGGCGTAACGGAGGCCCTTCGATGCTTTTGCGCTTGGGGGTTTTCAGCTCCGCAGCCTTGCTGGTCTATACGATGGAACGACAAGGCGGCGTGTTCGAGGCCTTGTTCCACCCAATACTCATAGCGTTGGCTGTCGCGGTCGCCTTAGCTATCCGCTTATCGGTCAATCAAGAGTTCCGCACCACTCCCTTGGACTATCTGATGATTCTCCTAGTGGTGGTGACGGGTGTACTGGCGCAGCGTCATTTCAATGGATTCGATCTGGGGGCGGTCATCGTGCAACTCGTGGTCTTGTTCTATAGCTACGAGTTGGTCGCCAGTAAAGAAAAGGTCATGGGCACTTGGCTGGTTGGCGCGGGCGCTTGTTGCGCCGGGGTCATGTTGGCCGGACGCGCTTTGTTGTAGTGCTGTCAAGATAGGGATCGGTATGCGAAGAGAAGATATTCCAACGAACAAGAGCGCGCTTATTACCGGCGTTACTGGACAGGACGGCGCCTATCTCGCTGAATTATTACTGGGGAAAGGTTATGTGGTCCACGGTATCAAGCGGCGTTCCTCTTTGTTCAACACCGATCGCATCGATCATTTGTACCAGGACCCTCACGTTGATCAGCGCAAGTTCATTTTGCACTATGGAGACATGACCGATTCGATGAGCCTTACGCGTGTGATTCAGCAGGTCCAGCCGGACGAGATCTACAACTTGGCCGCCCAGAGTCATGTCGCGGTGTCCTTTGAGGAACCGGAGTACACGGCGAACTCGGATGCTCTGGGTGCCTTGAGAATACTGGAGGCGATTCGTATCCTCGGGTTGGAGAAGAAGACGCGCTTTTATCAGGCATCGACTTCCGAACTCTATGGCATGGTGCAGGAGACCCCGCAGCGTGAAACCACGCCGTTCTATCCGCGCTCTCCCTATGCCGCTGCCAAGCTCTACGCCTACTGGATCACGGTGAACTATCGAGAGGCGTACGGCATGTATGCGTGCAACGGTATCCTGTTCAATCATGAATCTCCCATCCGTGGCGAGACTTTTGTGACGCGCAAGATCAC
>JANNFC010000421.1:0-4192 GCA_031379405.1 Betaproteobacteria bacterium | reverse complement strand
CGGCCAGCGCCGCGATTCGGACCCAGCCCCTGGCGCCGAGTCGGGGTAAAGAGCGTATCCCCCATCCGAGTCAGCTGCTCGGACGCCCTTTGTACGAGACTGGACCGAGCGCAAGCACACGTCGTTCGACTTCGCGTGCCACTCTCAACACCGCAGTGACCAGCGCGCTTTCGATGTCGAACTCGCCTTCGTACTCCGCGACATTACGAATCCGGTGAGCCTGGTCAAGTACTCGCCAGTGTTCATTCGCTAAGCTAACCGTGTGTACTAGACACTGAAATACCAAGTAGCGACTTTCTCTGACCGATCCTTGCCAGATTCTCCAGCGCCGACCCAGGCATCCGGCAACTGTCCTGTCAGAACGATTGTCTCACCAGCGAGCACCTTGCTCACGAAACTGCCGGACGAGGAGCGTCGTTTGTTGAATTCCGCCAGCGTAAAGAGTATTGGATTGATCTTGCGTCCAAGCGCGGATTCGGCCTCTTCCAAGTGCCTGTAGAGGACCTCCAATGTAAGTGAATCGGATAGCACCAGGAGATCTATATCGCTGCTGGACTTCTCTTGACCCTTGGCGATCGAACCGTAAATACAAGCGAAAGAAATGGAACCGCTGATCGACTCCAGAGCTTGACGTAAAGGATCCGCCACGCCAATGGTCTTGCGCATGATGGAAGCTAATTCGTTGTAGATCGGGGATGCCGGGTTTGCCTGGAAGTGTTTCTGGTTGCCAAGTTTAGTCACCGTCACCAGACCGCTCTCTTCGAGTTTCAGTAGCTCCCTCTGAACGGCTCCCGATCCAGATCCCACTCGCGAAATGATCTCCGTTGTGAAGAAGCTGCGTTCGGTCTGGCCGAATAACAGACCCAGCACTTTGCGCTGCGTCACAGAGAACAGCGCATCAATAAGCGAGCTGCGTCGCTTGCTCGTTACAGAGCGATGCCGCTGAACCGCAGGTTTCCGTCGAGAATTGGTGGTCATACCCATTATGGGCATGATAATACCCTTTTTGGGTAGATGCAGTAGTCATAGCGGACTGGCACATCCAGATCAGCCTGGCAACGACCCGATTCACCTCATGCAAGTCATGAAGGACGTCATGATCATGCTGATCCCGACGCTGTTCGTGCTGGTCTTTATCATCGTGGCGCCGGATGTGTTTCTGGCTTTACCGCGCTGGTTCGTGCCGGATTTTGTGGAATCAAAAGTTTGGCTGGTTAGAGACTATCCAACACGGCCTTGGCCTCGATGAGATCTGGTGTGTCGAATCCATCGGTAAAGAATCCGTATAGCGGGGCGAGAATCGCCCGTGCATCCTTCACACGACCCTGTTGTTTCAACAGATTGGCGAGCGAAGTCGCTGCACGAAGTTCCACTCCTTTCGAAGGTTGCTCACGTGCATGGTCGATCGCTCGACGAAGAACGCCACACGCACCATCGACGTCTCCTTGCATTTCGAGAATCCTGGCTTCGGTGAAATCTAGCAGCCCCAAGGCCCAGGTATCGCCCATGGATTGGGCATTGCCGCGAGCACGTTGCAAGATGTCCATGCCGATCCTGTACTCTGCACGCAGTGCATGACTCAGCGCCAAGTGCGACCTCAGCCACGGATTCAGCCAACCAAAGCCAGACGCTGACGCCGCTTCGACGTTTGCCTTTAGCAGTTCATGTCCTTCCGCTGCAGGACCTATACATATCATTGCACAGCCCCTATAAATCCGACAGAAAACTTGTTGGAACTGCATGCCGCCCGCTTCGGCGATTGCTTCGGCAGTCGAAGCAAATTTCATCACGGATTCCCAATCGCGCAACAGTACGCTCGCGGCTGCCGCCATGAGGTACCCTATGGTATGCACTATTGGGTCCCGAAAGCTCTCCGCGTGCTCTACGCATTTGCGAATGGCCTCCTTCGCCGCTCCTGCTCGCCCGAGATTCCAGTAACAGAACGCAAGAAAACCTTGATCGTAGGTAAAGAAATCGCCACCCCAAACGTTCGATAAATATGCATGCTTGTCCTTGTCGTACTGCGCGAGAGATTCTCCGAACGCTGCCGCCGATTCCCCAAAACGGCCGCGAAACAGAAGGTTCTGGCCGAGGCCTTGTCGCGCAACAACAAGTTGATCGCTGACACGCCCAGCTTCTGCCATGGCTACAGCCTCGCCGATAAACGGCGTGCTCGCGGTGATCTCTCCCGCCACGTTGTAGTAGTAGTACAACCCCATCAACGTATTGAATCCACGTGTCGGATCCGAGATTTCACTGACAAGCTCCTTAGCGCGCTCATAAGCGGCTTTGACTTCCGGTGCCGACCAACCGTGCAGTACGTTGTAAACAGAGCCGAGGCTCATCTGAAAAGTCAACTCCATGTCCGCTCGCGCAGATGACGGCCGTTGCGTGGCGAGAAGGGCTAATCCCTGATTGAGATGAACCAGTGCTTCTCGATGTGCCGCTCGTGAAATGCCGAGCTCACCTGCTTTCAACCAAAGGGGAATTGCATTCTCCGAGAATCCGGCTTCCGTATAGTGGCGTGCGATGAGTTCCGGTTCACCCTTCTGAATGTCTGGAGCACCCGACTCCAGCACCTGCGCGATGCGAGCATGAAGTTCCCTTTTCTTGGTGTTGATCAAGCTGGCGTAGGCGGCATCTTGAATCAGCGCATGCTTGAACGTGTATTGTGCTGCGGGCGGATTTCCTACTCGGTGCACCAACTCTGAATTGACTAAGTTCTGTAGCGCTTCGGTCAGCGCACTCCCAGTAATAGAAGAAATTTCGTCGAGAAGCGAATGAGAGAATTCTCGACCAATGCAGGCGCCGATCTGTGCCATTTCCCGCACCAGAGGAAGCCGGTCCAAACGAGCCATGAGGCTATCGCGCAATGTCGATGGAATGGCGATGTCCGAGAGCGATCCGGTCAATTGGTATCCGTGCTCGGTTAGTTTGAGTAAATTGCTCTCGAGCACAGTCTTCGTAAACTCCTCAATGAACAATGGAACGCCGTCGGTTTTGGCGACGATCAGATCGACAACCTCCGTGGGCAGCTTCTTCCCACCTGTAATTCTCTCCACCAACGTCACTGTCTCTTTGCGCGCTAACCGTGTGAGCGTGACCCGTGTGACCTGACTAAGCCCTAACCAAGGAGGCTGATACTCGGGACGATAGGTGAGAACCAGCAATATGCGATGCGCGACTATTCTCGATGCAAGCAAACCAATGGCTTCCTGCGATGTCGGGTCCACCCAATGAACATCCTCGAAAATAATGAGTAGTGGCTGCTTACTCGCGAGGGTGATAGCTCGATCGCTTAACGCCTGCAACGTCATTTCCTGCTGTTTCTGAGGCGTCACGCCAAGCGATGGATATCGGTCAGACGCGTGAATCGACAGCAAGGACGCGTAAAGGCCGACAGTCGACGAATCACCGCTGCTGGGCTGACCAAGAAGCTGCTCTAGCTTACTAAACTTGGTCTCAGGGCCATCCGAGCTCTCGAAATTAGCCGATCGCTCGATCTGCGCAATGAACGGGTATAGCGCAGAACTCGCGTGATAAGGCGAGCATTGGTACTGCAAGCGATCGTGCGGTTCTTGCGTCACATGCTCGCGCAGGACCTGCGTCAGTCTGCTCTTGCCGATGCCCGGTTCCGCGCCCAGCAGAACCATCTGGCCTTCACCTTCCTTGGCTAGCCTCCAGCGGTGCGTGAGGAGTGCGATCTCCTCTTCTCGCCCAACGAGCGGCGTTAGAGTGTGCCCTCGAGCGGCTTCGAAGCGCCCCTCGGTCTTTGCTAAGCTAACGACCTTCCACGCACGAACCGACTCGACGATGCCTTTGAGCATGTGTTCGCCAAAATCGCAAAGGTTGAAGGTCGCGCCGATCAAACTACGCGTCGAAGCACTGATGACAATCTCGTCTGGACCAGCGAGGCTCTGCAGCCGCGCCGCAAGATTGGGCGTCTCACCCACCGCAAGCTTTGGCACCGAAGCGTCGCCAGCGCCAGTCTGCCCAACCACTACGGACCCGGTCGCGATGCCTATGCGGACTTGCAGTGTCTCAGGTGCCATTACTGTTTTGGTCGCTTCAATATCGCCTAGCGCGGCCCGCAGGGCTCGTTCGGCATCGTCTTCATGCGCCAGCGGCCAACCGAATTAGGTCATTTGCCCATCGCCCAGATATTGCGCGACGTGGCCTGCTTAACGTTCAT
>JANNFC010000418.1:0-1515 GCA_031379405.1 Betaproteobacteria bacterium | reverse complement strand
CAGATCGTCTCGCGAAGTTCTCCCGGAGTTTGCGCTCTTCCAGTTTCAGCGCTGTCTTTACGACGGAACTTTTCAATCCATCGCCAAGCAAACCACGTCAATCGCGCACCTTGGCGTATCGCGCTTCGCCGAGCTCATTTTGTCTTGGCCGCCTCTTGCTGAACAACGCCACATCGCCCAGATCCTGACCACCTGGAACGAGGCCATCGCCACGGCGAAGCATCTACTTAACCTGTCTCAAACAGAACGTGAACTTACGGCACAAGCCCTCCTATCTGGCCGCCTTCGCCGGGGAATGCATCCGCCATGGCGAGCGACCCGTCTCGACCAGATGATCCGGGAAAGTCGCGCCTTGGGGTCAGGCGGCGACCGGGCTCGGAAGCTCACGGTGAAGTTATACGGCCGGGGCGTCATCGCGAAGGGGATGAAGCGGGCCGGGAGTGAGAGTACCCAGTATTACCGTCGAAGGGCGGGGCAATTTATCTACAGCAAGCTCGACTTTTTGAATGGCGCGTTCGGCCTCATACCGCCCGAACTCGATGGGTACGAAAGCACACTTGATTTGCCCGCATTTGACTTCCTGCCCGGTGTCGAGCCGCGCTGGTTCCTGCAACACGTGTCGCGAGAAGCGTTTTACATGGACCACTTGGGCTTGGCCAACGGCGGGCGCAAAGCGAGACGCGTCAATCCTGTAGACCTGCTGCGCATAACTATCGACCTGCCTTGTCTCGATGAACAACGTGCGATCGCGGAAGCTATCGACCTTTCGGCCAATCTGGTTCGGTCCCGGAAGCGCCTCCTGGGCTTGTTGAAGAACGAAAAAGTCGCCCTGATGGCCGATCTCCTCGCCGGTAAGCGTCGCGTCCGCCTGCACGACGCCGAGGCCACGCCATGAGGCGCCAGAAGCCACCGCCCGAGTCGCAAGTTGCTCCAACGCTTGCCACTGAGGCGCCGGCGGCCCTCCTTTCCTCCCTGCGCGAGCTCATCCAGCGCAGCCGCCAGCAAGCGTTGCGTGCGGTGGACACGGTGCAGGTGCAGATCTGCTGGGAAATCGGGCGCCACATCGTCGAGTTCGAGCAAGGCGGCGAGGCGCGCGCGGCGTATGGCCAGAAGCTGGTGCCACGATTGGCCGAAGCGCTGACGCGGGAGTTCGGCCGCGGCTTCGATGAACGCAATCTGCGCCACATGCGCTCGTTTTACCCAAGCTTCCCAATTTGGAACGCAGTGCGTACCAAATTGAGCTGGAAGCACTATCGCCAGTTGGTGCGGGTTGAATCCACCGAGGAGCGACGATGGTACATGGACGAGGCCGCCGCGCAGGGCTGGAGTTCGCGTGCCGAACACGGAGGCCAGGGCATGAAGAACCAGACGGTACCGATCACTTAGCAAGTAGCCTCCGCGCAAGGCTGCGAGACATGCGTCGCGTACGGAAAGAAGTTATTGCAGCGATTGGTCAAATCTCGAACGCGAGTGTTCGGGTGCGGCACTGATGTACTCAAACCGTGCAACGTTCAG
>JANNFC010000416.1:0-1955 GCA_031379405.1 Betaproteobacteria bacterium | reverse complement strand
GTTCATCGGCGAGTGCGCGCGGTCGGCCTGGACGTAGCTCATCATGCAATCCTTCGATCCGCAGTTCGCTGTATCGACGTCGCCACTTACCCACGGTGGCATTGGACAACTTCATTCGTTTGGCAATGCTGTTGTTGGGTTCACCGTCAGCGCATGCCAGCACGATCTGCGCACGCTGTACCAACGCATGCGGCAAGCTGCGCGAATGCGAGAGGCTTTCCAGTTGTTGTCTTTCATCCTTGCTGAGCTTAAGAGCGGCAATCGGACGGCCCATCCGCATGAACAATCTCCTCTCGTTGAGATGTTCATATTTATATCACTTATTTATGGGACACGACACTAGTTGATTCTTAAGAATTCCGGTTAGGAACGACTTCCGCTACCCACAATTGGACCCACAAACCGAGCGTCGCTCGGCAATGTCGGCGTGCAGCCAATGAGCATCTGAATCAGTGCCGCTTACCAGATTTGGTGCACATACGTGCAGCTCCACCGTGGACAGTCATCGTAACTGTCCTCTACTTCGGCCAACTAACGACCTAGCTAGGCTGCTCTTGCGAGTTCGCCTGACTGTGACGGTATCCATCTGTCCTTCGCTCGATGCACGAAAGGGTTGTGACACGCGGATTTTCAGTGAACTGATTTCGTGATCCACCGTAACCCAACGTGATCGAAACAAACGTTTAGCGACTATTTCCTAACACCGTAGGTCACGTTGGTTCACGGTGAGTGAAGATAGATTGGACACCTGAGTGGGCACCAGACCTGGGCTCTATGATTTTGTCGTTGATATGTCTTCTGGCGGAGGCGGCGTGGTCACCGGAATTCCAGTTACGGACGCGAGTGCGTGCGCTTGCTCCCTCATATACGTACGCCAAGTCCTCCCAATGCCGAGTTCTTCAAGTAGTGCTTGATAGCGACGATCCTCAACTACACCAGGTGCCCAGTGGCGTTCGTTGCAAGGCATGAACTTCCACCACTGCCAGAGCATGTTTGTTTCGACACGCTGCGCATAGCGTACTCCGCACACGACGTCTCCAAGGATGAAACACAGTTCGGCCCGAAATGCGTTGGTGGCTAGCGGATGAGAAAGCGCGGCCTCGAAACCAGGAGTACCTAGCGCAATCTCGCCACGCAACGCCAACATATCGGACCTCGCGACGAACGCCCAAGACGGATCGGTGCTTTGTAACTGTGTTAGATAGATCTCGGCCTCCTTGACACGTCCCACCGACGCGAGATCACGGACGATTCCGAATAGCGTAAAAACCTCGCCCTTCTGAGTTTCAAGGCCAAGCTTTTCTTTGCGAATGGCTTCCTCGAAGTCGCCGCGCGCGTCGGCGAGGGTCGCATACATGCTTCGCAGCATCGGGCCGGAGCCGTACGGATCCGGCATCCTCAAAATTCTTTCGGTATATCGTTCCGCCTCATCGAAAAGTTTGGCACCCACTAGTAGCCCTATGTACCAATAGTTCGCGTCCAAGCTATCCGGATTTTTCAGCAATTCTTGATGCCAATATTTTTCTGCGTCGAATGCGGTTGATACCGATGCAAACCGATATCTTCCTTCGACGACGGACAAGAACTTGGGGTCAATATGTGCGGTTGACGCCTCGCCGAGCAGCGACTCAAGGTTTTGCCTTTGCTGCTCTCGGGTTGCCGGGTCAGGTGCATATTGCGCGAGCGCATCGTAGACGGCTGCCAACGAAAGGTAACCATATCCAAAACCAGGATCTTCCTTGATCGAAAGGCGGAACCTCTGTGCTGCACGCTCAAGCGATTCCGCTGTAGTAACTTGCTGAAATGAATCACCTTCGCGCGCATGTCGGAAGGCGTCGGTATTTGCGGTTCCCCATTCGCGCATCTGCGAGACCGAATTCTCGTCGAGGAGCACTGACAGATCCTCGAATACGTGTGTAGCGAGCTCATCGGCCAATTTGAGTCGATCGGAATTT
>JANNFC010000398.1:0-1689 GCA_031379405.1 Betaproteobacteria bacterium | reverse complement strand
CTTTCAGAAATGGAATCCCCTACTGGCTGCACGAAGCAATTGATGAGCGTGGCGGTGAGTTCGGTGCCGGCTGCCGAGTTGATGCGACCGCCGGGAATGAAGCCGTTTTCCAGAGCTTCGAAGAATACGGGTTCCCAACGTGATGGATCTTTCTCGACCTCGGCCAATGCGCGCGCGACCCGGCGACGCACCGCTTCGACCGTGCGCTCGCCGGCCTTGGCGTACTTTTCGAGCAGCACATCCAGACTAACTTGTTGAGGGGGGAGTGAAAATCCGGGATCGTTGAGCTTCATGAGCCGTTCTTGGAGGAAGTGGGGCGGTGCCGCCAGAGCCTTGAATCTTACTGCGTAGCGGGTCGGCCTGCTTGGAGGTAATTGAGCCTCATGCATTGCCTCAAACAAATCTCTATCTATAACTTTAGTCGTATAGACAGCGCCCTCCATCCCCCCTAGCTTCCACTTACTTCGCGGACGCATCTCGCGAGGCACGAGCGGGTACATTCAACTCGTATTTCCCGCGCGCTTGGCGCGGGGAATACTGCGGGGGATTCCACTGGGGGGCTACGTGATTGGTGCGGAGCCCCCCTTTGCTCAAGGGCGGGGTTAATACCTCGCCCGCGAAGTCCCATTTATTTTCCCTAAGGAGGACGTTCCATGAAGCTATTACTTCGCGTTGTTCAATGCACTTTGGCGCTACTGTCATTTGGTGCGATCGCACAGGCCCAAGACAAGATAGTTTCGCCGCCCTGGTCGGTGGTGATGGGTGACTACATCATGGTGGGAGTGGTTTGGGATGAAGCCACGGTCCGCCAAGCCCTACCCGCCGGCATCAATCCCATGGCGGATCTCAGTGGCGGAATTGCCATCTATCAGGCCACAGGTGGTTTCGGTGCCGGACCTTATCACGGTGCGTACGCCTTCGTGAACGTCGAGGGATTCGATTCGACCGACGGCACCAAAGGTCGATGGATCATGCAAGGTGCCTACGGACCCAACGAGAGACTCTCCGCGATGATCAAGGAGTTGTACGGATGGCCGGTGCGAAATGGCAGCACAGCGTTCGAAGAAACCGTGGTCGGCAAGCGCGGGTCACTGACTGTCGCCGGCAATCAGATCTATGTCATGGACGTCAAGATCAGCCCAATGCCTTGCGCCCAGATCGCCGGGGTAGCTAACTACGTTGGAAAGGGCAAGAGCGCCGGAAAATTTACCCTGAACGAAATTCCCTTCGCGGGAGAGTGGTGCGGCGGCGAACCGATCACCATGAAGGTTGTGGCACCGAGTGCCGATCCATTTTCCAAGTTTGTTCCTACCAAAGTGGTCTTTGCCGGCCAGTTTAAGAAGGGTGTGGTGGCTTTCAGCAAACCCATCGCGCGCTAGCGATCGGATAGCACAGTAAAGAAGTCGACAGCCCGTGGCCGTCGACTTCTTTACCATCCTTGGGATCTTGAGGCAGGCGAGAACGCACTCAACTTCCCGCGCCGGTGGCCGACACAAGTAGGAAACCGGAAGCGATCGCCAAGCCGTAAGGATGCTCGTGAAGCAACATTTCATAATGTCTCGTATCATCCCAGCTTCCAAATCCCAGGCCGATATACGATGCAACCTTGGATGCACGATGTTCCCCGAGCCATTGTCGAGAGCAAACGCTACCTGCGCAGCCGAATCCGGGACTTGAAAGCGCGCGTTG
>JANNFC010000397.1:0-8707 GCA_031379405.1 Betaproteobacteria bacterium | reverse complement strand
ATGTCCGCGACGTGATTGCCCACCATAGCGGGAAACCACTTAGTGGCTTCGAAACATTGGTCCGGTGTCCCGAAGTAAGCGGGCGCGGCTGACATGGAGCGGTACTTCGATACGTCTCGCCCCGCGGCCTTGCCGGCGGCGCGCGCTTGATCCGTGAGCCATTTGCACAGTCCGACATCGGCAATTTGAAGGACCAAGCCATCTGCATTCTCACCGGCGCACTTCAGTGCCTGCGGGCCATAGGCGGCAATCCACGCGGGCATATCGTATCCGGCGGCCCAGGTGAATTTCACGGGATTGGGACACTCGGGATAGCACACTTCTTCGCCACGTGCCATGCCCTTGATGGCGTGCACGAACTTGGCGACTCGTTCCAATGTCGCGGGCTTGTTGCCCATGACACGACGCGAGCTGTCTCCGCGTCCGACAGCGACATCGAAACGACCGCCACTTTGCTTGGCTAGCGATGCGAACACAGAACCCGCTACCGACCAATCTCTCACGTCGGGATTGGTGACCAAAGGACCGAAGCGCATGCGCTGTGTGTGTTCCATACACATGGCGATGGCCGGGTAGCACTCGCGCCACAAGATGTGCGAATCGTAGAACCAGCAGTAGGCAAATCCCGCGTGCTCCGCCATGCGCACCAGATAACGCGCCCGATCCGGTTCAACAAAGCCTTTGAAAGTGATGCCGAACTCCATGGCAATTCCTAAACGACGTTTTCAAGCTGCTCCGCGCAAACGCCACAAAGCGACTATGCACTGCGTTCACTCCAAGAACCGGATCTGTCCGTCGACTCATAAAGTTCGAGATCTTCGGGCGTATCCACATCGCGTGCAAGAAAAGGCAGGTGCAAGCGCGTGGTGCGGTAACCACGCTGCTTGGCTGCAATCTCATGCAACAGCGCGGATCCGGGTCCGAAGCGAAATGGGCAGGCATTGGGTGAGGGAAGCAACAGCGCGTTGGTACCGCCGTCCACCGCTTCGGCGATCACCACGGTGCCGCCAATGCTCGCGATAAACATGTCCTGGATTTCAGTCTGTTCCCACACCGCCACATCGGCGGCGACGATCAGCGTGGAGGTATAACCTTGCTGAATCGCCCACGTGGTGGCGGCGTTCAATGCTGCGTTCAATCCGCGGCGTTCCGCTTCACGCAACACTTGCGCACCTTGCTCGCGACTGCGCTGCGCGATGGCGGCGGATTCCGTCACCACCAATCGCGGCAACAGTGGACACTGCTTGGCGAAGAACGAGAGCGTGTTGTCGAATAGCACTTGCGCTAATCGCTCACGCTCCTCGACGTGCAACGCCGTGCTCAACCTCGTCTTCGAGACCGTGGGGTCTTTCATCGGGATGATCAGTAGCGTGCTCATGAAGTGGACACCGCAACCGGGTGATCGCGACGCAGAAAGGCGACGGGGCTGACACCGGCCTTGCGCTCCACCAAGGGCGCTATCTCGACCGGATCGTGGTCGTCGAACACTTCAAGTGTGCGATACAAGGTGTCGCGCTGCGCCGGCACGCGACCGGCGGCACGGATGATTTCTACCATCTCCAGCGGTGTGATCTCCTGGCCATACTTGGCGCCGGCCGCGCGCGAGATGCTCTCGTTCATCAGCGTGCCGCCCAGATCGTTGGCGCCGCTGGCGAGAATGGCTTGCGCGGTCTGCGGCCCCAACTTTACCCAGGAGACTTGGATATTGTCGATGTAACCCGCCAGCATGAGTCGCGCGACGGCGTGCATGCGCAGGTGCTCGTCCATGCTAGGGCCAGGACGCGCCTCGGAGTGCTCTCGATACAAGCGTGTGTGATCGTGAATAAACCCGAGCGGCACGAATTCCGTGAAGCCTCCGGTGTCCTTTTGAATCGAACGAATAAGATCGATATGCGCCGCCCAATGCTTGGGGCCGTCGATGTGGCCGTACATGATGGTGGCGGTGGAACGCAATCCAACGCTATGCGCATCGCGGATGATGCTCACCCACTCCTCCGCGGAGAGTTTATTGCGGGTGAGTTGGAGGCGAATCTCCTTGTCCAGAATCTCTGCCGCTGTGCCAGGGACGGTGCCGAGGCCCGCAGCTTTCAACTCAGAAAGAAATTCTCGCGGCGTCTGGCGCGCTTTTTTCGACCCATACCAAATCTCGAAGGGCGAGAAGGCGTGAATGTGCATTCGCGGCACCTTCGCTTTGACCGCTTCCACGATCTGCCGGTAGTAGCCGGGAGGAAGATCGGGATGCAGGCCGCCTTGAATGCACACTTCGGTGCCACCGCGCTGCCAGGCTTCCTGCGCCCGGCGCGCGACTTCGTCCATTGATAGCCACTGCGCCTCCGGCGATTCGCGCTGCACGCCGAAGTTGCAGAACTTGCACGCCATGTAGCACACGTTGGTGAAGTTGATGTTGCGCACCGTGACGAAGGTCACCTTGTCGCCGACTCTTTCACGGCGCACGTGATCGGCGGTAGCGAGCAGCGCCGCCAGATCCGGGCCTTGCGCCGAGAATAAAATTTCTCCGTCCTCGCAACTGATTTCCTGGTGCTGCATGGCGCGATCCAGAATGCGTCGCACTTTCGGCGATACGCTGCGTTGCGCGGACAGTGCGGTCATGACAGTACCTGTTCCTTTGCCATGCCGTTTTGTCCCGCCAAGGCGGACAGCACTGGCACAAGCTGTGGGTCGAGAAAGCGCTCGCCTTCGTCGGGATTCAAGTAACGCGGATACACCGTCAAGCGCTCCTGCAACGGGTATCCCTGCGCCGCGCTGCGCTGTGCCAACTCCGCGACGGCAGGCCATGCGCGTTCGGGGTTGATGTGATCAAGCGTAAGCGGAGAGATACCCCCCCAGTCGTTGATGCCGCAGTCTAGATAAGACTCGAACCTTTCTTCCAGATTAGGGGGTGCTTGCAAACTGATCTCCGGCGACAGTAGCAATCGAGCGAGCGCGAGGGTGCGCTCCATGTCGTCGCGCGAAGGTTCCGGATGAGCGGCCATAGGCGTGCCGGGTTTGGCTCGGAAGTTTTGCACGATGACCTCTTGTATATGTCCGTATCGGCGATGCACAGCATCGATGGCGGCAAGACTCTGTACTCGCTCCTCCCAGGTTTCGCCAATACCGATCAGGATTCCCGTGGTGAATGGCACGCCCGCCTTGCCGGCCGCTTCCAAGGTGCGCAGTCTTTGCACCGGTGTCTTGTCAGGGCATGCGTGATGCACTTGACCCACACTTGTAAGTCGGCGGCTCACGTTCTCCAGCATCATGCCCATGCTGCCGGACACCGCCTTCAGTGCTAGCAGATCCTCCACGCTGGCGGTGCCAGCGTTGATGTGCGGGATGAGAGAGGTTTCGCGTAATACCAACGCGCACATATCGCGCAGGTAATCGATGGTGCGTCCATAGCCCAGCGAGGCCAGCGCGTCGCGTGCTTCGGCAAAGCGCAGTTCCGGTTTCTCGCCAAGGGAGAATAGCGCTTCCTTGCAGCCGAGACGTTCGCCCTTGCGCGCCACGTCGAGTACTTCATCTGGGGACATGTAGCGCGCACCGGCTTGTCCTGGCACTTTGTAGAAAGTGCAGTAGCCGCAAGTGTTACGGCAATAGGTCGTGAGCGGAATGAAGACTTTGCGAGAGTAGCTTACGCGCTTACCCCAGTGTGCATCGGCCACAGCGCGGGCACGACGACGCACCTCCTCGAAGTGCACGACACTCAGGTGGGCTACCGCGTTTGCTTCTTGTTGGGTGACCATCTGCGTGGTCATGTCTCCTCTGGCATTTGTTTAATAAAAGGAATTAGCTTAACTGCGGAAAAGCAAACTGCGCCCCCTTGGCAATACTATCGGGCCAACGCTGCATGACCGCCTTCTGCCGCGTATAAAAACGCACGCCCTCCGGGCCGTAAGCATGATGATCTCCGAACAGACTTTTTTTCCACCCACCAAAGCTGTTGAAGGCCATGGGCACCGGAATGGGAACGTTTACGCCCACCATCCCCACCGGGATGTGATGCACAAACTCGCGCGCCACGCCGCCGTCACGCGTGAATATGGCCACGCCGTTGCCATACTCGTTTTCGTTGATCAACTTCACCGCGCCGGCCAAATCCGGCACGCGCACCACGCACAGCACCGGTCCAAAAATCTCTTCGCGATAGATGCTCATGTTCGCCTGCACGTTGTCGAACAGCGTGCCACCCACGAAGAAACCTTTCTCCAGTCCGCTCACTTTACAGTTGCGCCCATCCACGTTCAGCTTGGCACCTTCGCTCACGCCTTTGTCGATGAGCGTCTCGATGCGTTGCTTAGCGGCGCCCGTGACGACGGGACCCATCTCGACACCGGCTTGGTGACCCTCGCCGATCTTGAGGGCTTTGACTCGTGGTTCCAGAGCGCTCACCAACTTATCGCCCGCGTCGCCTACGGCAACTGCCACGGATATGGCCATGCAGCGCTCGCCAGCGGAGCCGTAGGCCGCACCCATGAGTGCATCGCAGGCCTGCTCGAGATCGGCATCGGGCATCACCACCATGTGATTCTTGGCGCCGCCGAGTGCTTGCACCCGCTTGCCGTGGGCGCAACCGGTCGCGTAGATATATTGGGCCACGGGAGTCGAACCGACGAAGCTAACCGCTTGAATGTCGGGATGAGCGAGGATCGCGTCCACCGCCACCTTGTCACCTTGCACCACGTTGAACACGCCGTCAGGCAGGCCGGCTTCCTTGAGCAAGTCCGCCATCATCAAGCTGGCGGACGGATCGCGTTCCGAGGGTTTCAGTATGAATGTGTTGCCGCAAGCGATCGCCACCGGGTACATCCACATGGGGACCATGACCGGGAAATTGAACGGCGTGATGCCGGCGCAAACCCCCAGCGGCTGACGCACGGACCAAGCATCGATGCCGCGCGCCACTTGCTCTGTAATCTCGCCTTTGAGAAGCTGGGGAATACCGGTGGCAAACTCCACCACTTCGATGCCGCGCAGGACCTCACCGAGGGCATCGGAAAACACCTTGCCGTGCTCATTGACGATAAGCTCGGCCAAGGCGTCACGCTTGTCTTGAAGCAACTGTAGATAGCGGAAGAGGACGCGAGCCCGCCCGAGTGCGGGCGTTTGCGACCAACTGGTAAATGCCGTCTTGGCGACGGCCACCGCCGCGGCCACCTCCGCCTCATTGGCCAGATGCAATCTTCCTGTCACCCCACCGTGAGCAGGGTTGAAGATATCGCCATAGCGCCCCGACTGGGTGGTGACCCGTTTGCCACCGATGCAATGGGTGACCTCGTATAGGCTGGTTGCTTGGGCGGATCGAGAAAGGTTGTCGAGTACGGCGGACATGGGCTGGACCTTAGATTCTGAATGCGTTAGAGCGATGGTAGCACTGGTGAAATGGCGTTGGGGGGCAGCACGCGCCCAAGTGACTAAGCTCACGGTGCTGCGGGCGTGGCGATGAGTCGAGCTGATCAATTAACCGCAAGCCCCCATGGCACCGCACGCCGTACAAAACTCGCAGCCATCCTTCTTGATTACCGCCGTATTGCCGCACTCCTGGCAACGTTTGCCTGCGATAAAGGGTGCGCGGGCTTGCTCGCGCTCGCGGTCGGCTTCGGGAATCTCCAGCACGCCCATTTCATCGATGGGGTAACCGCGTTCATCGAGCACGCCCAACATGGCATAGCGATGGATGATGAGTCGCGCGACATAGGCAACGGTCGAGGGAAAATTCTGTTGGCGCTCCTCACAGGGGACGCGTGCCATGAAATCGCCCAGTGGCTCGGAGTAGTTCAGTAGCTTGCGCAACTTCATCCCAACCCACGCCGGATCGATGACACGCATATCGAGCGAGAGCAGTTTGCACAATCCATCCAGGGCGCGTGGATAACTTCCCGCCATCCACATGGAGTAGGGGCGGCGCTGGCCGCTGGGCAGGACCAGTTCCTTGAGCATCAGCACAAAGTCATCGCCGGAACTGGCGTTGAATACATCTACAGTCCAAGACATGGTGCCGTGCGTACCGGTTTTTGGTTCCTTCTTGGCGAACAGCGCATCCAGTACGGGAGATGCACCCTCGGTCTCTTTGAACGCGCCAAGCCGGTCGACACGGAATCGTACAATGCGCGCAAACGCCGCCACCATGCTTGGAACACGCACCGGTTTCCCATCCGGCGGCATCGGACATTCGAAGGCATCATCCCCGGGTGTGCGCGCGAGAATATCGAGCTTCATGCGCAACCACTTTTTGTCTTGTGCACGCATGTCCATGGATAGGGTCTTTGCCACGGCACCCAGGCCGCGCGGTTGTTCGGCGCCATTCACCCACACTTCGAAGGGATGCGGATCGGTGTGCTCGTAGTGCCCGATAAAGATCGCGAACTGCCCGAACGGAGATTCCACCATGTACGTCCAGGAGGGATTGCCCGCGGAGAGTTTTGGGCGGCCCGGCCAGCGCAGGCTCGACAGCGCCGGTTCGGGCGTCGCTTCGATGCGGATGCGCCGGTCGGTGTCGGAGGTATCGAGGTCGTGCGGTTGCTCCTCGTGTTTAGTCTGCACCGAGAGCACACTGCCCAGCACGTCGTTGGGCCGATAAGTAGTGATGCCTTTTAGTCCCGCCTTCCAGGCTTGGGAATATAGATCCTTGAAATCGTCGTAGGGGTAGTTCTCGGGAACGTTGACGGTCTTGCTGATGGCTGAATCGACGTACGGTGCCACCACCGCCACCATGCGCATGTGATCGAGGGCGGAGATTTCCAGGGCAGTGGTGAACTGCGGCGGCAGTGGGTCCTTGCCGCCACTCAGATGACGGTACAAACGCCAGGCGTGATCTTCCACGTCGTAGACCTTGTGCGAATCGTCCGGCATGCGCTTTTTGCGTTGGTAGGTCCAGGCGTAGGGCGGCTCGATGCCGTTGCTGGCGTTGTCTGCGAAGGCGAGCGAGATGGTGCCGGTGGGCGCGATGGAAAGCAGGTGACTATTGCGAATTCCGTGTTGACGAATCTGGTCCTTGATCTCTTCGGGCAAGCGCGAGGCGAAGCGAGGAGGCGCGAGGTATTGTTCTCGATCCAACTGCGGAAACGCACCTTTTTCCTTCGCGAGTTCGACAGACGCTTCGTAGGTCGCATCGCGCATCGCTTGCGCGATCCTTGTCGCCATCGCGCGCGCATCCTCGCTGTCGTAGCGCAAGCCAAGCATGATCAGTGCGTCGCCAAGACCCGTGAAGCCGAGTCCCACTCGGCGTTTGTTCCTGGCTTCCTGAGCTTGCTGCGGCAATGGCCAGACAGTGGCATCGAGTACGTTGTCCAGCATGCGGATACTAGGGTGCACCACTTTCCTAAAAGCCTCGAAATCAAAACGAGACTTCGGCGTAAAGGGATTTACGACGAAGGGCGTCAGATTCACACTGCCCAGGCAGCAGCACCCGTAGGAGGGCAACGGTTCTTCACCGCAAGGGTTGGTGGCCTCGATCGCCTCGCAATAAGACAAATTGTCGTCAGCGTTGATGCGATCGATGAAAATCACACCAGGCTCGGCGTGATCATAGGTGGAATCCATGATTTGCGTCCACAAGCCGCGCGCCTTTACTTTGCGGTAGATCCACTGGCCATCGCTGCGTTGGCAGACCGCGTCATGCTCCCTCTCCCCGCAAGCGGGGAGAGGGTTGGGGTGAGGGGAGGTCATTTTTCCCCCGCTTGCGGGGAGAGGGTTGAGGTGAAGGAAATAACCGGAGCGACTAACCGGCCGCGCCTTGTGCACCAGCTCCCATTCCTCATCGGCCTCCACCGCGTGCATGAAAGCATCCGTAACCGCCACGCTCACATTGAAGTTACGCAGATCACCCTGATCCTTGGCGTGGATGAACTCTTCGATATCCGGGTGATCGCAACGCAGAATGCCCATTTGCGCGCCGCGCCGCGAACCGGCGGACTCCACGGTCTCGCAGCTTTGGTCGAACACTCGCATATAGGAGACGGGGCCGCTGGCGCTGCTTTGCGTGCCTTTTACCAGCGCTCCTTTGGGGCGGATGGAGGAGAAGTCGTATCCCACGCCCCCGCCGCGCCGCATGGTTTCCGCCGCTTCCATCAGCGCGACGTAAATGCCGGGCTTGCCATCCACGCTTTCGGAAATGGAATCCCCCACGGGCTGCACGAAACAGTTGATGAGCGTGGCGGTGAGTTCGGTGCCGGCTGCCGAGTTGATGCGACCGCCAGGAATGAAGCCGTTTTCCAGAGCTTCGAAGAATACAGGTTCCCAACGTGATGGATCTTTCTCGACGGCGGCCAGTGCGCGCGCCACTCGGTGACGCACGGCTTCGACCGTGCGTTAGTCCGTCTTGGCGTATTTCTCCAACAGGATATCCAGACTAACTTGTTGAGGGGGGAGTGAAAACCCGGGATCGTTGAGCTTCATGAGCCGTTCTTGGACGAAGTGGGGCGGTGCCGCCAGAGCCTTGAATCTTACTGCGTAGCGGGTTGGCTTGCTTGGAGGTTAAGAAGCCGACGGCCCGTGGCAGTCGGCTTCTTCTCCATTCTTGGGATCATTAGACGATCGCCACGCCGTAGGGATGCTCTTGAAGCAACAATTCATAATGTCTCGTATCATCCCAGCTTCCAAATCCCAGGCCGATATACGATGCAACCTTGGATGCACGATGTTCCCCGAGCCATTGTCGAGAGCAAACGCTACCTGCGCAGCCGAATCCGGGACTTGAAAGCGCGCGTTG
>JANNFC010000381.1:0-1684 GCA_031379405.1 Betaproteobacteria bacterium | reverse complement strand
CTCTGCGTGCTCGCCTTCCGCCGTGGCGTGGTCGGCGAAATCGGCAACTATCTGAAGAAGCCGCTCTAGGCTTTGCGCTGTAGTCCCCGGTTGTTTCCCTCGCTTCCCGCGAAAGCGGGGACCCGGATTCTGATTTTCCTGATTGTCCCATCGCCGGATTCAATTTCCTATGAATCAGAGAGTTGACGAGTGGCCGCCGCGATATGCAAAGGTCAGCCTTGTGATGAGGCATGGCAGGACATTGAAATCAATCTGCAAAACAGGCATATGCCTTATACGATGAACAATGTTGTCCAGTACTTTTGCTGACCGATCACAGTTGGACGGCATAATCCTTGACCATGGCCACACCTCTTGAGCGCCTTTACAGCTCGTTAGTGACCGAGGCTGACTTGGAGGCCATGGTCCGCGACCGCCGGGAGGAGGATCTGCATCTGGAGTTCAAGCAAAAAGCAGATCGTCGACATGGCGAGCTTGACGACGTTGACAAGAAGGGTTTCTCGAAGGCTATGTCGGGGTTCGCCAATGCCGATGGAGGCGCCCTCGTTATTGGCGTCGAAACTGCGAAATCACATGACGGGGTCGACAGAGCGGTTTCCCTGAAACCAATCACGGACCATCATCGCTTTCGATCTAAGCTGCTCGATTCGATACTGAACACAACCCAGCCAGTTGTTGACGATGTCAAAATCGAGACCGTCGATTCTCTCTCCGCACCTGGGTCTGGCTTTGTCAAGTGTCTGATCCCACAAAGCTTCAAGCCGCCCCATCGTGCTGTTCTCGCCGATCACCAGTACTGGCACCGCGTCTCGACGGGCCATCGGAGAATGGAGCACTATGAGCTCGAGGACGTGTTCGGGCGTAGGCTTCGCCCCTCGCTGCAGCTTCTGCTCGAGCTTAGGCCGCGGCCGAATGATGATCCACACGAAGAGCTGCACTTCTTTCTGCTCAACGAGGGGCGTGGACTCGCGCACCACGCTGGATTTCACTGCAAGTTTGTGGACGTCCTCCTGCAAGCCACGCACGGTCATGGGTTGCAAAATGCCTCGTCACTGAACGCTGGCATACCAACTGTAACCTTCTACGATGCGCATACCGTCATACACGCAAACGGCATCTTTCTGTCCACAGGAAACGCCGTCATCCGGAGGGAAGCCAAGGGGACTCCCTTATCGGTGAAGGCAATCTGGTACGCAGAGAACATGAACACGAGGCATGCGTCCGCTGTTCTGACATCCGGGGTTCGGTTGCAGTTGGCATGAGTTCGCCCCTCAGCTATATGCCTTCCAACCCGTCGCTGCACCGGACGCCCAAACAGCGGTGCTGCGCTTGCTGTTTGGCGCGACGGTGAGCTCTGGCGAGACCGCACAAGACCACACTCCACTCACATCGAACAGATGCTAAAGAATCTCCTCATCGCGGTACTGCTTTGCCTGATCGTCTGGTGGTCAGTCGCGGTCGTGCGTCTTGAGAACTTCCACAACGCAAGTCTTGTTGGCATGTGCGCCGAGTACAAGGCTGACGATCCACTTCAAACAGTCAGGCGCCACAACTGCCTTCATGCGACGGAAACGCGAACAAGTTTTATCTGGCACCTGTTCTATGCTCTTCTCGGCGAGTAATCGTCGTTCCCGTAAATCCGATTGGCGGCCTCTAGCTGCTCAATTCGCTGGTACCTCACACG
>JANNFC010000375.1:0-15607 GCA_031379405.1 Betaproteobacteria bacterium | reverse complement strand
TGGCGTGGACATACAATCTGATCGCCTTCGATGGCTCCCCCGGTCAATGTGCCACCGTCGTGGGTGCAGACGTCTTCGATGGCGAAAAATTCGCCATCCACATTGAATACCGCCACCGGCGCACCGTCCACATCGATGACGCGATGCTCTCCCGGCGCAAGCTCATCCACGGGGCAGACGTTGATCCAATCACTCATCTAGGTAGAAAAAAAGACGGATTGCGGCCTTCTTAAACCGCAATAACTTCCAGTTCCGGGTCGATGCGGCGAATCATATTCTCGATTCCGGCCAGTGTGCCGGACAGGGAACTTGGGCAACTTCCGCAGGCACCTTGGTAGTGCACCTTGAGAATCTTGCCCTCCAGGCCGACCACATGCAGATCTCCGCCGTCGCCTTGTAAATAGGGACGAATCTCCTGATCGAGCAGGTCGCGAATCTCTGCGAGCAACTCGTTTTCGTCTGGTGTGAGATTGGGATCGGGTTCGCCGTCGGCACGCTCCGCGTTGTGATTGATCAGACGCGCGGACTCCTCTTGCGCGGACGGCGCTTCGCGAATGGGCACGGCCAATTGACGCAGCAGATCCGGCCACTCCATGCGGCCATCCTGCGTGACGGTAAGCCAGTGATCGACGTAGAACACGTTGGTCACGTGCGGCACTTCGAACAACGCCGCGGCCAACTCGTCGCCATGCGCTTGCTCCGCGCTTTCGTAAGATCTGGCAATGCCGAACGTCAGCGGCTCACGCAAGATGAACTTGCGAGCGTTGGGATTTGGGGTGTGTTCTATTTCTGCGATGCGGGGCATGATGATAATCAGGGCCTAGGGAGCCGCCCCGACCGGGTCGGCGTCACCTTCAGTGGAAGCAACGGATTGGGCATTGAACGCGGCATGCAATGTGTGCCAGGGCAGGATGGCGCATTTCACCCGCGCAGGCAGATCGCGCACGCCCGCAAACACCGACAGGCGCCCGAGGTGATGCGATTGCGTCGCGGTATCGAGTTTTCCCGTCGCCATATCGCGGAACTCATGTACCAATTGCTCGGCTTGTTCTATGTTCTTGCCCTTCACCGTGGCGGTCATCATCGAAGCCGATGCCTTGCATATGGCGCAACCTTCGCCTTCGAAATGGATGTTCTCCACCACCTCGCCTTGCAACTTAAGGCTCACCCAGATGTGATCGCCGCACAAAGGATTCAAACCTTCGGCCTTGTGGCTCGCATCGGGCAAACTGCCGTAGTTGCGTGGTTTTTTGTTGTGATCGAGGATGACTTCCTGATAGAGCTGCTTGCTGTGCATGCGCCTACCCAAAAAATTTCTGCGTCTTGCGTACAGCCTCGACCAAGGCATCCACTTCGGCGAAGGTGTTGTAGAAGGCAAAGGACGCGCGCGCGGTAGCCGGAATCCCGAAACGCAGCATGACGGGCTGCGCGCAGTGATGGCCGGTTCGCACAGCCACACCTTCGTCGTTAAGCAAGGTCCCCACATCATGCGGATGAATGTCTTTGATGACGAAGGACAACACCGCAGCCTTTTCTGTGGCGGTGCCGATGATGCGAACCCCATCGAGCTCCGCGAAGCGCGCCGTGGCATAACCGAGCAGCGCACGCTCGTGAGAAGCGATGCGGTCCATCCCCACCGATTCCAAGTAATCGACGGCGGCACCAAACGTGATGGCGGCCGCAATCGGTGGTGTGCCCGCTTCGAACTTGTAGGGAATGGTGTTGTAAGTGGTCTTCTCGAAGGTCACGGAAAGAATCATATCCCCGCCTCCCTCGAAAGGCGGCATCTTTTCCAACCACGCCGCCTTGCCATACAAAATGCCGACGCCCGTCGGCCCGCACATCTTGTGAGCGGAGAAGGCATAGAAATCACAATCCAACGCCTGCACGTCCACCTTCAGATGCGGTGCCGCCTGCGCCCCATCGATCAACACCGGCACGCCGTGAGCATGGGATTGGGCGATCATCTCGTCAATGGGGTTGACCGTGCCCAAGGCGTTCGAAACATGCGTCAACGCCACCAGTTTGGTTTGGTCGTTGAACAGCTTCGCGTATTCGTCCAGAAGCAACTCGCCGGCATCGTTGCAAGCAATGACGCGCAGCTTGGCCCCATTTTCCTCACACAGCATTTGCCAAGGCACGATATTGGAATGATGTTCCAACGCCGAGACGATGATTTCATCGCCTGCTCCAATGAACTTCCGGCCGAAGCTATAGGCAACTAGATTGATGCCTTGTGTGGTGCCGCGGGTGAAGATGATCTCGCGATCTTCCTTGGCATTGATGAAGCGCCGCACCTTTTTGCGCGCGCCTTCGTACTCGGCAGTGGCGCGTTCGGAAAGGTAATGCACGGCGCGATGGATATTGGCGTGCTCGGCCGTGTGATATTGAAGCCAACGATCGAGCACGGGCTGCGGCATTTGCGCACTCGCCGCGTTGTCCAGATAGACCAGAGGCTTTCCGTTTACCTTGAGGTCTAAGATGGGAAAGTCACGGCGAATGCGCTCCACGTCCAAGGCCGCTGAAGGCAGCGACCGTGTCGCAAAGACGGCGCTCATGCGCTGGCTCCCACCAAGGTGCGCTGCAAAATGTCGTCCTCGAGGCGTTGTACGATGGATTTCACCGGGATGCGTTCGATCACTTCCGCCGCGAACGCGTAGGTTAGCAATGAGCGCGCGACCAATTCCGATAGGCCGCGACTGCGAAGATAGAACAATTCGTCCGCCTCCAACTGACCGACGGTGGCACCGTGGGCGCACTTGACGTCGTCGGCGTAAATTTCCAACTGAGGTTTGGTGTCCACGCGGGCTCGCTCGGAAAGCAGCAGATTGCGGCTTTGCTGCGATGCGTTGGTGCGTTGCGCCCCTGCGCGCACAAAGATCTTGCCGCTGAACACGGCACGCGCCGCTCCGTCCACGATACAGCGATGCATCTGTTCGCTCTGACCATGCGGCTGGGCGTGATCCATGGTGCTATGGGTATCCGCATGCTGGCGCCCGTTCAACAAGGCCAGACCGCCCAACGTGCATTGCGCACCGGTACCCATCTGCGAGACGTGAAGGTTGTTGCGCGAGAGCCTGGCACCCAATGTAACGCTGTGGGAGGCGAAATGCGCATCCTGCGCCAGCCGCACGCTCAGGTGTCCGATGTGGAACTGCGTAGTCGGCTGGCGCTGAAGCTTGATATGGCACACGCACGCATTGGAATCCACTTCGATTTCCGTCACCACATCCACCAGCACCGCGCCTGGCGTCAGACTAACGTGATCTTCAATCACCGTTACCCGTGCTCCGGTCGCCGCCGAAACAAACATTCGTGGATAGCTCGCCCCACCCTGCTGTGTGGAGACGAACAACACATGGATCGGTGCCGCGCATTCCACATTGCGATCGGCACGAATCACTGCCGCGTCGCGCAGGAAACTGGTGTTGAGCGCAACGAACGGATCACTTTCGAAGGGTGCGATAGACCCCAGTGCATCCGTCGGTCGTCCAATGGAAAAGCCTTTCGGCAGATCGGTCACACGAGACAGTACCGGCGCATAGTGACCATCGACGAACACGAGACGGGCCACCGCTTCGGGTACTAGAAATTGCGTCATCTGGCTAACATCCATTGCCAACGCGTCGCGAACCGGTTGATACGAACTCTTAAACAACGGCGCAAGATCGGTAAAACGCCAGTCTTCGTCGCGCGTGGTGGGAACCGTCAGCGCATTCGCGCGTTCAAGGGCGCGCGCGCGCAGCTGTTTCAATCCGTCACTGGCGGGTTCGGGGTATTGCGCGCGACCTTGCAGCAAATCGGCGAGGGGATTCCTCTGAATAAGTTCTGACATGGCTGTGCCTTAGGCCGCCTTGGCAATCCAGTCGTAACCGCGTGCCTCGAGTTCTTGCGCGAGTTCCTTGCCACCGGTTTTGACGATGCGTCCGCCCTCCATCACGTGCACATAGTCCGGCACGATGTAGTTGAGCAACCGCTGATAATGCGTGACTAAAACAACGGCGTTGTCTTTGGTGTGCAATGCGTTCACGCCATGCGCCACGATACGCAGCGCGTCGATATCGAGCCCGGAGTCGGTCTCATCGAGGATGGCAAGTTTGGGCTCCAACAAAGCCATCTGCAGAACCTCGTTGCGCTTTTTCTCTCCGCCGGAGAATCCGACGTTGACGCTGCGATCGAGAAAGACCGGGTCCATCTCCAGCAGTTTCATGGTCCCGCGCACGAAATCGTCGAACTCCAGGGGATCCAGTTCGTCCTTCCCACGTGCAGTTTGCACCGTGTTGTAAGCCATGCGCAAGAACGAGGCATTGGTCACTCCTGGTATTTCCACGGGATACTGAAAACCGAGAAATACACCCGCGCGCGCACGCTCTTCAGGTTCGAGATCGAGCAGATTCGCGCCTTGGAACAACACTTCGCCCGCGGATACCGTATAGGCAGGGTGCCCCGCCAGCAGCTTGGAAAACGTGCTCTTGCCCGAGCCGTTCGGTCCCATGATGGCGTGCACTTCTCCCGCCTTCACGGTGAAATCGATTCCCTTCAATATCGGCACGCCTGCCACCGACGCGGTCAATCCGCGCACTTCGAGCAACGTGCTTGCGTCCCCAGCGATCATCCAACACTTCCTTCCAGTTTGAGTCCCAGCAGCTTGGTCGCTTCCACGGCGAATTCCATGGGCAGCTGAGTAAAGACGTCTTTGCAGAATCCATTGATGATCATGGATACCGCTTCTTCGGTGCCGATGCCACGGCTGGAAAAATAAAACAACTGATCCTCTCCGATCTTCGATGTGGTCGCCTCGTGTTCCACGGTGGCGGTCTTATTCTGCACATCGATATAAGGGAAAGTGCTGGCCGCGCTGGCATGTCCAATGAGCATGGAGTCGCACTGCGAAAAATTGCGCGCCCCGTCAGCCTTCGGGCTGATCTTGACCAGCCCGCGATAACTGTTGATGGACTTGCCCGCCGAGATACCCTTGCTGATGATGGTGCTCTTGGTGTTGCGCCCGATGTGCACCATCTTGGTCCCGGTATCGGCCTGCTGGTAGTGATTAGTGAGCGCCACGGAGTAAAACTCTCCGATGGAGTCATCACCTTGCAGTACGCACGAGGGATACTTCCAGGTGATGGCGGAACCGGTCTCCACCTGAGTCCAGGAAATTTTGGAGCGTACGCCTTTGCACAGGCCGCGCTTGGTGACAAAGTTGTAGATGCCGCCCACGCCGTCCTTGTCGCCCGCGTACCAGTTCTGTACGGTGGAATATTTGATCTCGGCATTGTCCAGCGCCACCAGTTCTACGACGGCAGCGTGCAACTGATTGGTGTCGAACTTCGGTGCCGTGCAACCTTCGAGATAGGAGACGTGGCTACCGTCTTCGGCCACGATCAAGGTGCGTTCGAATTGACCGGAGTCCTGGGTGTTGATGCGGAAGTAGGTGGACAATTCCATAGGGCAGCGTACGCCCTTCGGAATGAAGCAGAAGGAACCATCCGTGAACACCGCGGAATTGAGCGCTGCGTAGAAGTTGTCCGTGGTCGGCACCACGCTACCGAGATACTTCTTCACCAGTTCCGGATGCTCGTGCACCGCTTCGGAGAAGGAGCAGAAAATCACGCCCACATCGGCGAGCCTTTTCTTATAGGTGGTGGTTACCGAAACGCTATCGAAGATCACGTCCACCGCCACCCCCGCCAGCGCCTGCCGCTCGTGCATGGGGACGCCCAACTTTTCGAAGGTGCGCAGCAACTCCGGATCGACCTCGTCCATGGAATTGAGCTTCTTCTTAGGCCTTGGCGCCGCGTAGTAGCTGATGTCCTGAAAGTCGATCTTGGGGTAGTGTACGTTGGGCCATTTGGGCTCCACCATCGTGAGCCAATGCCGATAGGCCCGCAGGCGAAACTCCAGCAGCCACTCGGGCTCCGCCTTCTTGCGGGAGATCAGCCGAATCACATCCTCGTTCAGGCCCTTGGGCACCACATCGGATTCGATGTCGGTGACGAAGCCGTGCTTGTAGGGCAGGTTGACGAGGTTTTCTAGCACTGCACTCATGGGAACCTATACGCTGAAACTCTCACCGCAGCCACACTCACTCTTGGCGTTGGGGTTGTCGAACTTGAAGGACTCCTTCAGCCCTTCCCTCACGAAATCCAAGGTAGATCCGTCGATCACCTTCAATGCTTCTCCGTCTACCACGACTTTGGCTTCATGCGCCTCGAACAACTGGTCACCCTCGGTGACGTCGTCCGCATAGTCGAAGGTATAGGCCAAACCGGAACAGCCGACCTTCTTCACACCCAACCGCAACCCCAAGCCTTTGCCGCGCTTGTGCAAAGACCGCTTGATCTGATTTGCCGCTCGCTCAGTTAATTGAATTGTCACGTGCTTTCAGTCCTATATCGCAAAACATTGCCTGCCTGCATCCCTACGCCACGAGTCGATCGGGCCGGTTTGGCCGATGATCCTTAATCTCCATCACGCCTTCCTTGGCCTTCCTGTGCTTGACCACCAATTGCCCGAGCGTCACGGCGCCCAGATAGTCGAAAATCTTCTCATTCAGCGCCACCCACAGATCGTGCGTCAGGCACTTGCCGTTGTCGTCCTTGCAGTTCTCCTGCCCTGCGCAACCCGTGGTATCAATGGGTTCGTCCACGGCAAGAATGATTTCGGCCACGGAAATCTCCTCTGCAGCCTTGCCCAGGCGATAGCCTCCGCCCGGACCCCGCACACTGGTCACCAGCGATTCGCGTCGCAGCCGGCCAAAGAGCTGCTCCAGATACGAAAGGGAGATCTTCTGCCGCTCCGAGATCGATGCCAACGCCACCGGTCCGGCACCGTCTCGCATCGCCAGATCCATCATTGCGGTCACCGCAAACCTGCCTTTAGTTGTAAGTCTCATACCGCGCCTTGCTCAAGCCGTCCGAATCCATCTGAAGGTTATGCTATGGTGAAGATCATGCGATCGGAATTCCGACCAATTTTCTCAACTTTACAATACCCGACTGATTTGATCAATCATTTCGCTGCATAGTTCGCGGCAATTTCGTCGCCAGCACCTCCGGGCGGAGGTTCTTTTGAATCTCGGTCATGACCCCGCGCAGAATGCGGACTTCCTTTTTCTCCAATCTGGCACGGGCAAACAGCCGGCGCAGGCGCAGCATAATCTTCTTCGGGTGGTGTTCGTTGAGGAACTGGATCTGAAACAAGACCTCCTCAAAGTGGCCCAGGAAGCGCTCCACGTCCTCGTGCGGGGCAGGCAGATCCAGCATTTCGTTGGAGAGCGGCTCGGCCAAGGCCTGAAAAATCTCGTAGGCGAACACCTGAACCGCCGCCGCCAGATTGAGAGAAGAGAACTCCGAACTCGACGCGATGACCGTTATCACGTTGCAGCGCCCCACCTCTTCTGTGGTCAATCCCCATTTCTCCGTTCCCATCAGCAAGGCGACATCACCTCGCACCGCCTCGGCCGCGATGCGTTGGCCGGCCTCGCGCGCGCTGAGTACCGCATGCGATATGCCACGCGAGCGCGCCGTACTGGCAACAGTGAACACCGTTCCGGCAAGGGCTTCGTCCACCGATTGGCATACCTGGGCACGCTCGAGGATAGCCGTCGAATGTGTCGCCATGGTAGTGGCCTCCACATGCGGGAATTTGAGGGGATTCACCAAGTACAGGCGCGACAAGCCCATGGTATTCATCGCACGCGCCGCTGCGCCGATGTTGCCCGGATGACTGGGATGAGACAGCACCACCCGCACACGTGCGAGCAGGTCGTGCGCGTTCAATGTTGCAGACACGGATAGGACAAAGCTAGTCGTGGGTTAATATGGCGAGTTACTCATCTCGCATGGACACTCCAGAAAATCTCCCATGGCCACCTTACATCCCATGGTCACCATCGCGGTGAAAGCCGCCCGCAGCGCCGGGCGTGCCATCAGCCGCGGCGCGCAAAATCTCGATACGCTCACGATCAAACACAAGAGCTTGAACGACCTTGTTTCAGAGGTCGACCGCGCCGCCGAGGAAGCCATCATCGACACCTTGCGCGCCGCCTTTCCGGAGCACGCGATATTAGCAGAGGAGAGCGGCGCCTCGGGCACTTCCGACTACCTCTGGATCATCGACCCGCTCGACGGCACCACCAATTTTCTGCATGGATTCGAACAATACGCGGTGTCCATCGCACTCGCGCACAAAGGCGTACTGACCCACGCGGTAATCTACGATCCGTGTCGCAACGACCTGTACACCGCTACGCGCGGCCGTGGCGCCTACCAGAACGACCGCCGCCTGCGCGTTTCCAAGCGCGAAAGACTCATCGACGGATTGATCGGCACTGGATTTCCCTTTCGCATGTTCGAGCATATCGACGCCTACACCGCGATGATGAAAGACCTGATGGGAAAAACCGCCGGCATACGGCGTCCCGGTGCGGCGGCATTGGACCTGGCTAACGTGGCCGCGGGGCGCATGGACGGCTTCTTCGAGATTGGGCTTTCCCCATGGGACATGGCGGCCGGCGTGTTGCTGATCACCGAAGCGGGCGGACTGGTGGGCGATCTAGAGGGCAATGACGGCTTTATGCATAGTGGGCGCATCGTTGCCGGAAGTCCGAAGATCTACGATCAGTTGCTTGCGACGTTGAAGCCGCACATTACAGCGGGACTAATGGGCTAGGAGCCTGTCGGACTTAGGATGATTCGGCTGCAACGGCGGGAGAGCGGTCCATATTTAGCCGCTTTCTCCTTACATATTCCCCATATGCGCGTCGAAATCATCGAAATCTGTCCTCGCCCTCCCACCGTTTCGCTATCGAACACCTAAGTCCGACAGGCTCCTAGAGCCGGGGACGGTTCGACGCGGTGAACCGTCCTTTAAGTGTCCTCAAACCATCCTTGATCCAGCGCGCGATGGTAGATTCGATGGCTTGCTGCGATTCCTTGACCGAATGTTGATCCAATAGCTCGGGAGTCGCGCGGTAGGCTTCGTGCTGCGCGATGGCGGCGCGCACGTACTGCTCCATCAACTCCCAGTTGACCGGCTTGTTGAGAAACCGGTAAATTTGAGCGGAGTTGATCAGCTGAATGACATACTCGGAATCCGAAGCCGAGGTCAACGCGATCACCAGAATCTCAGGACGCTCGCGCTTGAGCACGTTCAAAAACACCAGATAGTTGTCCAGGCCAGCGTCCACGTCGGCAATCACCACAGCAGTATCGCGCTTCTGCAGGAATGACAGCGCATCGGTGATGCCTCTGGCCGCTACCACCTCGGCAGAACTGTTGAGAAATCCCGCCACTTCATCGTAGACTTCGCGCCCCTCGCCCACCACCAAAATGGCGTCACGCGTAATGGGCGGCGGGAGAGCGGTGCTGACACCGCGCTTGATCAAGCGGTTGCCAATGCTGATGGCATCGGCCACGATCTCTTGAATTTCGTGCGTATCCCAAGGTTTGCTAATGAAGCGGTATACCTCGCCATCATTGATGGAACCCACCATGGAGGCGAGATCGGAGTAACCGGTCAGGAGAATGCGCACCGTTCCCGGCGACACTTCGCGCACCTTGCGCAGAAACTCCACACCGAGCATGCCCGGCATGCGCTGGTCGCTCACCACCACCGGAAAGGTGGAGCTCTCCACCATCTTCAACGCATCGAAAGGCTGTGCCGTGGTGACCACATCGTACTGCGTACGAAATACGCTACGCAAAGCCGTGAGAATGCGCTCCTCGTCGTCCACGAAAAGAATACGCGGCCGGGTATCCGTCACCGCCTGATAGACCACTGGAGGTGAGGTCGACAACTCCGGCTCGACTCTGATTTCCCGCGTGTGGATGCGCGCGGCGCCCTTGAGTGCGGTCACGGAATCTTTGGCTGGCCGGGATACAGGTTGTGGAGATAGCGGTAAAGAAGATCCAGGCTGACGAGATGCGGGTTGACGCAAGGTCGGGGAAGGATCGCCTGCGGGTTCCTGTCTTTGCTGGATGGTGGTGGACAGACGACGTGCCGCGCTCAGCCTATTGCCCTGTGTCGTTGGACGCGCGATGCAATCCGCGGACGCTGACTCATCACCGACCGGTGCGTCGCGCCCTGCCACCGAGGTTCGTGTTTTACCCTGCCCCAGCTGTCTGCGCAGTACCGCGTCAATCATCTGCAGAAACTCACGCGCCGACTGAAAGCGATCCTGTGGATCTTTGGCCAAGGCCATCAGCGCAACCGCGTCGATCTCCTTAGGCAAGTGCGAATTGATAAGTGAAGGGTTGACTGGTTCGTCCATCAATACGCGATGCATCACCGCTGCGCTGGTACTGCCAGGGAAGGGCTTCTCGCCGGTGAGCAACTCATACAAAATCACGCCCGTGGAGAACAAGTCAGTGCGCCAATCGGCTTGCTGCCCCCGATACTGTTCCGGCGACATGTAGTAGGGCGTGCCGATGACATTACCTTGCAACGTCGAATTGCCTACTTCCATGCGCGCGATGCCAAAATCCGTGACCTTGATGGTGCCTTCGCGGCTCACCAGAATATTGGATGGTTTGATATCCCGGTGCACCACGCCTTCGCTGTGAGAGTAAGCCAGTGCCTCCAGGATGCCGGCGATGATCTCGCGCACTTGCGGCAATTCCGAGCGGAAGTCCTCATCGTGCAGATAGTTGGAAAGCGGGCGACCGCTGACACGCTCCATCGCGATGAATGCGTGCCCTTCATCCTCACCAAACTCGTACACCGCGACGATATTCGGATGCACCAAGCGCGCTGCGGCCTGCGCTTCGCGCTGCAAGCGCGCCAGACTTTTTATCGAGGATGAATCAGCGTCTAGTCGCGACCTTTCAATGGCCTTGAGGGCGACCATACGTTGTAAGACAGGATCCCAGGCTTCCCACACCACGGCGATGGCGCCCCTGCCCAACACGGTGCGTATTTCATAACGGCCAATTCGATTCGGGTTGGACATGGGCTCGGGAATAATGCCGAATCATCAAGCTGCAATAGCCAGCTTGGATGCGGAAGATCGTATGGGCAAAGTCACCGAAAAGCGTGTCCCCACGCCCACCTTGGAGCTGACTTCGATGCGACCTCCGTGCTCTTGCACGATCTTGTAGGCGATAGACAATCCCAACCCGGTGCCCTTGCCCACGTCCTTGGTGGTGAAGAACGGATCGAAAATCTTGGAAAGGATGTCTTGCGCGATACCATGGCCATTGTCTGCCACATCGATACGAATCTGCCCGGCTTCTGCTGCCATTTGCGTCACTAACGTGATCTCGCCGGCGCGCCCCTCGGTGGCCTGCGCCGCGTTGGTGATGAGGTTGAGAAACACCTGATTGATCTGTGACGGTGAGCATTCGATCGACGGCAATTCGGCGAACTGTTTCACCACACGCTTGTTCTTGAGCAGATTGCGCGCGATCACCAACGTGCTCTCCAGGCCCTCATTAATGTTAAAGCGACTGATCTTGCTGCGATCGAGCCGACTGAAGTTCTTGAGATTGGCAACGATCTCTGCGATCTGCCCGATACCATGCAAGCCATCCGCAATCGATGTGGTCATCTCCTCGGCCGCGCGATTGTCACGGAACTCCTTAGCGCGCTGCGACACGCTCTGAAATTGTCGCGCCAAATCCTCGTCGCTGGCATCTCCGCGGTCGAGCATACCAATCAGGATTTCGCAATCGTCCATCAGGGAGCGCACCTCGGGAATCCGGGTATCCATGGATTCCAGGCTGCTCTTCACATAAGCCAGCGGCGTGTTTATTTCATGCGCGTTGCCGGCCACCATTTGGCCGAGGGAAGACATTTTCTCTGTCTGAATCAACATGGACTCGGAATCCTTGAGGTGGGCCAGGGCTTCGGTCAACTCGCGCGTGCGTTCCTTGACCCGTTGCTCCAGGGTTTCGTTGGACGCACGCAACGCCCCATTCACATCGTTCAATTGACGGTAGCTCAGGCGCAACTGCCATCCGACGTAACCCAGAAACACCAGTAACGCGGCGGAGTAGGCGGCCAGATAGATGCGGAACAGTTCCTTATGCTCGGCGAGCATTTGGAATTCCCGGTCGAAGGCGGAGGAAATGGAATCAAGCCGCGGCGAGGTGGGAAGAAAAGCGATTTGCCGAATCAGATCGACCACCCCGGGTTGCAAGCGCAATATGGTCTGCAGGGGCGACGCCAATTGCGACAGTGACGTGCGCACCGAGGACGCGGCTCCGCCCGCTCGGCTTAGGAGCCCGCTGGCGGCGTTCTCCAGCCGAGCGGCCGGACCGCCGCTGGGATCATGCAGGAACAAAGACAGCGCGCCATAAGTCACGTCTACGTCCTGCGCCAAGTTACTGCTACCCAGTTGCTCGCGCGCCCCGTCGAGTGCCGTCAAGGCTTCGCGCCGGGCCTGCAGCACCGCCTTGCTCGCCGACTCGAAGGCGACCATCAAGCGTGCCTTTTCTTCGAAAGTGGCCCGCAGTTCCCCCGACCAGCTCACCAGTTGTTCTTTTCCGAGAACGGTAGTTTGTTGCGCCAGTGTATCCAACTGGCGACGCAATCCTTCGCTGACAATGCCGGAAGGGGGCAGCGTCTCCAGCGCGCCGCCCCGAAAAGCGGCGAGAATCACGTTCCAGCGCGAATCGATCTCCTTGAGCTGCCGCAGACTCGCTATGATCTCATTCTGACGACTCAATTCGCCCGTTTGGCTCTTAAAGAAAAGGAACACGAGAATGCCCACCATGACTACGGCAAAGGCCACCAGCGACGCGATGCGTGCCGGCCCTGCGCGTTGCACTCTCGATTCTCTTCGATTCAGTGGAGGCATAACCCTTTTGAAGTCGTCTACGAACCTGACAAACCCCCCACTCACTCTGTAAGAAAACGGCTGGGCTTGAGGTAGGACCCTATTATCAGGAAAATGCACGTCCCTAGCCACCCGCAATTGTAGGAATCGTTCCTTACCTGGCATTACGTCACTTTGGGCGGCGTCGGATTGCGCTACGGCCCGCCCTTCCCAAAATAAACTGAATGACGCCCACCCACACTCCCATGAGCGATCAGGGGATTACCTGCAGCATGAGCAGGCGGGGCGACTGCTGGGACAATGCGGCGATGGAGAGCTTCTTCTCGACGATCCAACGCAAGCGCCTGGACCGCAGGAACCACGCCACCAGGGACCAGGCCCGTGCGGACGTGTTTGATTACATCGAACGGTTCTACAATCCACGGCGTCGACATTCGACGCTCGGTCTAGTGAGTCCGGATCAGTATGAAAAAGCTAGACCAAGCTTAGGGTAGTGTCCGGGAAACCGGGGCGATGCCAACATGTGCGGAAAGCCGATGAAGCGCTCGGAGTACGGCAATACGAACTCCGATCACGGCTGGGAGGTCGATCACGAAAAGCCGGTCGCGAGGGGCGGCTCCGACGACCTATCGAACCTGCAGCCGCTTCAGTGGGACAACAACCGGAAAAAAAGCGATGCCTATCCCTGGAGCTGCTCGTAGCTCTCTACTGCTCTCCGTAGCCCGTCAATTGGTTGCCCGTAGCGCACGGCGCCGCGGTTCTATTTCGACGAGGCTAGGATCGCCGCGAGTATGCCGAGTCCGATCATGATGGCGGCCGGATGGACACCTTTTTCGTCACTGACGTCCACGCCCTGCCCGCGGAGTTGCTCGGCCAGCCGGTCCGCCTCGCTCAATACGGCGCTTGGCCCGATGTCGAGGCGCCGGGCGATCACTCGAAGCTGGGAGATCGAGATCGTGGTGTCGCCCTGTTCAATCCTGGAGTGGGCAGACTATGAAGCGTTCAGAGCCTTGGCCAGATCATTCTGGTCGAGCCCCATGCGCCCGCGATGGCGCAGAAGCATTTGGCCGACTAGGGCCGTGTACGGAATGGTCGGTTTAGGGGGTCTTGCTTGGGCGTTCATAGATGCGTGTTATGCATATGTGAAGAACAGGAGACAAGCATGATTAGCAACTTCGATAATCAGCGTCCGTGGCCGGCGCCAGGAACAATCGTTTCGGTTCCCGCATACATCTTTTTCCGCCACAAGGGCATTGTGTCCGATCGGTCGTAAGGCGGGAAACCAATGGTCATCTCAAACTCTGCACGGACTGGTGGCATAGCAGAGGAAACGTGGGATGCCTTCACGTCCGGACAACCTTGGAAGGATGATGGTCATCCCGGAAATCTGACGGCGTGGGAAGTGCTTTATCGCGCCCGGACTGCACCTCGCGTGCAATACAACGCGTTCACTTGGAATTGCGAAGGCTTCGTGGCGTACTGTCACGGCTTGCCACCCGCCAGCCCGCCGCTTGCTGCGGTCGTCATAGTCGCTCTTATTGGCGCAGCCATCATTTCGCGCTCGTAGGTCCGGTCGCCGAACAGCAAGCTGTAACGTTTCAAACCTCCGGCGGCTTTTCGAAGAAGAAACACTCGGGCAGGAATGCCTGCGCCATGTAATCGACATCCTTTTTCGACACGCCCCAGGCAAGGAAATGCTCGCGCCACCCCCGAACGATCGCTACGATATTCTCGATTTCCTGCCTCGCCGCTTCTGCGGTTAGTCCAAACCGCTCGCATTGGGAACGCAGGTTGTAGATGCTTGCCGTGCGGCCGTAGGTTCCGACGGTCATCGCAAGGTCGCGGCGTTCAAGGCTGACCAGCGGCGCGGGCACCAGGTCATACGCCGGCGTCAGGCGCCATCCGTGCCCGGCGCGAAGTACCGCATGGTTGCGGGGATGGTCGTCGTTGTTGGTAACGGCGGCGTTGAAGACGATGCGCCGGAATAGCTCGACGCGATCTGCGTCGGGCTTCTCCGACCAGCGGCGCAGCTGATCCGCAAGCAACAGATAGGACCAGCGCTCCCGCGCCATGTGGCCGTCGTCGCAGTCGAGCAAGGTCAGGCCGCTGACGAGCCCGAAGCGGAGATAGCCCCCCTCGGTGTAATCGCGGTCGAAGCGCTCCACCATGAGCACGTCGTGTCCCGCGACGGGCTGCAGACGGGCGTTGCAGACGTTGATGCCACAGCGGCGCGCAAGCTCAAGCGTGGCGTATTCCACTCGCTGGAGGTTGTAGCGGTCGCCTTTTTCCGGGAACTTGCCGAGCCACAGGTGGTTGCCGTCTTCGAGCGTGGCCTTGGGCCTAGCGCCGCCCATGGAGGTACCGGGCTCGAGCTGTTCGAGAATTTGGACGGGCACGCGTTTGCCCTCTTCGATCGCTTCCGCAGCAGAGATCAGGTCGGCCAGTTGATGCGTGCGGTTGTATCGGCGCTTCGGCGCAGGAGGTTCCTGCTTGGAGCCGAAGCTTAAGTAGCCAGCGCCATCCTGCGGCCCGTTCAGTAGATAGTCGATTTCCTCCAGGTCGCCGGGGCTTCGTTCCAGCTTGTGCTCGATCACACGCCGCCCCCAGGCGTCGGGCCCGGCGTCGCGCACGGCGCCGGGAATGCCCTTCAGCTTGGTGAATTCGTGGATGGTGTCGCCGAGCGGGAGCTGAAAAGGGTCGAACGCGATTGCGTCCTTGCGTTCCAGATACCGGTCGCCGTAGCGGAAGCGGCCGACGAATGTTCCGTCGGGCAGCTTTTCGACCTTTAGCAGCGCGGCCGGCACGGTGTTGAGCGTGCCCGGCAACTGA
>JANNFC010000366.1:0-13605 GCA_031379405.1 Betaproteobacteria bacterium | reverse complement strand
CAGCGCAGCCCTTGCGGGCAAAGCGGGCACGCGTGTAGTGCGCGATGACTGAATCAGCAATGCCCCATGGGTTGTGAGAAATGCGGGCTAGTGAACGCGTATTCCCCGCGCTCTTGGCGCGGGGGCAAACTTCGGGGGATTCCAAAGAGGGCGAAAAGGGATCCGTACGGAGCCTCCTTTGGTCAAGGGCGGGGTCAATACCCCGCCCGCGAAGTCCCCCTTTATTCTGTCGCGATGCCTTCGCCTGTTAGCGACGGTGGATCACTAGCGCGTGCGTTCGTCCACCAACTCGATCCAATGCTTCACCGGAATGCGCGTGCCGCCTTGAATATGAGTCAGGCAGCCGATGTTGGCGGTGGCGATCACTTCTGGTTTGCCGCTGCCGAGGGCATCGACCTTGTTGTGCAGCAGCTTCTGCGCGAGTTCTTCCTGCAAGATGGAGTAGGTGCCTGCCGAGCCGCAGCACAAATGTGCATCCGGCACGGGCGCGAGCGCAAAACCTAGAGAACGCAGTATGCCTTCGGTGACACCCTTGATCTGTTGTCCGTGCTGCAAAGAGCACGGTGGGTGGAATGCCACCTTCGGTTTCGCGGATTGATTCACGATTTTGCTGAGCTTGTCTTGTTCCGTGCTCAGCACTTCGCACAGATCCTTCGTTAGCGCGGAGATTCGCTCCGCCTTTTCGGCATAGCGCGCATCGTTGCGCAGCAGGTGAGCGTATTCCTTGACCATGGTGCCGCAACCGCTAGCCGTCATGACGATCGCCTCCGTACCTTGGCTGACGTAGGGCCACCAAGCATCGATGTTGCGCCGCATGTAGCCGAGGCCCTCGTCCTGATAACTGAGGTGATAGGACACGGCGCCGCAGCAGCCGGCATTGGGCGCGACGATGAGCGAAATGCCGATTTTGTCCAACACTCTGGCGGTGGCGGCATTGATGTTGGGCGCTAACGCGGGTTGGGCACAGCCTTCCAACACCAGCATCCTGCGCGCGTGGCGTGGCGCAGGCCATGGCGTACGAACGCTGCGTGAAGACGAGACGGACGGAATCTTCCTGCTTAGCACCGACGGCAGAAACGGTTTGAAGGTCTGTCCGAGCTTCATCAGTGGAGAGAACACCTGGCCCCTGGGGATGACCGCGTTGAGGGTCTTGCGCTTGAGCTTGTCCGCCAGTGGGCGTTCCACGTGCTGCTCCACGATGTGCCGGCCGATATCGACCAGCCGTCCATATTGCACACCGGACGGGCAGGTGGTTTCGCAGGATCGGCAGGTCAGGCAGCGGTCCAGAGGTAGCTGTGTCTTCGCGGTGACCTTATTACCTTCCAGCATCTCCTTCATCAGGTAGATGCGTCCACGAGGGCTGTCCAATTCGTCGCCTAACAACTGGTAGGTTGGACAGGTGGCGGTGCAGAATCCGCAGTGCACGCAACTGCGCAAAATGGCGTCGGCCTCTTTGCCTTCCGGCGTGTCTTTGATGAATGTGGCGAGGGAGGTTTTCACGAAGGATGTCTAAAGAGAAGGGTGCAGTCGCGCGGGACTGAAAACGTTATCCGGATCCAGCGCGGCCATTATGCGCTGCTGTAGTTTGAGCATCGCCGGGTCGGGTTGGAACAGACCTTGACTCAAGTCTCCGCCGCGATAGCGTAACGCGTGCCCACCTGCTTTGCGAGCCGCGGCGTGCACCGCCGTCGCGTCAGCGGCGCTGTTGAGCCAGCGTAGCGCGCCATTCCATTCCAGCAAACTCTTGCCCGGCAAATTCAAGGCAGGGGTGGTGGACTTGATGGACAAGCGCCAAAGGGTTCCACTGAAATGTGGAAGCGTTTGATCGCGCACGCTTGTCCACAGCGCTTGCGCATCGCTTTGCGGCTCGCCGCCCATCTTTTCCTTCGCCGCGCGCACGGCAGGTTCCGGGCCGGAGAGCCGTACGTACAGTTTGTTGTCGAACCATGCAGTGCCCGAAAGAGGCAGCGGTTGCGCGGCCCACGCATTCATCGCAGCGATAGCGTGCGCCTCGTCCAGGTCGAATCGAAGTGTGAGTTCTTGTAGCGGACGCGGCAAAACCTTGAGGGACACTTCCAATATCAACCCAAGGGTGCCGAAGGAGCCGGTCATCAAGCGCGATAGGTCGAAGCCGGCGACATTCTTCATCACCTCGCCGCCGAAGCGTAAATCTTCCCCGCGGCCATTGAGGATGCGCGTTCCGAGTACGAAATCGCGTACGGAACCCGCATACGCGCGCCGCGGGCCGGACCAGCCCGCGGCGACACAGCCGCCTAAAGTGCTGCCTGCGGACAGGCGAGGCGGTTCGCACGCAAGCATTTGCCCGCCTTCGGCGAGAGTGGCTTCGATATCACAGATCGGCGTTCCCGCCTTGGCGGTGATGATCAATTCGGTGGGGTCGTAATTGACGATGCCTTGATAGCCACTGACATCCAGGGGTTCGCCGCCGAGTTTGCAAGCATGAAAGTCCTTGGAACCGCCGCCGCGGGGACGCAGGGCGCTGCCTTGCTTTGCCGCGGCTTGGACGCGTTGGCTGAATTCGGATACGAGATCGGTCATTGCTAGAAGCGTGGCAGTTCGGGGAACTTGGTTTGTCCGCGATGCACATGCATGGCGCCGAACTCGGCACAACGGCGCAGGGTGGGAACGGCTTTGCCCGGATTGAGCAGGGCGAACGCATCGAAGGCGTGTTTGATGGCGTGAAACTGAAGCAATTCCGCCTGCCCGAATTGAATGCACATCTCGTTGATCTTTTCGATGCCCACGCCGTGTTCGCCGGTGACGGTGCCGCCGACCTCGATGCACAAGCGCAAGATGTCCGAGCCGAACTGTTTGGCGCGCTGTAGCTGCGCATCGTCATTGGCATCGAACATGATAAGGGGATGCAGGTTGCCGTCGCCCGCATGGAATACGTTGGCGCAGCGCAACTGATGCGTGTCCTGCAGTTTGCTGATGCCGTCGAGCACTTCGGCCAGCCGCCGCTTCGGAATGGTGCCGTCCATGCAAAAGTAATCCGGCACGATGCGGCCCACGGCGGGGAAGGCGGATTTGCGGCCCGACCAGAATTTCAAACGCTCGGCATCATCGCGTGAGGTGCGAATTTCAAACGCACCGCTCGTCCGCATGATCTCCGAGACTCGCGCGATTTCGTTCTCGACTTCCTCGGGGGTGCCATCGCTTTCGCACAGCAGAATCGCTTCGGCGTCCAGCGGATAGCCGGCATGCACGAATTGCTCGACCGCATGCACCGCGGGTTTGTCCATCATCTCCAATCCTGCGGGGATGATGCCCGCTCCGATGATATTCGCCACGGCGTTGCCTGCGTCCACCAAGCTGCTAAAAGCCGCCAGCACGACCTGCGCTTTTACCGGCGTAGGCAACAGCTTCACGGTGATCTCCGTGGTTACGCCTAGCAGACCTTCCGATCCGGTAATGAGTGCCAGAAGATCGTAGCCGGGGTTGTCCAGGCCATCGCCTCCCAATTCCAATAATTCGCCTTCAATGGTGACGAATCGAACTTTCTGCACGTTGTGCACGGTGAGGCCATACTTCAGACAATGCACGCCACCGGAATTCTCGGCAACATTGCCGCCGATGGAGCACGCAATCTGACTGGAAGGATCGGGTGCATAGTACAAGCCGTAGGGTGCGGCAGCATCGGAGATGGCGAGGTTGCGCACCCCAGGTTGTACGCGAGCCATGCGAGCCACGGGATCGATTTCCAGAATTTTTTTCAGTTTGGACAGGCCTAGCGTGACACCTTGCGCGTGCGGCATGGCGCCGCCCGACAGCCCTGTGCCCGCACCGCGCGCCACCACGGGTACACGTGCCGCATGGCACACGCGCATCACGGCTTGCACTTGCGCTTCGTTCTCGGGAAGCGCGACGACCATGGGCAGTTGCGTGTAAGCGGACAGACCGTCGCACTCATAGGGGCGCATATCTTCCGCGTCGTATAGCAGGCAATCTGGTTTGAGCACCGCCGACAATCGACGAATCAATTCGTGCTTATCGACGAGTGGCTGTACGAGTTGATCAAAACGTTCCTGCTTGCCCATCTGGATTACCCCGTGACAAGAATGGCGCGCAGGTCATTCACGTTGGTGAGTGTCGGACCGGTTTTCACCAGATCGCCCAGTGCCGCGAAGAAGCTGTAGCCGTCGTTATTGGCGAGCGCAGCCTTGGCATTCACGCCAAGCGCTGCTGCACGTGCGAGTGAATCCGGCGTGGCGATGGCGCCGGCGTTATCTTCGGTGCCATCCACGCCGTCGGTGTCGCCTGCCAATGCGTAGACGCCGCGCTCGCCACCTAACGCCACGGTGAGCGCCAACAGGAATTCTACGTTGCGTCCTCCGCGTCCATTGCCACGCACCGTGACGGTGGTCTCACCGCCGGAAAGCAGAACGCAAGGTTTTGCCGCCGGTTGATTGTGCCGCAATATCTGGCGCACGATGCCTGCGTGCACCAGCGCAACTTCGCGCGCTTCCCCTTCGATGCTGTCGCCCAGAATGAGCGGCGTGATCCCGGCTCTGCGCGCGACCTCGGCTGCCGTTTCCAGTGACTGCTGAGGTGCGGCGATCAGATGCGTTTCGTTGTTGGCGAGTCGAGGGTCATTTGCCTTGGGCGTTTCGTTCGACTTGGCGCGCAGATGTTCGACCACGGCAGCGGGTTCGCGAATGCCATACTTGTCGAGGATGGCCGTGGCGTCGTCGAAAGTGGTGGGATCAGGCACGGTGGGCCCGGATGCAATGACGGCAGGATCGTCGCCGGGGACATCTGAAATCAACAAACTGACCACGCGCGCAGGATAGGCGGCGGCAGCCAAGCGCCCGCCTTTGATGGCGGAAAGATGTTTGCGCACGCAATTCATCTCGCCGATGTTGGCGCCGCTCTTGAGCAGCGCGCGATTGATGGCTTGCTTGTCTTGCAAGGTAAGACCGACCGCGGGCAGCGTCATGAGCGCGGAACCGCCACCCGAAATCAGGCACAGGACAAGGTCATCTGCCGTCAATCCCTGCACCATGTTGAGCACGCGCTCGGCCGCCTCGCGTCCCGCTAGGTCGGGGACGGGATGGGCTGCCTCCACCACTTGAATGTGCTTGCACGCTGCGTGGTGACCGTAGCGCGTAATGACCAGACCCTCGATATCGCCTTGCCAATTGGCCTCGACGGCTTGCGCCATCGTTGCTGCCGCCTTGCCTGCTCCGATCACTAAGGTGCGGCCTTTCGGTGCCTTCGGAAGAAACGGCGGAACGCATCGCGCCGGCATCGCGCGGGCGATGGCGGCGTCGAACATTTCCTTTAGCAGTTGCTTAGGATCCTGGGTCATCGCCGTGTGCGTTGAGGGTTTACTTCGCCACCGGATGATTGGCCAAAGTTTCCAGCGCCTTCACCATCCCGGAGTGATCCCACTTGCCGCCACCTTGTGCCTGACAAGCATTGAACAACTCCTGCGCGGTGGCCGTGTTGGGAAGACTCACGCCGACTTTGCGCGCGTTCTGCAATGCCAGATTCAGATCCTTCTGATGCAGTTCGATACGAAAACCCGGTTCAAAGGTGCGCTTGATCATACGCTCGCCATGCACTTCCAGGACGCGTGAAGCAGCAAAGCCGCCCATCAAAGCCTGACGTACCTTGGCTGGATCGGCGCCCATCTTCGAGGCAAACAATAGCGCCTCACCCACCGCTTCGATATTGAGTGCGACGATGATCTGATTGGCGACCTTGCAGGTCTGTCCCGCGCCATTGCCGCCCACCAGCGTGATGTTCTTGCCCATCTGATCGAATAGCGGCTTCACCTTTTCGAAGGTGGCTTCGGTGGCGCCCACCATGATGGTGAGGGAGGCAGCTTTGGCACCGACTTCTCCACCGGAAACGGGCGCATCCACGTACTCGCAACCCAGCTTATTGATGCGCTCGGCGAATGCCTTGGTGTCGAGGGGGGAGATGGAACTCATGTCGATGACCACCTTGCCCGCCGTCAGTCCTTCGGTAATCCCGTCGGCGCCGAACAGAACGCGCTCGACGTCGGGGGTATCGGGCAGCATGGTGATGATGATTTCCGCTTGTTGTGCCACGGCTTTGGCCGAGGCGCACGCAATGCCGCCAGTAGAAGTCAGGTCCGCTGGTACGCCGCTTCGGCTATGCAAATAGAGGTTGTGACCGCCCTTGATGAGGTTGGCGACCATGGGTTTACCCATGATGCCCAGACCGATGAATCCAACTTTGCTCATTGAAACTCCGATTATTTGGAAGATATAAAACAACGCTCAGAGATAGGCTCTGGCCCAACCCAGCCCATCCTCGGTGTTTGCCGCCGGACGGTACTCGCAGCCTATCCATCCTGGGTATGCGATCTTGTCGATGTGCTTGAACAGGAACTCGTAGTTGATCTCGCCGGTGCCCGGCTCGTGGCGTCCTGGCGTATCGGCTAGTTGCATGTGGCCGATTTTGGGCAGCAGCTTCTCGATGGTAGGTGCCAGATCGCCTTCCATGATCTGCATGTGATAAATGTCGTACTGGAAGGCCAGATTGGGCACGTTGGCGTAATGCATGATGTCCATCGCCTGCGCGGAAGTATTCAAGTAGAAACCGGGGATATCTCGGGTATTGATGGCTTCGATCAACAACTTGAGGTTGTGCTTGGCCAGTTCGTTTCCGGCGAACTGAAGGTTGGCGATATAGGCCGCGCGCATCTTCTCTTCGTTTACGCCACGTGGCTTCAATCCCCCCATGCAGTGAATCTGCGGGCACTTGAGGGCGACCGCGTAATCGATGGCTTTGCCGATGCTCTCCTGAAACTCGCCCACGCGATTGGGATCGCAGGCCAGGCCCCGGTCGCCCGCGTCCCAGTTGCCGGGCGGGGCGTTGAATAGAACGACTTGCAGGTTGCTCTTGCGCACCAAGTCCGCAAGCCGTTGCTTGTCGTAGGCGTAGGGGAAAAGGAATTCGACGCCCTTGAAGCCCGACTTCGCAGCGGCAGCGAAGCGGTCCAGGAAATCGACCTCGTTGTACATCATGGAGACATTGGCGTTGAATCTTGGCATATCGGGTGTGAGGGTAGGATGGGATACAGGAGATACAGAGTTGGCGCAATTCTACACTCGGGGTTACTACACTCGGGGTTACGTCTGGCTCTCCGTATAATCGGCATCACTGCTACACCAAGAGAACAAACATGACGCGTTTTACGGGCACACAGAACTACATCGCCACCGACGATCTGATGATGGCGGTCAATGCCGCCATCGCTTTGGAGCGTCCGCTATTGATCAAAGGGGAACCCGGCACCGGCAAGACGATGCTGGCGATGGAGGTGGCCGAGGCGCTGAAGCGCCCCCTCATCCAGTGGCACATCAAATCCACCAGCAAGGCGCAACAGGGCCTGTATGAGTACGACGCGGTGTCGCGCTTGCGTGATTCGCAACTGGGCGATCCAAGAGTGCACGATATCGCCAATTACATCAAGAAGGGGCCGCTGTGGGAGGCGTTTTCTCACGATGGTCCCTGCGTGGTCTTGATCGACGAGATCGACAAGGCCGACATCGAGTTTCCCAACGATCTGCTGCGCGAACTGGACCGGATGGAGTTCTATGTCTACGAACTTCAGCAGTTGATCAAGGCCAAAACGCGACCCACCATCATCATCACCAGTAACAACGAGAAGGAGCTGCCGGACGCGTTCTTGCGCCGCTGCTTTTTTCACTACATCCGTTTTCCGGACAAGGACGTCCTGGAGCAGATCGTCAATGTGCACTATCCGGACATCAAGAAGACGCTTCTGCGTGAGGCGCTGGAAGCCTTTTTCGAGATGCGCGAAGTGCCAGGGCTGAAGAAGAAGCCTTCCACCTCGGAGTTTTTGGATTGGTTGAAGCTGCTGGTCGCAGAGGATATTTCCGAAGAAACCCTTCGGTCCCGCAATCAAACCAAGATCATTCCGCCGCTGCACGGTGCGCTGTTGAAGAACGAACAGGACGTCCATCTGTTCGAGCGCCTGGTGTTCATGTCACGCCGTCGTTCAAACACATAGCCCGATCGATGCTCATCAGTTTTTTCCTCGAACTCAAGAAGGCCGGCGTGCCGGTCTCCCTCAAGGAATTCTTGATGTTGCTGGAGGCCATGCAGAAGAAAGTGGCCTGGGGCAGCATGCACGAGTTCTATTACTTGTCGCGCACCTGTCTGGTGAAAGACGAGAAGCACTTCGACAAGTTCGACCAAGCCTTTGGCGCCTATTTCAAGGGGCTGGAAGTCGTACCCACTTTGATTGCGCAGATTCCTGAGGAGTGGCTGCGCAAACTGATGGAGAAGAACTTAACGCAGGAAGAGAAGGCGTTGGTGCAGTCTCTGGGCGGTTGGGAAAAGCTGATGGAGACGCTACGCCAGCGCCTGGAGGAACAGAAGGGGCGGCATCAAGGTGGCTCCAAATGGATTGGCACCGCCGGTACCTCACCCTATGGCGCCTACGGTTACAACCCGGAAGGCGTGCGCATCGGGCAAGAGGGTTCCCGTAATCGGCGCGCGGTCAAGGTATGGGATCAGCGCGAGTACCGCAATCTGGATGATTGCGTCGAACTCGGCACGCGCAATATCAAAGTTGCATTGCGGCGTCTACGCAAGTTCGCGCGTGAAGGTGCGCCGGAAGAGCTCGATCTCGACGACACCATCCGTTCCACGGCTCGCAACGCGGGCTACCTCGATCTGAAGATGGTGCCGGAGCGGCACAACGCGGTGAAAGTGTTGCTGTTCCTCGACATCGGCGGTTCCATGGATGATCACATCCGTGTGTGTGAAGAGCTATTCTCAGCCGCGCGCGTGGAATTCAAACACCTCGAATATTTTTACTTCCACAACTTCATCTACGAAGCGCTGTGGAAAGACAACCGTCGCCGCCACACCGAAAAGATGGCGACGTGGCAGGTGATGCACACCTACGGTCACGATTACAAGTTGGTATTCGTGGGCGATGCCACCATGAGTCCCTACGAAATCGCTTATCCCGGCGGCAGCGTTGAGCACCATAACCCCGAAGCAGGGGCCGTGTGGATGCGGCGCCTGACCGATATCTATCACCACGCCATCTGGCTCAATCCGCAACCCGAGGAGCGCTGGGGATACTACGAATCCATCGGTCTGGCGAAGCAGCTCATGGGCGATCGTATGTTCCCGCTGACGCTGCAAGGGTTGGAGGCGGGGATGCGGGAATTGACGAGATAGGGGGCACTGCGCTTTTCCGCCCCACGTGCTGTCCGGGTTACGTTTTAGCGATCTGCAGATCCAGTTCACCGGGGGCCAGGAATTTTGCGGCGATGTCGATGGCGGGTAGCGGCTTGCTGTAGAGATTGCCTTGATAGGCGTCGCAGCCCAAGTCTGTCAGCATATTCATTTGGGCGCGGGTTTCCACGCCTTCTGCAGTGATGCTGAGTCCCAGGCTGTGTCCCATGGCGACGATGGCTTGAATGACCGAGGCGTGTTCGGGATTGGTATCGACGTCACGCACGAACGTTCTGTCGATCTTTACCGAATCGATGGGGAACTGGCGTAGATACGACAGCGACGAGTATCCCGTTCCGAAATCATCGACGCTAATGCGCACGCCATCGCGGGTGAGCTTGCGCAAGGTGGAGATGATCTCATCGGCGTTATGCAGCAATAGCGCTTCGGTCACTTCCAATTCGAGGCGCTTCGGATCGAGTTCCGTGTCTGCCAGTATCCTGGTTAAGCTGCGAGCAAATTCGTTCGGCTTGACCAGTTGTCGCGACGAGACATTCACCGAGATGTTGATCGAGGGATAGCCCGCGAGATCCCATTTTTTTGCGCATTGGCAGGCTTCACGCAGTACCCACAGTCCGATGGGGTTGATGAGGCCGCAGTCCTCCGCGACGTCGATGAAAAATGTCGGTGCCGTCAGTCCCTTCTCCGGGTGATTCCAGCGCAGTAGCGCCTCCACACCAATCAAGCGTCCACTGCGGATATCCACGGTTGGTTGATAGTGCAAAACGAAATCATTGTTTTCCACCGAACGCCGCAATGCAACTTCGAGATTGTTGCGCTCCACCGCGCGCGTGTTCATGTCGCTGGAGAAGAACTGGAAGTTGTTGCGCCCCCGTTCCTTGGCGTGATACATGGCGGTGTCGGCATTCTTCATCAGAGTGCGATCGTCCTCGGCGTCGCCGGGGAAGATGCTGATGCCGATGCTGCACGAGGTCGTCAGGGTGTGACTCCCGATCTCGATGGGTTGCGCCACCGAGCGAATGATCTTGGCGGCTACCTGTGCCACGTCCTCGGCTTGCTGCAAACCTTCCAGCGCCAGCACAAATTCGTCACCGCCGACGCGTGCCAGCGTATCGCGCTTGCGCACGCAACTCAGCATACGCTCGGCCACTTGCTTCAGCAGCATGTCGCCCACATCATGCCCTAAGGAGTCGTTGATGTACTTGAAACGATCCAGGTCCATGAAGAACAGCGCCACCATCTGGCCGGTTCGCTTGGCGACTGCGATGGCCTGCGTGATACGGTCGCCGAACAATACGCGATTGGGTAGCCCCGTGAGGGCATCACGGGTGGCGAGGAAGTTGATGCGGTCTTCCACTGTTTTGCGATCGGTGATGTCTCGCCCGGAGCCGCGCTGGCCGATGCGTGTGCCCTGGCTATCGTACATTCCTACCGAGTTGACTTGTACCCAGCGTTCTTCGCCCTGCTTGGTTACGACTCGGTGTTGCAGATCTCGGAAGGATCCATCCTCGCGCAGGTTTTCGCCTAACCATTCTCGCACTCTCGCGGTTTCTTCCTCCGGCATGAATTCGGACGGTTTCCGCCCTACCAGCTCCTCTTGTGGGTAGCCCCAAATCAACGATCCGCGCGCGGAGCAGTAAGTGAAGCGGCCGTCCAGGCCGATCTCGAAGGCGTAGTCGCCAGCGGCTTCGGCGAAATCACGAAAGCGTTGCTCGCTGTCCCGCAAGCGGCTTTCTACCGCTTTCCGCTCGGTGACATCCATCATGATCAAGACCACGATTCTGCGGCCATCCGGAAGCGTCACGGAAGATTTCCGCACGTGCATCCAGTAGATCCTGGCCCCAATGGGGTAGGCGGCTTCGTATTTGACATGGCCGTGCTCGAACGCTTCGGTGTCGGTACGCCGAAAGTACTCCGCTTTCTCAGGCAGGAAGAAATCCGCATCGGTTTTGCCCAAGGTCTCTGACAAGGGTCTTGAAAAGAATACGGAGAAAGCAGCGTTGGCCGCGATATAACGATGGGATTCATCCTTTACCAGCACAGGGCTTGCAATGGCGTTGATGAGTGCGTCGAGAAAGCGCTCCGATTCTTCTATTCGCAATGCATTTTTCCGCGAGGCGGTGATGTCGTGGCCGACGCCGCGGTAGCCCTGAAATTCTCCTGTGTGACTGAACTCGGGCTCGCCGCTTACGGAGGCCCAACGCGTGACACCGTCCGAACCGATGCGCTTGAGGATAAGGTCGTGAAATGGCCTGCGTGCTGTTAGAGTCTGACTATGATCGTGCTTGCTTGCTTCGGATTCGAAGCAATTGACGGGAATTTCGTGGCGAGTCTTGCCCAGGGTGTCCGCCAAACGCAATCCCGATTTCTCCTCGTAACGCTCGGACAAGAAAGTGAAGCGGTGTTGGGCGTCGGATTCCCAGTACCAGTCGGCCGACAAGGTGGTCAGCGACCGAAAACGATTCAGAGCTCGTTCCGAGTCGTGCAGTGCACGTGCCCGGTCGCTGGATAGTGCGACCACCAGCATGCTAGTGACGCCGATCGCGGTGAGGACGAATTGCAGAGGTAGAGCCCCTTGCGGGGTAAAGGGACCATGCCCGCGCGACAGACCCCAGAAAGCAAATCCCAGGACTATGAGATTGCCTAACGTACAAAGCCGTATGTTTTCGCCCAGCGCCAGCAAAATGACGAAAGGGAAAAGCAGGTAGAGCGACGAGGTGCTGCCTGCTATCCAGTCCAGTCTTCCGTCAAGTACTCCGAAGCTCACCACGGCGAGAATCGGCAGGAACCATAGCGGTGCACGCAACCGGCGTGTGCTCAGATCCAATGAAGCGTTGCCCCACCACGACAGTAAGACGGGCGTGACCAGTAGCATTGCTAGGAAGTCGCCTAACCACCATGTGGATATCAGGCCACAGAGTTCGTGCGGGGCAACCTTGCCCGCGCCGTACAGGCTCCACGGGCCGATTAGTGCGGCGGGCATCGGACTCAGGGCACTAATGCCCAAGAGTGCGGTGACCGAACGCACGTTGCTTAGCCGTGTTGAAAATCGAGGCACACGTTGCAGCAGCGTAAAGCCCAACCATGCCTCGAGTCCGCTGCCGATCATCACTAAAACGGAAACCCAAATGTTGCCGGTCGTTGCAAGCCCCACGATGAGGGCCCCTAGGGCGATCCCCGGAAGCAGACGCAGCCCGCCGAGCAAAACGGCCGCCAGTGCCAGTCCGGAGGCAGGCCACAAGTCTGCGATGGATGGATGTGATGCGGTAAAGTGCAGGCCGATCCAGCCGGCGAACACGTAGCACAGCGCCAGCCCGATATTGGCGGAAACCGCTCGATCGCGTACCTGAGGGGCGTAGCGCGCGAGGGCAATTTTAGACTGCATGGTTCTCTGCGAAGACTACGGTTGTGGGGTCACAATGGAATTTGCGGAGAAGTTTACGGGGGCGAGGCGCGCCTGGCTAGCCCGCTTTTCTCATACGGTAGTGCTGCGGCTGCGATTCCCTAGGACGGGTTGGCGACGACGGCGCGCTCGGCAGAGGCCGGGGGGGCAACCTTAAGTACTTCTTCGGGCGTCGTGTGTCCGGCGGCAATTTTGATGGCGCCGCTGACCCGCAGTGGTTTCATGCCGTCGCGATAGGCCTGTTCGCGCAATGCTTGCAAGTCGGCATTACCGTCCACCAGTTTTCGCATGGCGGGTGTCATCATCAGCATTTCGTACAAACCCATGCGGCCTGAATATCCAGTCATGCGGCATTCCAGGCACCCGCGCGCTTGGTAGACAACGCTTGGCTTGACCGCTTGCCACGGCAACGTTACTTGCCGCCAAGTCTCGTCGTCCAGGGGAACGGCTTCGCGGCAGTGCTGACACAATGTGCGGACCAGACGCTGCGCCATGACGCCCAGGATGGTTGAGGTGAGCAGGTAAGGCTCCACGCCAATGTCGAGTAGACGCGTTATCGCGGAGGGTGCGTCGTTGGTGTGCAGCGTGGACAGGACGAGGTGACCGGTCAGGGCGGCTTGAATCGCCATGTCGGCGGTTTCGCTGTCGCGGATTTCGCCCACCATGATGATGTCCGGGTCCTGCCGCATCAACGTGCGAATGCCGGACGCGAAGTCCAGACCGATCGCCGGTTGTATCTGCATCTGATTGAATAGCGGCTCGATCATCTCGATCGGATCTTCCACGGTGCAAACGTTGACTTCGGGTACGGCCAGCAGCTTCATGGTCGAATACAAAGTCGTGGTCTTGCCTGATCCCGTGGGTCCGGTAACCAATACGATGCCGTGGGGACGCTCGACATCAACAACTATCTGGTCGAGTTCTATAACCTCGCCCGTTCCATCAAAGGGGCGGCGCAGCAGAACAACGGC
>JANNFC010000145.1:0-2357 GCA_031379405.1 Betaproteobacteria bacterium | reverse complement strand
TGCCGTCCCATCCCGCCGCCTTGCAGCGCCGGTAGCACACGCTCTCCGAGGAGAGCGGGCAGGACGGCAGACGTCCCAGGGTAAGACGCGTGACCTTCATGCCGTGAACCTGTCGCATCTACGTTCGCACCCTCCGGGATGTATTGGGCTTTGAGTCTTTTGGCCCTCTCGCCCGAGTGCTGACGCCTTATATGCGTTTCCTGTACGTCAGGCCGGCATTTTGCCTGCAGCTTCCTTCAGATTCCGGATCGCTCCGGACACCCTTGCTGTTCGGCTAGCGGTTCCCACACCCAGGGCCCGCAGAGGACTTCCACCTCCAAGTCATCAGCCGGATACCAACCCGGCCGAACGGTGCCTTACGGCACCCCGCGCCATGCCTGGCGCACCAAAAAAAAACTCGCTCGAAAGCGGGCCTTGATAACTGAATTTCACATGATGGGTCTTCGCAAGTTCAACATCGTAAAATTCGGGAGTCTCTTGCAAGTCATTTCTTGCCACGGATTCCTGTTGTCGGTGAATGGCCAATTTCTGGCTCTCCGACGTTTGGAGTGGGTAGCCTTTCTGTACGCCATGATAGTGCGATCCAAATAAACAGCCTTGGCGCGCACTGCTCCGAAATCGCGCTGCGCCGGGTCCAGCTACCGAATTCGTTCTGCGCCGATGCTGCGGTGCCCTGAATGTTGTGGCTGATCCACGGCTTACAGTGTGCCGCCGCGCCGGTCGGCCCTCAAGGACAAGCCCCCTCGGGCGCGCGAAGTGCGCGTCCTTGACCGCCGCCCGTCCCGACGGCTTTCGCTCTGCCACGAGGTTCAGGCCGCAGGATGACCACCCACGATTCCCAACCCACCCACTCAGTTCGTCGAGGAGCCGGCGAAGTGGGCAAGGTCACTGGTCTTTGTGAAGTCGCCTCACGAAACGGAAAAAATCGTACGCTAAGGCCGCGTTCATTGTTGCACCGTGTACCCTCCAGCCCCCTGCGAGACCATCATTCCACGAGGGGAAAATTGTGGGGTTAGATTTAAAAAAAACTCGCAACTTATTGATTTTACTAACGTTCTGAAGGGGCACGCCTTCGGCACGACGTCGAGCACAGCGAGTTGCCGACGAATGGCGTCAATTTCATCTCTATTCCCACTTGGTCTAATGTTCGGCCACCGGTTCTGTCCGATTCAAGCAACATACGCGCGGGTTCCAGCGATCGCGAGGGGCAAGCAGCCTTCCATAGCAGACGTCCATGACGCCAGCCCTTCGATACATGTGGAAACGGGCTCAAACACCAGCCTCGAGTTATTGCTCAAATTGGACACCGCTGCCTACCGTCCCTTCATGCTTAAGGATTCGCACGCGATGGCCGGGCAGGACGCGCCGGCACAAGAGGCTTCGAAGCAACGTGGCGCGAGCAAGACGGCGCGTGCGCGCACCGTCCTCGACCGGCCACCGCAGGCGCAAGGCTGGAACACCACCGACGAGGAAGAAATCGCGCTGCGCCGCTGGCGTGGCCGCACGGAGGTCACCGCGCTCGAGCCGCTCGAGCCAAGGCAACCGATCTTCGGTACGTTTCGCATCCGCGTCGTGCCGGAGGCGCGCCCCAAGACAGTGCCTGAGGCGCGCTTCGCCGCGACGAGTGGCGGCAGCTACGAGATCGAGATCCGCAGTGTTGATCAGCACATAAACTCCTGCGGCTGCATCGATCACCGCGTCAACGGTCTCGGCACCTGCAAGCATATCGAAGGTGTACTTGCGGTGTTGCGCCGGCAGGATGCGGCGGCGTTTGACGAGGCTGCTCGGGAGGGCCGCGCGCGCGTAGAAATCTTCCTCGATCGCCGCGAGGCGGCACGCCCTGCGCTAGTCTGGCCCGCGTCCGGCGGTAACAGGCGAGCGGCGCGCGACTGGCTTCGCCCCTTCTTGAAACCCAGCGGAGACCTCGACATTGATCCAGCCAAGGTCGCCAAGCTCCTGGCGGCCTGGCCATCGGCGCCGGCACATGTGCGCCGCGGCATCCGTGTTTCCCGTCATATCAACTCATGGCTCGAACGGGAACAGCGCCAGCGTTCGCGCGTCAAGGCGCGCGCGAAATTCCTCGGCGAAGTTGAGCGCGGCAAGGCCAGCTTCGATCTCGTGAAGTTGCCTCTCCTCCCTTACCAACGAGAGGGCATGCTGCACCTCGCTTTTGGAGAACGGGCGCTCCTGGCCGACGAAATGGGGCTCGGCAAGACCGTGCAGGCGATCGCCGCCTGCGAGCTGCTGGCCCGTCGTAAAGGTATCGCGCGCGTGCTGGTGGTCTGCCCGGCATCGCTCAAGGCCGAGTGGGAAGAGCAGATCGCGCACTTCACCGATCGTCCCGCCCAATCGGTCTT
>JANNFC010000351.1:0-1920 GCA_031379405.1 Betaproteobacteria bacterium | reverse complement strand
CGGAAATCGTCACATGGTCGGCTTTAGCCGTGGCCACGCCAGCCGCTATGGTGCCGACACCGATCTCGGATACCAGTTTCACGCTGATCGAGGCGCGGGGATTACCGTTTTTAAGGTCATGTATCAGTTGCGCCAGGTCTTCAATCGAATAAATATCGTGATGCGGCGGCGGCGAGATTAACTCGACGCCTGGCGTCGAATAGCGCAACTCTGCTATGTATTCGGACACCTTCTTGCCCGGCAACTGGCCGCCTTCGCCTGGCTTCGCGCCCTGCGCCATTTTGATCTGGATCTGTTCTGCGCTGGCGAGATACTCTGCAGTGACACCGAAGCGCCCTGAAGCGACTTGCTTGATTTTCGATTTGAGCGAATCGCCTTCGCGGATTTCGGCGTAGTTTTCCACGCGTGTCTTGCCGAGCTTCGATTGAAGCGTTTCACCAGCCTTGACCCGCGGATAGCGGTTGCGGTCTTCGCCACCCTCACCGGTGTTGGATTTCCCGCCCATGCGGTTCATCGCAATCGCCAGCGAAGTATGCGCTTCGGTGGAAATTGATCCCAGCGACATCGCGCCGGTGGAGAAGCGTTTGACAATTTCCGCGGCAGGTTCAACTTCGTCTAGAGGCACCGGCTGGCAGACCCCCAACCTGAACTCGAACAGCCCGCGGAAGGTCATGTGCCGCTTTGACTGGTCGTTGATAATCTGCGCATATTCCTTGAAGCTGGAATAGCTGTTGTGGCGTGCCGAATGCTGGAGTCTGGCGATGGCATCGGGCGTCCACATGTGTTCTTCACCGCGCACGCGCCAGGCGTACTCACCCCCCGCATCAAGCGCGCCCGCGAGCACGGGGTCGTTGCTGAACGCCGCGCGATGTATGCGAATTGCTTCCTCGGCGACGCGGAAAACGCCTATGCCTTCGACATTGGATGTGGTGCCGGTAAAATATTTGTCGACCAGGGGTTTGGCGAGACCAACAGCTTCGAATATCTGTGCGCCGGTGTAAGACATGTAGGTCGAGATGCCCATCTTCGACATGACTTTGCGCAATCCTTTGCCCACGGCCTTGACAAAATTCTTGATGGCTTTCTTGGCGTCAACATCTGCGCCGAGCAATTGGTGGTCCGCAAGATCGATGAGCGTTTCCATCGCCAAAAAGGGATGTATAGCTTCAGCACCATAGCCGCCGAGTAGCGCGAAGTGATGCACTTCGCGTGCCGATCCGGTTTCCACCACCAAGCCGGCACTGGTGCGCAGTCCCTTGTCTACCAGATGCTGATGAATGGCAGACAGCGCCAGCAGCGCCGGAATCGCGACGTTGTCGCAATTCACCTTGCGGTCGGAAAGAATAATAATCGAGTAGCCCGTGCGCACCGCATCTTCGGCCTGAGCAGCGAGACTCGCCAGACGCGCTTCAATGGCCTCATTGCCCCAAGCCAGCGGATAGGTGATGTCAATCTCGCAGGATTTGAATTTGCCGTCGGTATAGCGGTCAATGTGGCGAATTTTCTCCATTTCATAGAAGTCGATTACCGGCTGACTGACTTCGAGACGGATAGGGGGGTTGGTTTCATCAACCCCCAGCAGATTGGGCTTGGGTCCGATGAACGACACCAGGGAGGTCACCAGTTCTTCGCGGATCGGATCGATCGGTGGGTTGGTCACCTGTGCGAACAACTGCTTGAAATAGTGATATAACGTCTTGTTTTTATTGGATAAGACGGCCAAGGGTGAATCGTTGCCCATCGACCCAATCGCTTCTTCGCCGTTCAACGCCATAGGCGTGAGCAGGAACTTGAGCTCCTCCTGTGTCCAGCCGAATGCCTGCTGGCGGTCGAGCAGTGGTACATCGCTACGCACCGGTTGCACTTTGTCGCTTTCGACTTCATCGAGTTTTACGCGAATGCGGTCGATCCATTCCGCAT
>JANNFC010000335.1:0-2777 GCA_031379405.1 Betaproteobacteria bacterium | reverse complement strand
AGTAAGGGTATCCGCCCGACAAGCAAGAGAAAGCCATGCAGACGGTGCTGGAGCAGGCAGAAGTGTAGTCGGAAGCCTGGGCGGCCGCGCAGCCGTCACGATGGGGCAGCACGTAGCCAATCTGGAATTTGGCCGACCGTCCTCCTCCAGCGGGTCATCTGCATATAAAATCGACCTTTGCCCTGCATGCCAGTGTCCTGGCCCGGGCGGACGACCCTTCACCACGCCCAGGATGGTCCGATAACAGTTCCTGGCGCTTTTCCCTATCACTCAAGGTGACCCATGCCCCACAATCTGCACAACACCCTCCAGGAATTCAGACCCGCCACCGGTAGGACCGGCAAGTTCTATTCGCTGCCGGCGCTGGAGAAGGCCAAGGTCGGCAAGATCTCCCGGCTGCCGGTGTCCATCCGTATCGTGCTGGAGGCGGTGCTGCGCCATTGCGACGGCAAGAAGGTCACGCAAGAGCACGTCAAGCAGCTGGCCAACTGGAAGCCGAATGCGGCGCGCGTGGATGAGATCCCCTTTGTGGTGGCGCGCATCGTGTTGCAGGACTTCACCGGCGTGCCGCTGCTGGCGGATCTGGCCGCCATGCGAGGCGTGGCCAGCCGCATGGGCAAGAATCCGAAAATCATCGAGCCGCTGGTCCCGGTGGATCTGGTGGTGGATCACTCCGTGCAGATCGATCACTACGGCTCAGCCGACGCACTACAGAAGAACATGGCGCTGGAATTCGAGCGCAACGGCGAGCGCTATCAGTTCATGAAATGGGGCATGCAAGCCTTCGATACCTTCAAGGTGGTGCCACCGGGCATCGGCATCGTGCATCAGGTAAATCTGGAATATCTCGCGCGCGGCGTGCATCACAAGAATGGCGTGTACTACCCGGATACCCTGGTGGGCACCGACTCCCACACCACCATGATCAATGGGATAGGTGTGGTGGGCTGGGGGGTGGGCGGTATCGAGGCGGAAGCCGGCATGTTAGGCCAACCGGTGTATTTCCTGACGCCGGACGTGGTGGGGGTGAATCTCACGGGGAAATTGCGCGGGGGCGTCACCGCCACCGACCTGGTCCTCACCCTCACGGAAATGCTGCGTAAAGCCAAAGTGGTGGGCAAGTTTGTCGAATTCTTCGGCGAAGGTGTAGAGAATCTGGCGCTACCCGATCGCGCCACCATCGCCAACATGGCGCCCGAATATGGGGCCACCATGGGTTTCTTCCCCGTTGACGACGTCACCATAAAGTACTTCGAGGGCACCGGCCGCACCCAGGACGAGGTGGACGCCTTCGCCGCCTACTTCAAGGCGCAGAAACTCTATGGTGTACCGAAAGCCGGCGATATCGACTACAGCCAGGTGTTGGCGTTGGATCTGTCCATCGTGGCGCCTTCCCTGGCCGGACCTAAGCGGCCCCAGGACCGTATCGAGCTGGGCAGCGTCAAGGCGAAGTTTTCCGAACTCTTTGTCCAGCCCGTGGCCGATAACGGCTTTGCCAAGAAGAGCGCGGAGCTCACACAACGCTTCAAGACCAAGGACGGCGTCGACATCGGCTCCGGCGACGTGCTGATCGCCGCCATCACCTCCTGCACCAACACCTCCAATCCCAGCGTGCTGATTGCGGCCGGCATCCTGGCCCAGAAAGCGGCTGCGAAGGGCATGACGGTCAAAGCGCACATCAAGACGTCACTCGCACCCGGGTCACGGGTGGTAAGCGATTATCTGCAGAAAGCGGGCTTGCTACCCTCCCTGGAGAAGCTGGGTTTTTATCTAGCTGGGTACGGCTGCACCACCTGCATCGGCAACGCCGGACCGTTGGCGGAAAGTATCGACGAAGCCATCACTCAAAACGATTTGGTGTGTGCGGCCGTATTGTCGGGCAACCGCAATTTCGAGGCGCGCATTCATCCGAATCTGCGCGCCAATTTTCTGGCTTCACCGCCCTTGGTAGTGGCTTACGCCATCGCCGGGAGCATGCTGACGGACCTCATGCACGAGCCCGTGGGCAAGGGGGCTGACGGCCAGGACGTTTGGATCGGTGACATCTGGCCCACCAGCGAAGAGATCCACGATTGCTTGAAGTACGCCATGGATCCGAAAACTTTCCAAAGTCTCTACGCTGACTTTACTAAAGGCAACGATCTGTGGAACAACGTGCCTTCCGCCAGCGGACAGGTGTACAACTGGCCGGCATCCACTTACATCGCCGAGCCGCCCTTCTTCGATCAATTCGTAATGCAGCCGGGCGCCGTCAGCGCCATTGCCGGCGCACGCATCCTGGGCATTTTTGGCGATTCCGTCACCACCGATCACATCAGCCCGGCCGGTTCCATCAAGGAAAGCGCGCCGGCGGGCAAGTACCTAGTGGGCAACGGCGTGATCAAGGCGGATTTCAACAGCTATGGCGCGCGACGCGGTAATCACGAAGTGATGATGCGCGGCACCTTCGCCAACGTGCGCATCAGGAACCTGATGCTGCCCGCCAAGACCGACGGCTCACGAGTAGAAGGCGGGCTCACGTTGTTTCAACCCAGCGGTGAGGCGATGACCATTTACGATGCCGCCATGAAGTACGTCGAGGAGGATACGCCCACTGTCATCTTCGCCGGCGAAGAGTATGGAACCGGTTCATCGCGGGACTGGGCGGCGAAAGGCACACAGCTACTCGGAGTCAAAGCAGTCGTGGCGCGCAGCTTCGAGCGCATCCACCGGTCCAACCTGGTGGGCATGGGGGTGTTGCCGCTGCAATTCATCGGCAATGATTCCGCACAGACCCT
>JANNFC010000327.1:0-5500 GCA_031379405.1 Betaproteobacteria bacterium | reverse complement strand
ATCTTGCAGGTGTTGAGCAAATCACCACATCACAGGTAGCCGAGGCCATTCAGTATCGAAGGCGAGACATGACCTAAGCAATTCAGTACCGGACAAAAGATGTAACCGGATTCCCTGCGACTCAAACGCCGTAGTCGCCTCCTCGAGCAACAACAGAAAAATCGAGTACTACCAGTTTGCACACCGCCACCGAATGGCTGAGTGGCATCTGTTCAGGTGCAGTCTGGTTTATCGCGGCATCCGCAGCCAACGCTTGCCCCGCTGCTAATTGCACCACTGCAGCAATGGCTGCCGTAGTCAGTGATATCCGTGCTCTTTTCATAACAAACTCCTTTGCCCTCGCGTGTTGGTCTGCGTTCACCTTGACTGCTCGCGGCTTAGTCATTGGTAACCAACTCCGTGAAGCACCGATACTCACGTGCATTCTCGAAATCACGATCCTCGTCGTGCTCCGCATTCATAAACCGGACAAGCGCTCTATCCCGGTCTTCCGGGCTCGGACCGAAGCCTTTGCACTTGCGGGCTTCGCACAGGAAGTAGGAGAATTCGCGCCGATCATCCAGCAGGCTTGTGAGGCGCAGGCAATGCTTGAGCGCCAACGTGCGATCGCTTTCTAACTGCGCTTGTCCTAGGACTTCCCTCTGCTTCGCCAGAATAGCCTTCAGGTAGCCGCGGTAAGCCTCCGGTGAAATGAGTTTGTGCTTAAAGTCTTCAAAGCGCACCTCTCTGCCAATGTTCAGCAGGTTTGTCCGGTAACGCGGCAACAACTCCGGGGCGTATTTTTCGGCCAGATCGACCGCGCGCTCGAATGCCCTGCGGGCATCCGGCAGCAGTCCCTTCACGCGGAGAATCGTTCCAACCAACGCGGATAGGGACGGCCAGGTATCGGCCGAGAGCGGACGCTCGGGAATATTGTCTCCAGCCTTTTCCAGACGCAGCACTAAATCCAAGGCGGCGTTGAGATCTGGCTCGGGTTTGCGAAGGGCGTCCAAAACAATCTCCAGCCAAGGCGCCTTCTTGCCGAGAAACGCGTAACTGCCCCATGGAGTAAGGCGGATGAACGCCTCCTTCTGGAGCCAGGTCACGATTTCCCCGGGGATAGGACGCTTCAATTGCGTCCAGTAGTGAAGATGTGATCGGGTATAACGGCTATCGAGGTTGCTGGCGTTGCGGTTGATTTCGTTCACCAACTGGGTGGTGCCCAGGTTTTTCTGCAAGCGCGACAGCAGTTCGGCCGCCTTTGGGTCTCTGTGCATAACTTTCCTCTCGTCGTTGAGCGAAGGACATGATCCAGCGAAAGCATTCCACGGCGTCATCGCCTGTGAGTGGAGCAAGCCTTCCGATCCTGCCAAAGACGCTGCCATTGGTAAGCAGCCGAACCCATTCTAATGAACTTCAGCGTGGCCGCAACCATGGCGTTGCGCTTCCGCAACGCGGCTATGACAAGGAGATTTCTTGGTTGCGGTTGCGGAACTTGCGGGCGTGCAAGTTACGAATCGGATGATGAAGATACGTAGCCAACACCACGGCAGGCGTATTTCATCGGCCAGGCATGCGCCGCCCCTAATCCCTTTGGCCGGAGGAAAGACTATGCGATCGAGTGCGTCGTTCATGAAACAGACACTAGTGAATTTGGCTGCCGGCTTGGCCTTGCTGTCTTCGACGGCGGCGATAGCGGACACAGCAGTGAGAATCCCTGACAAGTGTGCATTCTCCACCCGCGGTGGGTCACTGTGTGGGCGAGTTAGCAGCGCCCTCTACGTTTGCGTTCAAGAAAAGCCGTGCGGACTCAGTAGCGATCCCAAGAGATCTCCAGAGAATGGCGTGATGCGGCTCCTCAGGCGGCTTTTTATCTAGTACCCAGAAAGCGGAACTCTACCGCCACGTCGTTGCCTTGACCGCCACGTCAAAGCGCAGATTGCTGGCGGATTCGCCTCGGCCTGCCAATTTGCTGCGGCCAATCCAGAGCCAGCTTCGGCCATCACTGCTGCGGGCGTACTGGAATTTGCGCTTGAGGCTGGCACCAATGCGTGGGACTTCCTCTTCCTCGATCTGCAATCGATCGACATCGGACATGGGCTGTGTAGGGTCGCTGCGCAACAGCCAACCTCGAGGGAAGAATACATAGGCGCGCAAATTGGCGTCGATGCTCAGCCGGGTGATGAAGTTTGGCTGCGCATCCAGTCCGTTGAGAAAGGCGGTATAGGCGGGGTCGACGGCGCCCAGAACCTCTACCGAGGCCTCCGGATAAAAGTGCTTCATACCGGCGCGTTCCAAGTGGATTTCCAAGGGGTCCGCCAAGTTCAGTCCTTTGCGCACCGGCAGCAGCGGCGTCCAGTTGGCGGGCACGGGCGTGGCGAGGCGATAGACCAGTTGCGGAGCATCGGGCAGCGTATCGAAATGGATCTGTTGCTGGAAGGCGAGAGACTTTGCCTCCATGTCGCGATCGAGCGGATCTCCGGACACGCCTTGCACCTTCTTTTCAATCGCCCACGCCAGATTGGCCATTTCATCGCGTGCCAACAAGGTGTGTTCCAACACGGCTCCCTCCTGCACGCCATCGAGACTGTCAGGTATGAATAGCGTTTGATCGAGATCCCCGCCAAGATTCGAGTGCGCGCTGACATCGTACATGCTCCAAGGCACCTGCCCGATTTTTTCCACGGGCCGCACGTCAGCGGGGATGCCGAATGTATCGGTCACCCGGAAATGGCTGACCTTATACAGCCAGCCCACCGGCAGACGCACCGGCACAATGAACCAGTCATTACCGAAAGTCAGCGCGAATTCGGTGACACTCATGCGCAGCAAATCGGTGACGCCTGCCTCGGCGCCGGCGAAGTTGACTTGCCCGTCCTCGAACTCCCAGTAGCGCTCTGCCGGCATGCCGGGATAGCGCACCGGCGAGGGATGACGTTGCGCCACCGCAAATTCATGCGTCATGACTGGCGGCTGATCGCGTTGAGGCAAGGCCTCGGCGCGAAAATCGTCCCAATCCACATGGCCATCGGTGTATTCCTGCGCGCTGAGTGCGACCGCGCCGCTGGACAACGCGAAGGCGTACTCCATCCGTGCACGCTGCCAGGCGGGATTGTCCGCTTTCCCATCATGCGCCAGCGCCTCCAACCACCGCATCCAATCTTCCAACAGGCTTTGCACGATCGGCACTTCCGCGGGCGCCAAGGCAAGCGCTGCCGGCAGTCCTGTAAGTACGCCCGCATTCCAGAAAGGCAGCAGTGCATCACGCAGCTTGTTCGCGTCGAGCGCGCGCTTATGCAAAACCGTTGACCACAGCACACCCGCCAGATCGGCTTCCGGATCGTCAGGCATCGGCAACGATAAGGCGTAGTTCGTTTGCAGTGCATTGCGAATGGAAACACTGGGCGCCCGACGCAATAGCCAAAGCCCCGCTTCGCCAGCCAATCTTGCATGCCGGCCCCAGATGGGCTCGGCCTCCACGCGCGTCTCGATAGGCACATCGCCGATGGGTTCCCAGGCCGCGGCCGAATCATTGCCGGCGCGGAAACGATCCACTCGCTTGCCTTGCACCGCAAAGCTTAACTTGATGGGCGTACCCGCATCCTCACCTTGAAACTCGTTGAACTGCCATTGCCGCGCCAGCATCCACAATGGGTCCGCCAAGGCTGCCTGCAGACCTGCTTTGAGGTTGATGGTAGTGGGCTGGGTTTCAAGCCGCGTGTGGCCGAGATAGACCGGCTTTTTAGTGGAGGCAACCAGATCTTTGAAGGCGGCCGAGGCTTTGGTGAATTCGATTTTCATGGTGCGTTCCTAGATTTTCCCGAGCGGCACCACGGTCGCTTGCGTCGCAATGCCGATCTTCTGGCGCAGCGCCTTGCGCGCCATTTCCAGAGCGCGCACGCCGGGCAAATCGCCGGTATAGCTCTGCGGCAAGTAGTTGCCAGGCAGGAGCAATCCCAAACCGCTGCCCAAATCGCGCGGGCGCACCGCACGCAAGCGAGCCAAGTCCCAGGCTTCGTGCAGCACATCAAGCACGTCGGAGAAGTTCCAATGCTCCTGTCCCAAGCGCGGCGGCAGCGCTAGCAGCACGCTTTGCGGGGGACGCGCGCCAGGCGCGTCGTAATGAAAGCTGATGGCGGCGGTCTGGAACGGGTCGGGAATGAACTCCGGCCATTCGTCGCATACCAGACCGACGAGCGTCATGTCGGGTGTCACCGCCTCCAGTCCGCTGGGAGTATGCAGCGCCAGCGCGAGCTTCGGTGCGGCGCGGTTGATGTCCTTGTAAGGTGTGCCGCCTTGCTGCGCGAGATAGGCGTGAAGTTCTTCCGGGACCTGTTTGATGTCGAGCGCAGTGCCTTCCTCCTCACGCCATGCCTCCGGTAATGCAGCCCAGGCCTGCCCGCTGCGGTGCGGGTACTGCACAAGCTTGAAATCCTCCACCGCACTGAGTGCCACCAGGGTCTCATGCGCCAACAACGCGCCGGCAAAACCATCCAGACCATCGCGTACGCGAGCAAGTTGCGCAATCCACCCAGCCACGCGCCAAGGGTCATTACGCGTAAGGGCATCTTGTTCGCTCAACGAGGCGTTGAATTCGGCGCTATAGGCGCCCAGCGAGAATCGCGGCAGTACGGGGAAGTCCTTGCCCATCAACAGCTGGATCTGATCGATGGCCTGCAATACCTGCTGACCATGGGTGGGAGCTGGTTGGAGATCCAGCAATGCAATAGGTGCGTTCACGGCGTCGAGTTTTTCTTGCAATAGGGCCGTGATTGCCGCTCGCGCAATATCTGCGCGCTGTTCTCGCCCTATGGGGTCCGCCCCCGGCGCGTCGATGGCAACGGCTTGCTGCGGCCAGCTGGCCGATGGCAGGAAATCCTCCAATGCACTGAGGCGGGCCAGCAAATCGTTGGCTGTTACGGTGGCGCCGAGCGCGTTCTTCAAGGCGACGAAATCCGCGATCAAGTCATCGGCACGGGCACGGAGTTCCGCCGCAACCACTCCCGGATACTCGCCTTCGTCGGGAAGTGTGTCTTCGATAGCGTCGTCCGGTACCACGAGGTCCTTACGCGTCAACGGCCGGGCCTTATCGAGCACGGCACGCAGCGTGGTTGCCAGCGCTTCAAAATGTGCCAGCCCAAGCGCTTCGCCTGCCTCCTGATTAATATCCAGTCCGGTAACTGATCGCGGATCCACCACACGAGAGGCCAGCTCTGCGGCTAAGCGACCACGGAATCCGGTTTCGGCAGGACCAGTCATAGCGCTGCGAGAAATGCGAGAAATGGTGGTGGCCGCCAGTATGGCCGAAAGCGCCGAATAGCTCAGATCAGAGAGCGTCACGGCGACAGGCTCGGCATCGATGATCGGATTTCCCTCCGCCGTCTGGCCTCGATGCACCACGGCGGAGAATACATAGGGCCCCGGTTCGCCCAGCATGTGTGCCAACCAAGCATTCAGCGCTGGTTCCGTGCGCGACTTCCGGTCCTGCGGCCAATGATCCGCCAGCAGCGGTGGGCACACG
>JANNFC010000310.1:0-4619 GCA_031379405.1 Betaproteobacteria bacterium | reverse complement strand
GTGGAGTACCGCCATGAGCCCGAGTCGTGCCAGTGCGGGCAGTGCGGGGGCGCCCTGGTGAAGATTGGCGAGGATGTGAGCGAACAACTCGATGTGGAGCCCGCGCGCTTCTTCGTCAACCGCCATATCCGCCCGCAGTATGCCTGCCGTGCCTGCGAGACGATCGAGGCAGCGCCGGTCCCGCCTGCGATCGTCGATGGCGGCCTGGCCGCCACCGGCTTGTACGTGTGGCTGATCACCGGCAAGTACTTGGACCATCTGCCGCTGTACCGATTGGAGCAAATCGCCGCTCGCGAGGAGGTGCCGCTCTCGCGGGTCACCTTGGCGCAGTGGGTCGGGCGCATCGGGGTGAGTTTCCAGCCCCTGGCGGATCGACTGGGGGAACTCGTGCGAGAACGTCGCATCTTGCACGCCGATGAGACCCCGGTGGCGCAACTGGACCCCGGGGCAGGTAAAACGAAGCGGGCCTACCTGTGGGTCTATCGCACCAACGCGTTGGACACCGGTGCGCCTATGGTGGTGTTCGACTACCAGGGTAGCCGCGCGGGGGCTCACGTACGCAATTTCCTGGAGGGATGGAAAGGCCATCTCATGGTCGATGGCTTCAAGGGCTACAAAGCGCTCTTTACGAACGGCGTGACCGAATTGGCGTGCCTGGCCCACGCGAGAAGGAAGTTCTTTGAGATTCACGCCTCGCACCCCTCACCCATCGCCGCGCAGGCGCTCGATCGGATCGCGCAGCTCTACGTGATCGAAGCGCAGGCGAAACACGGCTCCATCGAGGAGCGCGCCACGCTGCGCAGGGAACAATCCCTACCCAGGCTGGTGGCACTGCGCGAATGGCTCATCCACACCCGAACAAGTGTCGCCCAGGGTAGCGGCACCGCACGCGCCATCGACTACAGCTTAAAGCGCTGGGAGGCGATCAGTCGCTACGTGACGCGAGGCGATCTGCCGATCGACAACAACCCTGTGGAGAACGCCATACGGCCTATCGCCATTGGCAGGAATTATCCTCGGTCCGAAATTATGTCGGGTTTGCGCACCCCTGTTCTCTCGATGTCATTGTCTGGGCGGTACTGGCACAGTCTGGAGTAAACCAAGCATGACATAAAAATCGGTGGTTTCCTGTAGGTCCGATTCTTTGCAACAGGAGACTGCCATGTTTGTTCATCACTGCTTTTCCAAGCGAGTTTGGTGGAAGGAACTGACCCGCGGCCCGCTCAGTAGTATCGTTGAGTACTACGTCGACGCGCTCGAGGCTGCGCACTACGCGAATCGCACGATCGAGATTTACTTGCGCGCATTGGCTCATTTTGGGCGCTGGATCAATCGGCAACAGATTTGTCAATCTGACCAAGCACCACTTTTGGTCGACCGATTTGTGCGGGAGCATCTACGAAGTTGTAGATGCCCCGTGGCGGTTCGCAGCACAGTCGCGGACTCTCGGGCGGCGTTACGACAGCTGCTCAAACTGCTGCCGATCCAGGATATCAATCCTTCCCCTGAGGTGAGCGCGATTTCCGCGGAACTCGACCGCTATGGTGAGTACTTGCGAAGCATTTGCGGGAACGCGGCTCAAACGTGTGCAAAACGACTGAAGGATATCCGTGCCTTTCTCCATCATTGCCTCGAGATCGGGTTGCCTACTTTGTCCAATCTGTCCAGCGCTCAAGTCGAGGCGTTTCTGTCGAAATCGAGGGTGCGCCTGCGACCCTCCTCTATGGGCGTGCTATGCGTGAGTCTTAGAAGCTACTTTCGATTTCGCGCGCTGCAAGGCGATTCGACGCAGGCGCTGGCGGTCACATTGCCAAGTATCGCCCGCTGGCCGCAATCCACCTTACCGAAATCGCTCTCCGAGACCCAACTCGAATCCTTCCTCAAGGCGTTCGATTGCTCGAATCCCGTCGAGCTGCGTGACTACGCCATCGCTCGGTGCCTGCTCGATTTGGCGTTGAGGGCCGATGAGGTGACGCACCTAGAATTGGATTCGATCAACTGGCGTCATGGCACTCTCAGCCTTGAGGGTACCAAGAGCCGTCGTACCCAGCAACTCCCTCTGCCAGCGTCAACCGGGGAGGTCATTGCCCGCTATCTTCAGCAGGCAAGACCGCAAACGAATGATCGACGACTATTTGTGCGTCACCGCGCGCCGATCGATAAACCCCTGGGCGTGCCGGCGATTCGCAATGCCATGACTCGAGCCTTTGTGCGCTGCGGATTGCGGGATCGATTCTGCAGTACCCATGTCCTGCGGCACACCACCGCAACGCGATTACAGCGGGCAGGGGCCTCGGTGAAGGAGATCGCCGATCTACTGCGCCATCGCAGTCTTGATACGGCAGGAAACTACGTCCGTGTGGACCTGGAAGCCTTACGAGCTGTCGCGTTGCCCTGGCCGGGAGAACAACCATGAACGCGCCCTCGCACAAGGGTTGGATGGAACACGTCGATGCCTACATCGCCTATCGACGCTCCTATGGATACGCACTCAAGATGGAGGAATCGCAGCTCAAATCCTTTGCACGCTTCGCTGAGGAGAACAGCACCGATGAGCACTTGACACTCGCGCTTGCTGTCCGCTGGGCACGCACTGCTCGAAAGCCCAACCCGCTTACCTGGTCTCGGCGTATCGAAGTGCTACGAGGGTTTGCTCGCTTCTGCCTGCGAACGGATCCGAAGACTGAGATTCCCGAGCGCGATCTGTTCGGAAGGGCCCATCGACGCCTGATTCCGCACATCTACACAAACGCGGAGGTGGCGGCATTGCTCAATGCCACCGCCCGCCTTCTTCCGCAAGAGGGGTTACGTGCTTCGAGTTGTCGAACAATCCTCGGGCTCCTGGCGAGCTCGGGCTTGCGCATTGGCGAAGCGCTTGCCTTGTCCCGCAGCGACGTCGATCTCGACAATGGAGTACTTGACATTCGAGAGGCCAAGTTTCAAAAGCATCGACTCGTACCCTTGCATCAGAGCACGACCATAGCGCTACGCGACTACGCCCAGCGCCGCGACCAACTCGTCGCCCATCCGACTTGCGATTGCTTCTTCTTGCGCGATGACGGGCGACCCGTTGACCGGCGAAGCGTTTTGTACGCCCTCCAGACCCTATGCGATGAGCTTGGCTGGCAGCCCCGGGGAGATTACCCCCATCATCGGCTGCACGATCTTCGCCACACCTTCATTGTGCGAAGTGTATTGGGAAGTTACGAACGTGGTTGCGGTGTCGATCACGCCGTGCTGGCATTGTCGACCTACGTGGGGCATGCCAAGGTGAGCGACACCTATTGGTATTTGACCGGCATTCCCGAGCTCATGTCGTTGGCCGGGGCGCGCTTCCACCGCTATGCGTTGGGGGGACCACTATGATCCCCGTCCTCGGTGATCCCGCCCAGTTCGCTGGCCTATTGCAGCGCTTCTTCGCCGAACGCCTGATGCAGCAGAAGAACGTCAGCCCACGAACTATCTCGGCTTACCGCGATTCGTTTCGGCTGTTGTTGTGTTACGCCGAACGAACTCTGGGGAAGCCCCCCACCAAAATGACCTTAAACGACCTCAGTGCGGACCTGGTACTTGCGTTTCTGACCCACCTCGAATCCGAGCGCCACAATAGCATTCGTAGCCGAAATGCGCGACTGGCTGCCCTGCGTGCCTTCGCACACTACGTCGCCTTGCAATGTCCACCGGCCGTGGAACTCGCTCAACGCATCCTCGCAATTCCAATGAAGCGATTCGATAGACCGCTCCTTGGTTTCCTCTCCCGAGACGAGGTGCAGGCTATGCTTGCCAGCGCCGATGCCCATTCCTGGTGCGGGCAGCGCGATCGCATCTTGCTCATGCTGCTCTACAACACCGGTGCGCGCGTTTCAGAATTGCTCGGCATTCTTGTGCGAGACGCCGTCTTGGAGGAGACGCCTTGTGTTCGATTACATGGGAAAGGTCGCAAGCAGCGCACCGTTCCCCTATGGCGAGAAACCGCGGTAGCAGTGCGCCAGTGGCTCAAATACACCGGACTCACCGCCGAGCAACCCCTGGTACCCAATCGCCAATGTCGCACGATGACCCGCTCCAACGTCGCGGAGCGAATCGCCCTGATGGCATCCGCGGCAATCAAGCAGTGCCCCTCCCTACATAACCGGCGCATTTCACCACATACGGTGCGTCACACGACAGCCATGCACCTGCTACAGGCCGGCGTAGACATTACCGTCATCGCGCTCTGGTTGGGACACGAAAGTCCGATCACAACCCATGGATACGTCGAAGCTGATCTCGCGATGAAAGAGCGCGCGCTCGCCACAATCGGCCCACCGGAATCAAAACTAAAGCGCTTTCGCCCAACCGACGCCTTGCTCAAGTTCCTGCAAAGCCTCTGAAATTATGCTGGGCTGGCTGCGCGCCACATGTCTCAAGCAGCCAGCCTAAAGCGCAAACCCGACATAATTTCGGACCGAGGATAATTGCGACCCAGGGCGACGGGACGCAGCGCACGCTCGACGCGATTGTTGTCGATCTCGATGCGCGGGTCCTTGAGGTAGCACACGAGCGCCTTCCAGTTCTTCAGGGCGTAGCCGATGGCGATCCCAATGGGGGCTTTGGGCGGCACGCGGTTCGCCTGGGCG
>JANNFC010000269.1:0-1554 GCA_031379405.1 Betaproteobacteria bacterium | reverse complement strand
CTTCATGATGTGGGTTCCTACCTTTGTACTCTAATTAGTCTCGGGTAGGTGTTGCACGTCATATTGGCACACAGGGATGGTGCTGCGCGTGCCCATCGCCTTCAGCATGGGGATCGCGGGTTTGGCCGGAATCGGCCTCATGCGCTCGTGGCCGGCGGCGTTCTCCTCGAGCACGACGGAAATTCTCGATATCGCGAAGTACACACTATCCGTGGTGCCTTTGTTCGTGCTGATGGGCAATTTCGTCACGCGCGCGGGCATGTCACGCGAGCTGTATCAAGCGGCCTATTCCTTCATCGGTCATCGGCGTGGCGGACTAGCGATGTCCACCATTCTGGCGTGCGCGGGATTCGGCGCCATCTGCGGGTCTTCCATTGCCACCACCGCGACGATGGCGCGGGTGGCGATGCCCGAGATGCGACGCTTCAACTACCGCGATTCCTTCGCCGCCGGAGCCATCGCCGCCGGCGGCACTTTGGGCATTCTCATCCCGCCGTCGGTCATCATGGTGATCTACGGCATCATGACCGAGACCAGCATCGGTGCATTGTTCGCCGCTGGTATCGTGCCGGGAATCATCGCCACAGGGTTCTATCTCGCGGCTATCGTCTACGCCACCTCCCGTCAGCCGACGCTGGGGCCTCCAGGTGAGCGTACACCTTGGGTTGGTCGCCTCCTCGCGTTGCAGCAAATCTGGACGGTCGTATTGCTGTTCGTGGTGGTGCTCGGTGGTATGTACGGCGGCTGGTTCACCCCGACCGAAGCCGCCGGCGTGGGCGCGACGGGCGGATTTTTTTTCGCCTTGCTACGTGGCCATCTGAATTTCGCAGGACTGCGCGATGTGTTGACGGAATCGGCGCGTACCACGGCGATGCTGTTCACCATTCTCATCGGCGCTTCCATCTTCGCCAACTTCGTCAACTATACGACGCTACCGGACGATCTCAAGAATTTCGTTCTGCAGCTACAGGTCTCGCCCTTTGCGGTCGTGCTGGTCATCTGCCTGATCTACATTGCCCTGGGTACCGCGATGGAGGAGCTGTCGATGATCCTGCTGACGGTGCCCATCTTCTTTCCCTTGGTCACGGCCTTGGGATTCGATCCCGTCTGGTTCGGCATTCTCGTCGTGTGCGTGGTGGAGATCGGCATGATCTCGCCGCCGGTGGGAATGAACGTTTTCGTGTTGAGTAGCGTGTTGCCGGATGTGCCCACGGGTGCGATCTGGCGTGGCGTGACGCCGTTCTTGGTGGCCGATTTGTTCCGCGTCGCGGTGCTGATCGCGTTTCCGATTTTGTCGTTGTGGCTGCCGAAAGCCCTGGGTCTATGAAGAGCGCCGCCGCCGCATCGAGAGCATTGAAGGCGATGGACATAGAAGCGCGCTTGTCCGACGCACATCATCTCTCACTCAAGCTGCGGTTGCTGGCCTGTAACCACCGGGTGGAAACGGAGGTGCGCGCCCGGCTGCACGAAGAGTTTGGTATCTCGCTAGCGCGCTTCGATTTGCTGGCGCACTTGGAACACAGCCCAGAAGGGCTCAAGATGAACGAGTTGTCG
>JANNFC010000260.1:0-2659 GCA_031379405.1 Betaproteobacteria bacterium | reverse complement strand
TCTTCAGGTTTGCCGCTTGATTCATTACGTTCTGGCGCGTTAGTTCATCACCGCATTGCTTAATAACTTGCACCAGCGTCTGTGCGGCCGCGTACCCATAGGTGTTCAGGATATCGTCTGGATTGCCGTCTGGGTAGTACTTCTTCATGAAGAGCGCATAGTCTCTAATTGCCTTATCGTCCTTCCATACGGGATCCGTGGGATCTTTGACGAATTGGCTCGAAATCAGACCAACCGACTTATCAAGCCCGGCTGGTTGAAGCGTTGCAGCAACTGAGCTCGAAACGTTGTTTATGATATGCAGGGGCTGCCATCCTATGTTGTAGATCTTCCGAATCGCTTGGGCGGCGAATTTTGGTATCGAGATATCGAATAGAACGTCAGCCCCGGATGCTTTCAACGAAACGATTTGAGAGTCGATGGTCGGATCGGTCGACTCGTAGCTGACTTCAGCCACGATCACCTTTGCCGCATTCTTTCCAAGACCATCCTTAAAGCCCTTAAGGTAGTCTTTGCCGTAGTCGTCGTTCTGATAGAGGATCGCGATTTTCGCATCGGGTTTGGTTTGAAGCACGTACTTCGCGTAGATGTGGCTTTCATGCTGATACGTGGGCTGCCATCCCATCGTCCAAGGAAAATGTTCGGGGTCACCCCACTTTGTGGCGCCGGTGGATACAAATAGCTGTGGGACTTTCTTGGCGTTCATGTATTTCTGGATCGCCGTGTTTGATGCGGTACCAAGCGTTTGGAAAGTAAACAGAACTTGATCATCCTCGACTAGTCGGCGGATTTGTTCAACAGTGCGCGGAGGACTGTAAGCATCATCGAGAGAAATTATGCGAATCTTTCGGCCATTGATTCCACCTTGCTCATTGAGCATGTTGAAATAAGCCACTTCGGCTTTTCCGATCGTTCCATATGCAGACCCAGGCCCACTGTAGGGCATGGTTTGGCCGATCTTTACCTCGGTATCATTAGCGCCAGGATCGTAATTCTTTCCTGCATAGGCTGAGGAAAGTGACAGTGGCAGTACAGAAGAAGCGAATGCGAGAGCCCACTTCAGAGACTTGTTCAAGAGTATCTCCTCTCTTTGGAATTGATAAGACACAACTATTGACCACAAAGTGGGCATCATCCATTCAAGTAGCGCCACTAACCTCAAGGTCGATGCACGCTTATGGCTGACCATTTTGACGCCTAACGCGAAGTTCACCGGCGCACGGAGGACGGGCGAAGCCCGCCGGAGTGCGTCCGGTGCAACGCAACGTTAGACTGCCGAGTGGAACTGCATTGCTGGCATTCAGTTACCCTCTCTGGATTTTCACTTATTTCGCGCAGCGGTTTCAATTCAGTTCCCCTCAACTTGTGCGTGTGCGTAAGCTCAACAGCGAACAGCAGGTTCTGACACGTCCAGATGTTCAGTTGTTACGGTTCTTACCCGTGATAGCTGACGTCCTGAAGTTGCACACGGAGATTATCCGGATCCATGAAGTAGAGTTCCTTGACGTCACCGCGCATTCTTATGGATCCCTTTACACCATACGCATCAAGCATTTGTATGACTCGATCTGCGTCGAAATTTTCAACGCCGAGGCAGAAATGATTGATATGTGGCGGCTCGCCACCTTGAGCTTTCGAAAGACCCAAGTGAGCCGAGCCAAGAGCTAATCCGGTACTGTTCTGCTGCCGATTGGCGATTGGAAGATCAAAGAGCTGCCGATAAAAGTTTACGGATCGATCTACATCCGATACACGTAGAGTGACGTGGTTCAGCGTGGTGGCGGGAATAGCAGCCGCTGCTTTCGCCGAAGTGGGCAAAGATCCAATCATGAGCACCGCAAGTGAAGCCACGAACTGACGACGGGTGATCTGCCCAGCTTCGTATCTTTGCAGAGCGTGTTCGATTGTTGCGCTCATGGATGGTCTCCTTTCGTTTGGATCATTTTATGGCTTCAGATGATGTGGTGCCTCGGCAAGCACTGGTGGGGTCTAACGCCGCGCATCAGCGGCCGGACGCGGTGGCCGCAGGCCGCCGTGGCCGGTCCGCTGCATGCGCCCTGTTGGGCTGGTCGAAAGCAGGCAGTTCTTCGCAATGCCAATGTCTGAAATTTACGCGCATTGCGTGTCGAGAGCCCGATACCTTATCCAGCCCTTAAGGAATCTGGCGATGAATTCCTGTTGCTGTGCAAGACTCCAGTCGACCCCTTCAGCGCCAGTAGCGTGACGACCGCCATCCAGGGGCGCCAGATTGTTTGTCGACTTCCTCAGGCTCTTGAGATCATTCCCTGACAAGCCAAGGAGCGAGGTTATTTGCTTTGAACTGCCCAGGTCCTTCTCGGCGTACTCGTAGATCATATAGAAATCGGCGGCGTTTCTGTCCCTCCGCCCATTCAACCACAACGCGTTTCTCAAGCACTCCGACTTTGCGAGTGCATTCCTGCATTCAATTGCGAACTTCTGGACATTCGTCTTCTCTGCGCAGTACTCCACGACCGAGCGCATTAGAACGACTTGATTGCCTGCTTCGTCACGAATACTGGCCGCGCCTAGGCCGGGCTTGATCTCATCAGTTCGCTGCCCGGCACCTGACATCCATGCTCGCAACACTCCAACCAACACCTGAAACCGTGGCGCGGCAATATCTTGGAGACTCTCATTG
>JANNFC010000189.1:0-4648 GCA_031379405.1 Betaproteobacteria bacterium | reverse complement strand
GCCATGGGAATGCCGCCTTCCCCATTGTGTTGCTCCAGCGTGGACGTGGAAAACCCGATGGCGCCTGCCTCCATCGCCTCGAGCACGATTCGCTTCATCTGCGCGACCTCGGCATCGGTGGCCGTGCGCTTCATGGCATCCGCGCCCATCACGTTCACGCGGACCGCGGAGTGTCCGCAGAACGAGGCCACATTGGGCACTGAACCCTTGTGCTCCAGCAGATCGAGGTATTCCGCGTAGCTTTCGAAGCTCCAATCGACACCCGCACGCAACGCTTCGAGCGGCATGCCTTCCACGTGCTCAAGATTGCGCATCGTCAGGTCGCGATGCTCCGGCTTGCACGGCGCGATGGTGAAGCCGCAGTTACCGATGACGACGGTGGTGACACCGTTGTTCGGCGAGGGCGTGGCGAAGCTGTCCCAGGTAAGCTGGGCGTCGAAGTGCGTATGCAGATCGATGATGCCTGGCGCCAACACTTGTCCGTCCGCGTCTACGCGAGTGCGGGCCGATCCGAGGTCTTTGCCAACGGCCACGATGCGGCCGCCCTGGATGGCGACACCACCTTGTTGCGCGGGGCTACCGAGGCCATCGACGACTTGGGCGTTGTCAATCACGAGATCATGCATTTTTCTCCTCCTAGGGCATCCTTGTGTGGATCGTATTCTAGTCCCGGCGATCGCTGACTGAAAGGATGCGATTGTCGACCGTTCGTTATGGCACCTCGGCGTGCTTAGGCGCCGCCGCTGCTGATGGTGGGGGCCATGCGACCGAGCGCAAGCACGAGGTAAACTCACGACAAGATGAACCCGGCAGAATTCCTTGAAGGGATAGAAGATTCGAAGTGAAGAGGATCTGGCATCAGTCAGCAACGGAGCTCGCGGGGCTTGACGCCTACAAGCGCGCCTTGGAGGCCCACGCCGCCGACGTCATCGGCGACGAGGCGCAAGTGGATGTGCGCGGCTTGCCGACCGGGGCTTACGCCGGTGCCGCACCCTCTGCCGTACTCGCCAACGCCTACGCCTATCACCGGATACTGAGCTGTGTGATCGAGAACGCGATCCAGGCCGAGCGCGAGGGATACGATGCCTTTGTCGTGGGGTCCTTCAGCGAGCCGTTTCTGCGTGAGATCCGCTCCGCAGTGGACATTCCCGTGGCCTCGCTGGCGGAAAGTGGCGTGCTGGTCGGCTGCTCCCTCGGGCACTATGTGGCCATGATCTCCAATGCGCCCTCGGTGCAGTGGATGACAAAGACCGCCGTGGACAAACATGGTCTGGGGGCGCGGGTGCTGGACATCGTGGCGCTTGATCCCCCCCTCGACGAACACGCGCTTGCGTCCGCTTTTACCAACCCGGAGTCGGTGATCGCGAGCTTCCGCGCCAGCGCAGTTCGGCTTGTCGCCCGGGGCGCTGACGTCATCATCCCTGCCGAGGGCGTGCTCGCCGGAGTTTTGGTACGGCATGGGGTCAAGGAAATAGAAAATGCCGTAGTGCTCGATGTTTTCGCGGTAACCTGGCACTACGCTCTCATGCTGGCGCGCCTCTGGTCGAAGACCGGGCTTCGCGTCGGTCGGAGCTGGCACTATCGACGTGACGATCCAGCGCTCATCGCACGCCTGTGCGCGAAACAACTATGATTGCTACACGGGGCATAGGCAGAAGGCTTTGAAATAGGATGGCGGAGGCGCTCATGTTTGACGTCGTGGTGGTCGGCTGCGGAATCGGAGGATTGTCTGCCGCGCTTGCCGCGCGCCAAATGGGGGCTCGTGTCGGGCTGCTGGAGCGAGCGCCTATCGAGGAGCGGGGCGGCAACACGCGTTACACCGAGGCGTTCCTGCGCATGAAGAGTCTCGATGAAGTCGCCGACGATTTCGAGGACCATTTCGCCGCCAACGCCGGTGGCTATCTCGACCCATCGCTGATCAACGAGACCACAAGGTCGCATGCGAGCTGGCCCGGGATCGTCAAGGCGATGAGTTTCGCCGACCCTGAGCTGGTATCGTCGTTCGCCGCGGCCGCCGGCCCCACCCTGCGTTGGCTTGAGAGTTTTGGCATCCGCTTCGACTTCTTGCCCACGCCGTTTCTCACCACCTGTACGCCGCGGCTCTCGCCGCGTGGCGGCGGACTGGCGCTGGTCGAGACCTTGGCATCGGCGGCCGAGAGGCTGGGTGTTGAATTTTTCTACGAGACCACCGCGCAGGACCTTATCACCGAGGCAGGTGTCGTCTCAGGTATCGACGCGCGACGACGTGGCCACGGCACGATGCTGTTTCGCGCCAGCGCCGTGGTGCTGGCAAGCGGCGGCTACCAAGGCAACCCGGAAATGCTTGCGGGATATGTCGGACCGCGGGCGCTCTACCTGCGGCCCGTGTCGCGCGGAGGCTACTATAACAAGGGTGAAGGCATCCGCATGGCGCTGCGTATCGGCGCCGCACCGTGTGGTGATTTCGGCAGCTATCACGCCGAGCCGATCGATCCGCGCTCCGGCATCGCCGAACCGGCGATCTTCGTGTTTCCCTATGGCATTCTGATCAATCGCGAGGGGCAGCGCTTCACCGACGAAGCCCCGGGAACCGTGGATGCCCACTATGAATCCGTCACGCGCCGTATTTTTCAGCAAACCGAAGGTCTGGCCTATGTGATCCTCGACGCCAAGGTCGACGACGTGCCGAACAAGCAGGTTGCGATCCGCACCGACCAACCGCCCATCGTTGCAGATAGCATCGCAGCGCTTGCCAAGCAGATTGGCGTGCCAGCCGACGCACTCGAGGCCACCCTTGCCACCTATAACGCGGCTTGCCGCCCTGGGACGTTTAAGCCGTTCGAAGTCGACGGGCTGGCCACCGCAGGTTTGCAACCGGCAAAATCCAACTGGGCGCGCATGATCGATCGCCCGCCGTTCCACGCCTATCCCATCATCTCCTCAAACGTCTTCACCTTCGGCGGCCTTAAGGTCAACGGCAACGGCCAAGTGCTGGCCAGCGATGGCGATCCGATCGAGGGGCTTTACGCCGCAGGGGAAACCGTCGGGATCTACTACAAGACCTATACCGGATCGACTTCCGTGCTGAAGGGCGCGGTGTTCGGTCGCCTCTCCGGCCAGCATGCCGGAATGGAAGCGCGTCGTTAAACTCTCGGTACGCACCTCGATGACTCACAACTTATTGATGAAGGGCAACATGCGACACTTGCGAATCGTGGCGCTCCTGGGTGCCTGGGCAACGACCTTTGGCGCCACTGTCGCGGCGGACGTCGCCATCGGCGTCGACAAGGACAAAATCAAGATCGGCATCATGGGCCCCATGAGCGGTTCGGCCGCCGTCTTCGGCAAAGCCGTGTTCGGCGTCGAGGCCTTGTATCGGCGCGTTAACGACGAGGGCGGCATCCATGGTCGCAAGATCGAGTTGATCCGCGAGGACACGGCCTGCGATCCGGCCAAGGGTTTGGCCGCCTTCCGCAAGTTGGTGTCGCAAGACCAAGTGTTCGCCATCAACGGTGGACTGTGCTCGAGCGTAGTGATGGCGCTCAAGCCGGAGATCATCAAGGTGAACATTCCCTTTGTCACCATCGGCGCTGTCGCCGGCGGCATCTCGAACCCGCTGGCGCCCACGCTATTCCAGTCGGTTGCGACCGGCGACGAAGTGGCCCGCACCATGATCGACTTCGCCATGACGCGCCCGAGCACCAAGAAGATCGCGTTCGTCAGCCCTTCCGATGAGTGGGGCAAGTCCAATACGGAACCGGCCCTCGTCCACTTGAAAAAGAAATACGGTCTGGAGCCCGCGCTGGTGCTGACCATGGAGAAAGGTTCCACCGACGCGACCCCTCACATCCTCAAGGTCCGTGGCGCCGGCGCCGACGTGGTGGTAGCCATGATGTATCCGGCCGAAATGACCGTCTTTCTGCGCGATGCCTACAAGTATGGGCTGAAGGTGCCGGTGCTCGCGCCACAGTCCATTTCGCTCGAAGATACGCGTGCGCGCGTGGGGACGGCGGCCGCAGTGCACAACCTCTACGTCTATTACCCCTACGTGGCGCCCTTCGATTCTCCGGAGATGAAGAAATGGGCCGCGTTGATCACCAAGTACTACCCGGACGAGCGCATCGAGAGCTTCAGCTTTCTCGGCATGGGCGGCACATCGGTGTTGATCGAAGCATTGAAGAAGACCGGCCCCCAGCTCACGCGAGAGAAACTCGTGGCCGCTCTGAATTCCATCAACAATTTCGAAACCGGCGTGCTAGGCACGACGATCTCCTTTTCTCCGACCCAGCACGCCGGCGTCAAGGGCGGCAACATGGCCACCTTCAAGGGCGACAAGGTGGTGGTGCTCAAGGCGTGGCAGTAATACAGGATGCTGCTGCAGCTCCTCCTCAGTGGTATCGCGCAGGGCAGCATCTACGCCCTGGTGGCGCTAGGCATGACAGCGCTGTTCCGCGCCACGACCATCGTCAACTTCGGGCACGGCGAGCTGTTCATGTTTGGCGCCTTCGCGGTTTACGTGATGATCAACGTGGCAGGGTTGCCCTTCCTGCCGGCAGCGGTGCTGTCGATCTTGCTGGCTTTCGTCCTCGGCATGCTGGTCGAACGCCTCCTCATCCGGCCCATGGGCGATGCGTCTCACCTTGCGCTGGCGATGATGACGGTGGCGCTG
>JANNFC010000176.1:0-6178 GCA_031379405.1 Betaproteobacteria bacterium | reverse complement strand
GCCATGATGGCCATGTGCTGGCCGAAGTTTCCATTGAATAGCAATACCCTGGTGGCATCGGGACGGCGCTGGAACTGCTCACGGAGCAGGGCGGCGGAACGATCCCCGCTGCCGTCATTGATGAACAGGACCTCGTAACGGATTTGCAGCCCGTCGAGCGCCGAATAAAGCCGATGAAAAAGCGCGGGGAGGCCATCTTCTTCGTTGTATACGGGAACGATCACGGACAGTTCCACGGGGTGTCCTGACACTTGCATGCCGTTATTCTATCGGTGTTTGGCCACTCGCAAGATCTCGGCGCTGGCCTGGCATACGCGCGTCACGTCCGTCGAGTCCATGCCCGGAAATAGGGGCAATGTGACCGTTTCGCGACCTATGCGCTCGGCATTGGGGAAATCCCCTGCTTGGTAGCCCAGTGCACGATAGGTGCTGAACAGATGCATGGCAGGGTAATGGATACCCACGCCGATCTGGCGCGCATGCATGCGGGCGATGAAATCCTGGCGCGAGAGTCCCACGTGGGGCAGGGGCAGAAGCGGGGCGAACATATGCCAGCTATGACCCTCATCACCGCGTTCCGGGAGCAGCATGGGTGGTTCGGTGTGCAACTGATCAAAATACTGCGCCACCAGGACCAGGCGTTTGGCATTGAAATCATCGAGCCGCTTTAGCTGGCCCAGACCCACGCGCGCGGCCACGTCGGTCAGGTTGGATTTGCCGCCGGCTATCAAGACATCCGTGTTTCCCGCGGCGTCTTTTTGAATGCCGTGAAAACGCTGCAACTCGGCGTAGCGCAGCACTTGCGTATCCTCGGAAACCAGCGCGCCGCCTTCGATGGTGGTCATGTTCTTATTGGGGTGAAAGCTGAAGCAGACGATATCGCCGAAGCTGCCGATCTTGCGTCCTTTGTATCCCGAGCCGATAGCGTGCGCCGCATCTTCGATGACACGCAAGTTGTGCTTCTTGGCTAGTGCGTAGATTGCGTCCGCGTTTGCCGCCAGGCCGGCGAAATGCACGGGCATGATGGCTTTGGTACGGGGTGTGATGGCGGCTTCGATTTGGTTGACATCGATATTGCGGGACGCCAGCTCGACGTCCACAAACACCGGCTTCGCGCCCACGCGCACGATGACATTGGCCGAGGCGACAAAGCTAAGGGCCGGCAGAATCACCTCATCACCCGGCCCGATGCCGCAGGCTTGCAGCGCGATCTCCAACGCCGCCGTGGCGGAGGTAAAACTGCGCACCGGTCTGCCACCGACGTATCGGGACAGCGCGTCTTCCAGTTGCCTGACGTTGGGACCCGTCGTCAGCCAACCGGAGCGCAACACTTCGACCACGCCTTGAATGGTTTCCTCGTCCAAGGTGGGACGCGTGATGGGGATGTAATGCACTAGGACCTCGCTACCAGAAACACACCCAGAATGATGACGCCGATGCCGATGAGTCGCATGGGCGTCACGGCTTCGCCGAACAAGTACCATGCGGCCACCGCATTCACCACGTATCCGATGGAAAGCATGGGGTAGGCAATGCTCACCTGAGTACGCGACAACGCCAGGATCCACACCACGACGCTGATCACATAGCACAGCAGGCCGCCGAGTATATGCGGTTGCGTCGCCACCGCGGTACCGATCGGCACAATGTTGCCCGTGCTGAACTCGAACACGCCTATGCGATTGGTGCCGGCCTTTAACAGTAGTTGGGCGAGCGCATTGAGCAATACGCCTAACAGGACAAGCGCGAAGCTCGCGGCGGTCATGGACTCTCCTTCAAGGACTGCGCAACGTGCTCGAAGTGGCGTTGCGTCGCGCCGTGAACTTCCCGGCGGATGGCTGTGCCAAGATTGGGGTAGTGGCTACCGATGGACCTGGTATAGGCCGGGTCGTAGTGACGCAGCAAAAGCTCCGTCACCAGATCATCGAAATTACGCGCTCTGGCCAGAGCGCTCCAGTTCTCAATGACCTCGTTGCCGTGCAGGTTGCGCAGGCACACGAGCTTCTCGATGAGACCCTCGGGGTCCGCGATGAAGTGGGCGTACTCTTCCTTCAACAAGGCGAGACGAATTTCAGTATTGGCATCGATCCACACGCAGGCAGATCCCCACATGGCCTGGATCAATTCCTCAGGTACGCGTAGCGAACCCACTTTTTTGCTTTCGGATTCGACGTAGACCACCCGGCTGGGATCGGCGCGACGCAAGGCATTCCAGATCCGACTCACAAATAACTTCTGCGACGGTTGCGCAATGAGTGGATGGTCGCCCAGCACCGAACCCCTGTGCGCGGCCAAGCCTTCCAGATCCAACACTTGCTCGCCGATGGCCTCCAACGCGCCCAGCAGACGACTCTTGCCCGAACCCGTCAGACCGCAGATCACGCGATAGCATAGCCCTTGCACCAGCGCGGGCGTCTGGCTCACGATGTGGCGGCGATAAGCCTTGTAGCCACCCGCCAGTTGGCGCGCATCCCATCCGATTTCGCGCAGAATATGGACCATGGCGCCGCTGCGCTTACCCCCGCGCCAGCAATACACTAGTGGTCGCCACTCTCGCGGCTTGTCTTGGAATTGGGACTCCACATGTGCGGCGATGTTGCGCGACACCAGCACAGCGCCGATCTTCTTCGCGCGAAACGGGGATTCCTGCTGGTAGATCGTGCCCACTCTGGCCCGCTCCTCGTCGTTCAAGACGGGACAATTGGCCGCTCCCGGAATGTGGTCGAGCGCAAACTCCGACGGCGTACGCACGTCGAGAATTTGATCGAACTCGCGCAGATGTTCGACAGTGATGGGGTCCAACGCGGAGAGCAAGAGGGTCTAGAGCAAACACGAAGCGCGGAAGGCCTAAAGGGTAACACAGGCCTCGATCGCATTCTGAGCCAGCGTACCCGACGCGGTTTCCATCCCGTCGAGCGTCATTACTCGAGCCATGCTTGCCGCATAACCCTGGACAGATGACCGTGGTGTATGCCGCAAATGTCCCGTAGCTCAGGAGCTGGTTTTGGGAGGCACTAAGAGGCCGGTACCGATGCCCACTGCATTCCAGCTGGGCAACGCTCCCATTCCCTTACAATCCGCCGTTGAATTCCTACATGATCCTTGCGACATGACCTTCCGATACACTGCACAAGTCTCGGCGCTAGCCTGGCCTTCCGCCGGCGCTTGGTATAGCGCATCCTATCATTCCCGCGATCTCACGGCGGACTGAAGGCTGATGCAGCTCTCTAAAGAGCAGGCGCAACCTAAGCCAAGGTCGCAAGCCTGGTTGCAACAGCACGAACGCAGCAGCATATTCGCCATTCGCGTGCTGGTGGCATTGACCTTGGCGTTGGGCCGCACGGCGGGTAGGGTGCTTGTCTTTCCGGTGGCGGCGTACTTTCTGATGTTCGTGCCTGCCGCGCGAGGCGCCTCCCGCCGCTATTTGTCCCGCATGCTGGGGCGAGAACCGCGCCTGAGGGAGATCTTTCGCCACTTCTATACTTTTGCGTGCGTTTCCTTGGATCGAATGTTCCTGCTGAAATATCACTTCACACATTTCGAGATCAACGTTTACGGCGAGGAGATATTGCTGGAGCCATTGGCGTCAGGGCGAGGGCGACTGATGATTGGCGGGCACTTGGGCAGCTTCGAGGCCCTGCGCGTGCAAGGCCTCGAAAAGCCGGTGTGTGTAAATTTGGTGATGTACGAAGACAATGCGCGCAATGTCGCCACGGTATGCAAGGCCATCGACCCGGAGCTTGCGCGCAGGATCATTCCGCTTGGCCGAGTCGATTCGATGCTGCGCGTGGCCGAAGCCTTGGATCGCGGTGAGTGGGTGGGTGTGCTGGCCGATCGCGCCTTGGAAAGTGAGGGACACCATCCGATCGATTTTCTGGGAAGCAGCGCGCCCTTTCCCCTTGCCCCCTTTCGCATGGCGGCCATGCTCAGACATGAAGTCGTGTTCATGGTGGCGCTGTACAAGGGGGGAAACCGCTACGATCTGCATTTTGAAAAGTTGATCGACGCGCAAGAATTTCAGCGTCGCGACCGCGCCGCCGCGCTGACCGAATGGGCGGAGCGCTATGCTCGGGTGTTGGAGCGCTATTGCAAGCAAGCCCCCTATAACTGGTTTAACTTCTACGATTTCTGGGATGAACAGAATAGACCCCCCGTGACTTGAGACTGCACACGCACATGAAGCCTCCGGTTCCGCAACTTCCGCACCGCCCGCAGCCCATTAAACCGCTCCGCATCACCGCGTATACGGCGACCTCTGCCATCGGTCGCGGCTTGCACGCGACGGCTGTGGCGTTGCGCGAGCGTCGTAGTGGATTGCGCGTGAACGATTTTGGCGACACGCCGGTGCCCAGTTGGATCGGGCGCGTGGAGGGTGTGGAAGACGAACCCCTGCCGGAGCACTTCGCACCCTGGGATTGTCGCAACAATCGTTTGGCGTGGATCGGATTGCAGCAGGACGGTTTCCTGAACGCCGTTGCCGAGGCTCGCACTCGCTACGGCGCCTCGCGTATCGCCGTGCTCCTCGGCACTTCAACTTCAAGTATCGGCGCCAGCGAAGAAGGGTATCGACGATTGTCCGCGGACGGCGAATTTCCGGAGGACTTGCGACGTCCCGTAATTCATACGCCGCACTCCACCGGGGCGTTTGTGCAGCATGCATTGCGCCTCACCGGTATCTCATTGACAGTGGGTACCGCGTGTTCCTCCAGCGCAAAAGTATTCGCACAAGCGCGGCGGTTGATCCAATGCGGGGTGGCCGACGCCGCCGTGGTGGGCGGTGTCGATTCCTTGTGCGGCAGCGTTCTATTCGGATTCAATTCTTTGCAATTGCTCTCCTCGCAACCGTGCCGGCCTTTCGATGCTCAGCGCAACGGCATCAGTCTGGGCGAGGCGGCGGGCTTCGCCCTGCTCGAGCGCGAAGGGGCGCAAGGTCCGTGGCTGGTGGGATACGGCGAGTCGAGCGATGCCCATCATATGTCAGCGCCGCACCCGGAAGGATTGAGCGTTGCGCGTGCGATAGACGATGCGTTGCGACGTGCAGGCCTCGATGCGCCGAGGATCGACTACATAAACCTGCACGGTACGGCGAGTTTGAAGAACGATGAAGTGGAGGCCACCGCCATCAAGGTCTTATTTCCTTCGGATACGTTCGCCAGTTCCACCAAGGGCTGGACCGGACACACGCTGGGCGCCGCCGGAATCGTGGAAGCGGTGATCAGCTTGCTGGCCATGCAAAGCGAACAGCTTCCGGGAACGCTTAATACCGAAACGCCCGATCCAGTTTGCGGTCCCCAAATCCGCATCGAGAGCCAACGTGCTACGGTACGCAACGCCATGAGCTTGTCCTTCGGGTTCGGCGGCAGCAATTGCGTACTGGTGTTCGGACAAGAGGTGACGCTCGTATGACAGCTGTTTTTATCGAGGGAATCGCATTCTGGTCGCCGCGTCTGCCGGGGTGGGAGCTGGCGGCTCCGGTCCTGCGAGGAGAACAAGCACCTCCCGCCGCGCTCGCCCCACGACCTGCGACGGCGTTGCTTCCCCCCAACGAGCGTCGTAGGGCACCGGATACCGTTGCGATTGCACTCGAAGTCGCCGCCGAGGCCTGCGCCGACGCGGGGCTGACCGCCTGCGAACTGGCCAGCGTCTTTACATCCACCCATGGCGATCTGGCGATTACGGACTATATGTGCGCGACCTTGGCGACCAGCCCGGATTCAATCTCCCCCATCAAATTCCACAACTCCGTGCACAACACCGCCGCCGGTTACTGGTCCATCGCCACCGGCTGCATGGCGCCCTACATCGCGTTGAGCGCGTGGCACCACAGCTTTGCGGTAGGAATGCTGGAAGCCATTACGCAAGTGGCCTGCGATGAGGTGCCGGTGTTGCTCGTGGCCTACGATATCGAGGCCAAGGGAGCGTTGGCGAGCGTGGCGCCGAGTCAAGGACTACTGGCCGCTGCGCTGATATTCGCGCCGACACGCGGCGAACGTAGCGTGGCACAAATCGAATGGAATACAAGCGGCGATTGGAATGGTGAAGACACAAAGCCGACGAGCGCCGTGGCTTGCGAACTTGCGGGCAACGCCATGGTGAAGTGCCTGTCTACGTTCGAGGCGTTGGCGGGCCGTTCGCCACGCGAGGTGCGCTACACGCTCGGGCCCGAACTCGCGCTAGG
>JANNFC010000140.1:0-1959 GCA_031379405.1 Betaproteobacteria bacterium | reverse complement strand
CATCAATCCGCCACCGATGGCGGTCATGGCCAGACCGCTGGCGAAGGCGATGCGATGCGCGCGATTGACGTCGATTCCCATGTAGATCGCCGCCTCGGGGTTGTCTGCCGCCGCGCGCAACGAGTTGCCGAGTCGCGAACGATTCATCCCCAGCACGAAAGCCACCACCACCAGCAGCGCGACAATGCCGCCGACCGCCTGTGCTTGATTGACGAACACGCTGATGACGCCGCGATACAACGGACCCACCTCCCAGGCACTGGACGACAGCGGCGTGGTGATCGCTACCGGCGTTGAGCCGAATACGTATAGTCCGCCGTTTTGCAGAACTAGCGCCACACCCAGGGTAAGCATGAGTTGCGCGTAGTGCCCCTCGGCCTCGAGAGCGCTACCGCGCACCCCTGTCACCCGGCTGATCAGCAAGCGATGGATGGCCAATCCCAATATGAAGCTCGCGGGCCCCGCGATCAACGCCGCGATGTAGGGGGTGAAATACTCACCAAATAAATGCTGCCCACCCAGCCACGCGAACACATAGTAGGCGGCGTACATGCCCAGCATCATGAAGTCACCCTGGGCGAAATTGATGACTCGCATCACGCCAAAGATGAGGCTCAGCCCCACGCACATCAAGCCATAGATGGCTCCGGTGAGGAGCCCCGCCACCAGCGCCTGCAGGAAATTTTCGAAAAGTTGGGACACAATATTCGGCATAATCGAGGCGCATTCTCGCATTCCTTCCCAACCGATCTCAACCGATCTCAACAGCGCGCTCCATGATCACTCCTTTTACCGGTGTCTATCCGATTCTCGCCACGCCTTTCGACGACAATGAACAGCTCGACCTGCCTTCGATGGAGCGCACGGTCGACTTCATGGCAAGCCTTGGCGTCGAAGGCGTTACGGTGCTCGGCGTACTGGGCGAATCCAACCGCTTGATGGACCAGGAACGCGAGGAAGTCATTCGCGTTGCGGTCAAGGCGGCGAACCGGCGCTGCGCGGTCATCGTGGGTGCGAGCCACAGTGGCACTCAGGCGGCTCTAGCGTTGAGTCGCATGGCGCAACGACTCGGCGCAGATGCCGTGATGGTCACCCCGCACAACGAGCCCACCCCCAACGATGAGCGCGTATTCGAGTACTACAGGACCATCGGTAACGGCATCGACATTCCCATCGTGTTGCAGGATCATCCGGCCTCAACGCAGGTGCACCTGAGCGTAGCGTCGATTCTGCGCATCGTGAATGAGGTGGCGCGCATTGCCGCGCTGAAGGAAGAAGCGGTTCCGACTGCTCCCAAGATCCGCGCACTGAAGCAAGGCATGAAGACCCGCCAAGTCCCCATCCTGACGGGCCTCGGAGCACTCTACGGACAGTTCGATTTGGAGGCAGGTTCCGACGGATTTAACACGGGCTTCGCCTTTCCGGAGGTGCTGATGGCGATGGTAAAGGCCGCGACGGCGGGCGACTGGGCGCGCGTGAAGGTGCTCTACACGAGATTCCTTCCTCTCATCGTGTTCGAACAGCAACCCGGCGTCGCGGTCCGCAAGGAGATCCTGCGGCTGCGCGGATTGATTCAAACGCCCCGTGTGCGCCATCCAGGTGTCGCGTTGGCAGCGGCCACGGGCGAGCAGTTGCGATCGCTACTCGATCAAGTGTTACCCGGCGCCAATCTCACGCTACCCCTCTCCTTCTAAACCTTCCTTCTAAACCCTCCATCTAACGCCGGAACGCCCTATATCCAAAGATAGAATGGACCGCTAGCGCATTCGCTGTCAGAATTTGCGTCGTTTCTTCCACGGAGCCCGTATGACGTCGACCTACCCCTTTTGGAGATTGGTCGCCTTGGTTATCGTCCCGGCGCTGCTTGTTTCAGGGTGTGCGGGTTCGGTCAAACCAAGCCAGATCAAAGGCGTTGTGGCAGCCCACCCTCAGCTCAACCTCGACGCCAAGGGGCGGCCC
>JANNFC010000125.1:0-2202 GCA_031379405.1 Betaproteobacteria bacterium | reverse complement strand
AAAACCAATCAAGCTGGTGATCGGTTACCCGACTGGAGGTGCTGCGGACGGGGTGGCTCGGCAGCTTCAGGCAAAGCTGGAAGCCCAGTTTGCGCAGCCACTGATTTTCGACTACCGGCCTGGCGCGGGAGCGACGATCGCTGCCGATTACGTGGCGCACGCCTCCCCCGACGGCTACACGCTGCATTTCGTGGAATCCAGCGCACTCACGATTCAGCCTAATGCGCGCAAGGTGGGCTATGATCCGTTGTCGAGCTTCACGCTGATCGGTTTGGTGGCCACCGGGAGTGTCGTCTTGGTGGCGCATCCGTCAGTCCCCGTTAATGACGTGGCGCAGCTCATTGCTATGCTCAAGGCAAAGCCTGGTGCGTATGCTTTCGGCACGGCAGGGATTGCTAATTTCGGGCATATGGCTGCGGAACTTTTCCAAGCGAGCTCACATACCGAGATGATCCACGTTCCATACAAAGGCGGTGCTCAGGCCATGATAGACCTGGTGGGTGGGCAGGTCCCACTGCTGTTCGCCTCGATCGGGTCTGCTATGCCATACATCCAGAGCGGCAAGATCAAAGCGCTTGGCGTGACCTCCGCAACGCGCGCGGCAACGCTTCCCGCCATACCCACGATCGCGGAGCAAGGTCTGAGCGGCTACGAAGTGACCATGTGGTTCGCGCTGATAGGGCCATCAAAGCTGCCAGTTGAAGTCGTGTCACGCCTTGGCGCCACCCTGAAAGACACGCTGACCGACGCCGCGGTGCAAACAGCGATTAGACACCAAGATTACGAACCCACGCCAAGCACGCCGCAGCAGTTGTATGATCGGGTTCAGACTGATCTTGCCAAGTGGAGCAAGGTCATACGCGATCGCAAGCTCAATTTGGAGTGATCGCAACGCGATGTTGGGATGTAACGCGAAATGGAAGAGGAGAAGCTCATGAAACGAACATCTGTCATCCGCACTCTATCAATGATGGCTAGTCTCGCAATCGGAGCAGTTCCAATTCAGACCCTTCACGCACAGGTTACGCACGTCAAGCGTAGTGAATTCGAGTTCAAGACGGTGCCGCCCAACCATACACTGGACCTGACCGCCTCCAGTCTGCGCGCGTTTCTCGCTTCGGCTCCCGGCGGCAGGTGAGCGACAGCGTTGGGCGTCGCAAAGCTGAGAAGATGCCCGTGGAGAGCTACGGAGGTCTTAGATGTTCAGTCATGTGACCATCGGCACCAACAATTTGACCCGAGCTGTTGCCTTCTACGACGCCGTGCTGGCGCTGCTCGGCATTGAGCGCGTCCCGAGCAAGTACCCAAATTGGGCGGCGTGGCAGAGCACAAGCGAGGCAGGAAAGTTCTGGGTGGGCCAACCGTTCAACGGGCTGCCGGCAAGCCAGGGCAATGGGTGCATGACTGCATTCAAGGCGCCTTCACGAGCTGCCGTGGACGCCGCGTATGCTGCGGCGATCGCGGCAGGCGGCGTTGACGAGGGCCCACCGGGCCTGCGTGCGTCATTCGCGCCCGACTACTACGGCGCCTATGTCCGCGACCTGGACGGCAACAAACTGCACTTCGTTCGCCGCGGAGAACAGTAGCACCGGCCTCTGAACTGTGATCTCCAGCGAAAGGACAGCGTACTCTGTTCAACCTCATGCAAGATTACTGTCTGGTCCTCGGCGTCAACGCAATAAAACCGGTGAAGTGTTGCGGGCCATGGACCCTATATTCTCACGAAATGATTTCGATTGACTGGATGCGTAGAACTGCTTGCGGGAGCGTACTCGTTGCACTTCTTGCCCTGAGTTTATCGGCCTCACACGCGCAGACCAAGCAGCAGCTTAGCCGAATATCGATTGTGCTTGTCGGGTTTACGATGCAGAGTTCCGAATCGCAATCGTTTCGACAGGGGTTAAAGGAGGTCGGATACGTTGAAGGGCAAGACGTTGTGTTGGAGTGGCGTTCCGCCGAAGGTGACTATTCGCGTATCCCCGCGATAATCAACGAGGTCGTTGCGGGCAAACCCGACGTTATCGTGATCGAGAATACTCTCGCTGTTGCCGAAGCGAAACGGGTCACCTCGACCATACCTATTGTGATTGCGGTAGCTGCCGACCCGGTCGGCTCTGGGCTGGTGGCAAGCCTTTCTCATCCTGGGGGCAATGTGACTGGGTTGTCATTGATGGTACCCGATATCGCTACTAAGCGATTACA
>JANNFC010000078.1:0-5482 GCA_031379405.1 Betaproteobacteria bacterium | reverse complement strand
GTGCGGATAGGCCTGCTATGGCCGCTGTCCAGGCGTTGGCGGCCGCTTCCAGTCCGAGCGTGGAAAAATGGCAACCGTCATACCTATAGATAGACTCGGACAACCGATCCAAATCGGGTCCTGGCATCACCCCAGAAAAGGTTCCCGGAAGGGTAGCTTGTACCGCATAGACCGCTTTATTGCTTCGCTGCTGACACCACGTTGCGCGCGCTACCCAAACGGGCGCATCAACTCTCGACGCGCGCAGACGAGCGAGAAAAGTCCCGAATCCACTTCGGTATTCTTCGGCCGACGTATTTTTGAAGGATTCTGCCTCGCCTTGCTGCCACACTACCTGCGAGACTCGAAAACCCGCGTGATGCAAAGAGCGAATTGTGCGATCCATAGCGTCGAGTAGTACAGGATGATGATTCCATTGGCTGATCGAGGTGCTTCCCACTGCAACGGGCACAATCATGACGGCCGAATAGCTACCGGCAGTCAGAAGTCTCGGCCCGAGCCGAGTCCAGACACTCCCCCCATCGCCGGAGGCCCCCGGCAGTGGATCCAAAGCGACATAACATCGCCCATCGCAAAAACTAAACACGTTGTCCACGTTTCCCGCACGTGTCTGGCCGTAATTTGCGGCATTCGACTGCCCCAGTACTAGCATCACTAGCATTTTCGAGCGATCTATTGCTAAACAATCCACGGCATGATGAGAATCCGTAGGACGAGACATTGGCGCCAGTAAGGCATGAATCGGCGCGCGGATAAAAAGCCATAGAACGCCGCCAAGCGCTATCGATGCAAGTACCCATAGCACTAGAGTGCGCATGCGAATATTTTTCACCGACAGCGTCGCCCCATCCCTTACTTCGATGACATCGACTAGTCGAGATCGAACCTTCCTTCATAGCGTTGCCGCAAATCCGGGTTCTGATCCTCGTTGCGGAGAAAACAGTTGCCAACGGCGAGGGTCTCAATCTCCGTTCCCATCAGACATCGAAAGGCATCTTCTGGCGTACAAACGATTGGCTCCCCACGAACATTGAAACTCGTGTTGACCACGACCGGACATCCGGTCAATTCCTTGAAGCGGCTAATTAGGGCGTGGTAGCGTGGATTCGTTTCCATGTGAACAGTCTGCACTCGTGCAGAATAGTCCACATGGGTCACCGCTGGAATCGAGGAGCGGGGTACGTTGAGTTTCTCAATCCCGAACAACTGCTTCTGCGCTTCCGTCATCGAGATGCGATGTTTCTCAAGCACGTCCGCCACCAAGAGCATGTAAGGACTGTCGTCATCGATGTCGAACCAGTCTGCCACGTCTTCGCGCAACACCGAGGGGGCAAATGGTCTAAACGACTCGCGGTACTTCACCTTGAGATTGAGCAACCGTTGCATGGTGGGCGAGCGGGGGTCTCCAAGTATGGATCGTCCTCCCAGTGCTCGCGGACCGAATTCCATGCGCCCCTGATGCCAGCCCAGCGCCTTTCCATCGGCTAGCGCGCGCGCACACAGTTCAACGATAGTCTTATCATCAATCGTCTCGAACTTCGCGCCGACACCTCGTAACCGAGCTTCAATATCGGATTGCGCATAGGCTGGCCCAAGATACGCCCCGCTCATTCCGTCCAGCGCACCGTTGAGTAGGCGTGGTGCGTTTTTGTACATATGGGATGCCACCAAGGCGGCGCCGAGAGCGCCGCCGGCATCGCCCGCAGCCGGCTGCAGCCAGATCCGGTCAAAAACCTTTCGCTTAACTAACTTGCCGTTGGCGACACAGTTCAGTGCGACACCGCCAGCAAGACACAAATTATTCTCACCGGTATCACGCGCCACACCTTCCGCGAGCTTGAGCACAACTTCCTCGGTGACCGCCTGTACCGAGGCGGCCAAGTCCATTTCTCGTTGCCCAAGGCGCGCCTCGGGCCGACGAGCGGGACCACCAAACAGTTGATCGAAGCGTTCATTTGTCATGGTCAACCCAGTACAGTAATCAAAATAATCCTGGTTGAGCCGAAAGCTACCGTCCTCCTTAATGTCGATCAGATTCTCCAATATCTGCTTCGCGTACTTCGGCTCTCCGTAGGGAGCGAGCCCCATGACTTTGTACTCGCCCGAATTGACTTTGAATCCAGTGTAATAGGTGAACGCGGAGTACAACAAGCCCAACGAATGCGGAAAATGAATTTCTCGGATGACCTGAATATCGCTATCTGCCCCGAGTGCCAACGAGGTGGTCGTCCACTCTCCCACACCATCCATGGTCAGAATCGCGGCGCGCTGAAAAGGTGATGGAAAGAATGCGCTCGCCGCGTGGCTAAGGTGATGCTCGGAAAACAACAACTTTTCTTGCCAATCCACGCTTTGGCTAAGCGCTTTGAGCTCCTTAAGCAGCAAGCTTTTTTGAAACAATTTCTCCTTCAACCAAAGCGGCAACGCCTGACGAAACGATGTGAATCCGCGTGGCGCGAAAGCCAAGTAGGTCTCCAACAAGCGCTCGAACTTAAGAAATGGTTTGTCGTAAAAAGTAACGAAGTCGATCTCATCGGCTTGCAGTCCTGCCATCTCCAAACACGCTTTCACGGCGTAGTGTGGAAAACTGGGGTCATGCTTTTTGCGCGTAAACCGCTCTTCTTGTGCGGCCGCCACGACGCGACCATTGACGACGATTGCAGCGGCGGCATCGTGGTAATACGCGGAGATGCCCAGGATTCTCATTGGCTAGAATAGTGTGTAGATGAATGGTGCGATCGCCGACCCTTGTGCCAGCATCAAAAGCCCACCCAGCAACACCATTAGCACAATAATGGGCATCAGCCAAAATTTCTTGCGCGCTCTAAGGAACCGCCAAAGTTCGAGTAAGAATGCCACGATGAACCTCAGATTCAGAATTGGTTGGGCAAACTAGCAGGAGCGGGCCCGGGTGGATCTCGCCTTGTCCAGTACGACTGAACGCCCGCTTCGAATTTGCGTTTCATAATATCTCGCCCTGCCACGCGCATCGCCATGGCAATCGGCGTAAAAACACCGAAGAATATCGCGCCAAGGATAATGGGGCTAACGATGCGGTTCAAAATCTCCGCTAGCTTCATCCACGCGCGATTGAAGGGCGTCAGGGCCTTGGGTATGGCTAACGTAAAAAGCAGCACGACGGCCGAAGCGCCAAAGTACCACGGAAATAAAGTCCCAGCGCGCCACCAGGAATATACCCCCAGCAACGCGAAGAAGACCACGAATACCGTCCCGAAGGAACGATTCGAAGGCAGAGGCATGGTGTCGTGCATGGTACGGGGTCAGTGGTAATGGAAGGCCTCTAACCATAATGCCTTTCGCTTTTTGCGTCAAACTTCAACGATCATCTTTGACGATCGGGGAGGTGCCGAAGCTAACTGGGCCGTGACGCATTGATTTCCGGAGGTCCAGGTATCCTGGGGCAATATCGTCGTCCTGTACGATAGGCACCGTATCAATGACGGCGATCTACCATTCACTAAACTAAGGAACCGTGAGGATTCTTCGGTACAAGTTGCGAACCACAGGAGAACCGCCATGAACGATTTGCACCTACAGGCCCGCAATCTGTTGTGGATGCTGCTTTTGTGCGCAAGCAGCAGCGCCATTCTCGGGTGGTACTTTCTGGCGGCCCAATTCGACGCTCTAGAGACGACGACGCGAGATCGCGGGCGTACTGTCGCAGGCCAATTAGCGCGCGCCTCGGAGCTTCTATTGCTTTCCAACAATCGCAAGGAGCTCACGCGCCTCGCTAGCGCCACGAGCACAGAACCGGGCATCATAGCCGTCACTATTCGCGACAACCTGGGAGACGTGGTGGCCACTGCCGGAATGCCCACCTCGGGTCTTGCCCTCCCGACACAAGGCCCCGAGGAAATGATAGCGAACCGCGACTCAAGCATAATTTTCTTCACGCCCGTGTTCCGTACGCCTGACGCACCTGGATTCCCTTCTAAGGACGGCAACGCCGGCGGTCTTCCCGCGACCGCTCCACAACAGGTCGGTCTAATTTCGCTGGAAATTTCCCGCCACGCCCTGGTCGCGCACAAGCAGCGCCAGTTAATTTACGGTGTGGGAATCATTCTGGCGGTACTGGGACTGAGCACATTGGCCGGGCTGTTTCTGATCCGGACCCTGAAATTGCCGCGATGGGATTCTGTGGCAGGCAATACTGACTTGACCACCGAGCCGGCTGCGCCGCAGAAGCAGCGTCAGCCCTCCAGCGCAAATACAACGCGTCTTATAGCGGATGCCAGTCACGACATTCGCCAACCTCTGCAAGCGCTAGGACTTTGGGTGAGCGCGTTGCGCTCGCAAGCTAAAGAACCATCGATACTGGACAGTTGTACCAGGATCGAGGAAAGCGTAAACACTTTGGGGGAAATGTTGAACGGCTTGTTGGATCTCTCGAAAATCGACGCCGGGTGCATCGTTCCACAGATTCAAGACGTATCTTTGGACGGGCTCTTCGATCACCTGGAATCACAGTTCATTGTCCAGGCTGGCGCCAAGGGGCTGCGACTTCGGGTTCATCGTGGCGGACTTGTGGTTCGTAGCGACGCGGTGTTGCTGGGTCGCATTTTGCAGCATCTGCTTTCCAATGCTCTCCGGTTCACCGATCAAGGCAGCGTTTTAGTTTGCGCCCGTGTTCGCGGCCCCAACGTACGAGTCGAAATACGCGATAGCGGTCGTGGCATTCCATTCGACAAACAGGCTGTCGTCTTCGAGGAGTCCTTTCGAATACAGGATCCCGAACGTGATCGGGATAGAGGCCTGGGATTGGGTTTGGTCATCGTGCGGCGATTTTGCATCTTACTTGGACATCGTTGCGAAGTGCGCTCGGCGCCCGACCATGGCTCTGTATTCAGCGTTACCGTGCCCTTGACTCGCCGAACCTCTTAGTCCGCCAGCGCTACTCACGACCTAAACCGTATTGATGCGCCTTGCGCATGATGTCGTAGCGACTGATGGCACCGAACTTCGATTGAATGGCGTGCATGTGCTGTTTTACTGTGGACAGCGCGATTCCCAATTCCCGGGCGATGACTTTATTGGGCAAGGCTCGTAGGAGAAGGGCCGTGACTTCCAATTCTCTGGGGGTGAGATTGAATTCTGATAGGGGCGGGGCTCGCCCAGCCGAGCCACTGTGCGACAAAAGCACATTTTCCGGCAAGTACGAATTGCCCTTCAGGACAACGCGCAAAGCGTCAAGTAGCGACGGCGTGGGCAGCGTTTTGGGAATGAACCCCATGGCGCCAGCCTCAATACAAGCTTGCACCACTTGCACCTCGTAGTCGCCCGAGAGCACGACAACAGGCACTTCCTCGTACTGTGCACGCAACTGGATGAGTACGTCGAGACCATTCGCATCAGGAAGGTGAAGGTCGAGCAGGATCAAATCCAGGTTCGATTGCTCCCGCGCGATAGCTAAAGCCCGTGCGGCACTGTGTGCTTCGCTGACTTGAACCTCGGCAGCCAATGC
>JANNFC010000702.1:0-2066 GCA_031379405.1 Betaproteobacteria bacterium | reverse complement strand
CGCCCGTCGCATCGATGCCGCTGAGAGTGCACTCACCGATGTCATTTGCTGATATGTTCACCGCAATATCAGCACTGACAATAATCCCGCGGGAATAGTTGCGGATTACATTCCTTTGAATTGTAGCCTTATACATCCCGCCGTATGTTGGACCGCCGATCGCGTGTCCCACACCGCTTCCCTCGAAGTAAGAGTCTCGGACAAACAGGTGCATGTCACTATCACCAGCAACAATAGTACCGCGGACGATGCAGGAGTCTACGATACATACCCCTCGCGTAAACGCGCGCACATCGCCGGCGATAGAACACCCCGACAATTCTATCGAGGCAGTCTCGATTCGCGTTGATACATCTGTTATGCCTCCCTCAATCCCGCAATCCCTAAACACCAGGGTAGCAAGACTCCTATCATTGTCGATTAGGATACCCCCGACAATCATCATATTGCGCAACTCAACATACTTTGCGCCATCACCCGGCTCATCTGTGGGTTGAATTGTCACTTGACCGATCGCCGGCCGATTCTCGCGATCTGTTCCGAGGATCGTAACCTGACCAAATATTATCAGGTCTTCCGGGAAGGCGACGCTCCGAACGGCGACCGTGTCGACGCCGACGCCAAGCGCGCTTTGAATATCTGGGTAATCGTCCGGTACCGTAACTGAGCTCGCAGTGCACAAGCTTGCCCGCAATACCAAGTCTGCGGCGCAAACCAAGAGCGCCGTTCCAAGGAACGGCGCCGCCAACCACTTCAAAGCAACGGTACTCAGCACATGAAACTCCTGATTCACGGACGAGCCCCAGTTCATAGGCGGATTGCAATTATTACGCCGTCGTTACCCCTCTGTCAAGAGCTCGCCAAAGAGCGGCTTCCATTGTCGCAATAAAAACTGGGTGATTACGCCCTCATTGATCTAGCCCGTTCAAGGAACGGCCACTCCTCCATCTCAAAGTGGAGGTGGTGATCGAGTTTCTCGACCACCACCCCACACCCCCCTATCTTGCCAGAATCACGGTGCGATTGATGACTTCGCCACCGATCTGGAGCCTGAGGAAATAGACCCCATTACTCAGCGCCGCTCCGCCTTCCGTCACGAAAGGAACGTGGAGGGTGTGTTTACCTGCCTTGGCACTGCCCGCCGCCACCAAAAGCGCCTTGCGTCCCGCAATGTCATATAAGGTCATTGAGTAAGGAACCTTTCCCAATGCGCGAGGGATTGCGTAACTGAACGTCCCACCTTCCCTGACCGGGTTTGGCCACGGCGTGCTCAAGGCCAACGGGTAATCAACCAATGCCTCTACTCGTTTTGCCGATGACTCCTCGCCCCCGAGAAGAGCTAATCCACACTCTGCGATAAAGTTTCCGGTGCAGAAGGTGCTCGCGTAGTAGTTATCGCTTTGAGACGACTGCCCATTGTCATCCTCGTGCAACGTTAGCTGCACGTCATAGCTCGCACACGCGCTGACATTAAAGTATTCGCACTGACCGTTGTAGGCAGCAAGGGCATCTACAGTTCTTACGGTGCCGTTGACATCGATGTCAACCGTCGCCGCCGTACCAACGTCGCCATCGTCGCCCTGATGTATCCAGGATACCGCCAACGTGGTTTTACCATATCCAACATCCACCGCGGTAATCTCACCTGGCACGGCATCGTACTCGTATGGGCCAATGTCATCATAGGAACGCGTCCCAGTTCCCCCATTAACCTTTCCAGCATAGTCATGACGATGGAATCCACGCACGTCCGTCTCCAGCCAGCCGGTCGCGCTTGAATTGGCTTCGTCAATTCCGGGCGATGAACTCTGGGGGTGAAAGTCTGCGGTTGATGCGTTGACGAAGTTCGGATTGTTCTCGATGCCATTGTCCTCATGGTTGGTGAAATTCCGAAATGCGACTAGGTTTTTATAGCATTTTGTTGTGTCGTCACAAAACTCATTATTCGGCTGATTGTTGCCTTGAAAGTCGACCAGAAATAGATCGCCCGCGTCCGCTCCGGTTCGCCCGGGCCGATAGTAGACATTGTGATCAGCAACCAGCCCCCACTGTCCGCTTGGATCAAC
>JANNFC010000683.1:0-6327 GCA_031379405.1 Betaproteobacteria bacterium | reverse complement strand
GTGACCTATCGGTGGAAGGAGATCGCTGCCTCGTTCAATGTCGATAACTTGTTCGACAAAAGCTACGAACAGTTCGTCGGTTTTGCTCACCCTGGCATCCGTCTGCGTCTAGGGGTGTCAGCCACCTTCTAGGGCTGACGTCAAGGATCGGAATTCGAATGGGTGCTCCTAGTTGTGTCGAAGCGCGCTCATTCCACCGCAACCAATGGCGCGGGTTTGGTATGGCGTATTGGCTGCTGTCAACCTTCACCGTATTGAACAACGTCATCGCGCAAGCGCTCTTCCGAACTCTTGCTGTCCTTAACGTCACGATTCTAGTCAGCCTCATGCTCTGCGCCCAGGCGCTTGCCGCCGGCGGCGTGTATCAGATCGGCGTGACCCGAGTCGACGGTGCGCGGGCGGCAGGCTCCGCCGTGCAGATATCGCCGGGGAAACTGGTTGCGAGTTGTCACACCGTGCGCGCAGCGATCCAGATCGTTGTACTGCACCCCAATCGCCAATTCAACGCGACGTTGGAGAGGGCCGATGTCGTCCACGATCTGTGTCTGCTGCGTACGGCCCGCTTCAGTGGCAGTGAGCCCACGCGCGTGCATTCGGCGCGATTGAAAGTAGGGGAACCCGTAATCGCCTTCGGTTTTGCGCCGGGTTTCAGCATGAGCGTCGCGCGCGGCGCGATCACCGCCTTGCACTACTACGATCACGGCTATGTGATACGCGCCTCAACACGCTTTCCACAAGGCGCGAGTGGAGGTGGGTTATTCGATGAAGCCGGCCAACTGCTCGGGGTCCTCACCTTTCGTGCCCGCAGCGAGGAGTTGAACTACGCCGTGCCCATGGAATGGGTAGATCGACTCTTGGAAGGTTCTTCCGCCTTGGGCGACACTGTGCCCAGTGTCGCGTTTTGGGAAGACAATTTTCCCGGCCAGCCGGCATTTTTACGGGCAGCGCGCCTGGAATATGAAGAGAACTGGTCGGCGTTAGGGATCCTGGCAAAAATATGGGTGGATTCAACACCCGATGACAGCGAAGCGTGGGTGGCATTGGGGCGGGCGCAGGTTGGGCTGCGTAGAGAGGATGAGGCTATGGTCGCGTTACAACGCGCCGTAGCGCTTCAGCCCACGAGTGCTATAGCCTGGTATAGGCTTGCCTTGATCTACCACACTGCTGGGTTGGAACCGCAGTTCGCAGATGCTCACGCGAGGCTGACGCTACTGGACTCCGATCTTGCCCGGCGATTGCGCGAGGGTCTTGCCACGCCAAGAAATTGAACTGATCAATGCGCCGATGGGTTACCCGAGGGTGCGGTTGGCACGGTGGGAGTAGAGGGGGTAGAGGGAATAGAGGGCGTCGGGGATGGCGTGGGTGAGGAGGGTGATGGCGAGGATGACGAGTCGGTGCTTGAGCCAGTACTCGAGTTTGTACTCGCGTCGGAGGGCGTTGTGGAATTGCTCGTTGTCGCTTCTGAACTGACCGAAGTCGTGACCGGAGTCTGCGTAGAGGGTGTTGCGTTCGCATTCGGATTTTGCCCGCTGATTGCCACCCCACTGGTTCCGGCGACATTGGATTTCAATGCAATATCGACAATGGGCAGCGCCTCTTTGTAAAGGGTGATCATGTCCGCGGTGCCTAGGTCTGCGTTCAGCGACATCTCGCACAGGCGAAAGAACAACTCGCGCACGATCAGAACCTGGGGGCTTCTCCCGCCCAGGGCGAGGTCGGTGTTGTTGGTTCCCACCCCCATGCCTTTGGTGGGAAGGGAAAGGCCAAAGGACGAGTCCATGATGGCGTCGGGCAGACGGCCGGCGCAGGTGCGTTCCTTGGATGTGCCGGCCTTCATGATGATAGGTAAGTGTCCTGCCGGGGCGGCGATCAGGTCGATGCCGTCCCTGTCGATCAACTCCACCTTGTTGCGCGAGCCGCCACCGAAGGCGCCGCACGCTGACACCGCCAGGCATAGGACCAGCGTGATCAAGGCGGGAACGATCTTCAGTGGCGGCATGGCAAGTTGGCTTCGTATGGTTATTGCGCTACGAAGCATTTTCGACATACCGCAAGCGCACTTGAGCCCGTAGGGCGGAAAAGCGCAGCGCCTTGCCGTAAGGAATCGAACACAGGCTCCTAGTGCAAAGTACTCAGCATCCGCGCCGAATTGATGGTGAGCACGACGCCGACCAGCACGATGATGAGTGACGTGCCTACCTGTAGCCGAACGGCCCAGGCCCCGCTTAGCCAATCCAGCACCTTCTGCCCCACCTTGGCGGCCACCACTCCTACCACCACCAACGTAGCGGCGAATCCGACGCTGAACACGACCACGGACAGCAGGCCCAGCATCACTTTGCCCTCCGACAGTGCGGAGAGCAGGATGGCGAGTGCCGCCGGGTCGGGGAGCAATCCTCCCGCGATGCCAAGGCCGATCAGCACCCACAAGTTCATTTTCTTATCGCCCACAGAGGGTAGGGCGTGGCTGTGCTTGATGCCCCAGCCGTGGCTATGCCAACCCATTTCTCCTTCGCCGTGGCTGTGCGTACGGGTATGAGGGTCATGTTCGTGGGGTTGAGCATGCAGGTGACTGTGCACGGGGACGGCGCCCACGCCTTCGCCGCGCAGCGCCGGTCGCCACAGTTCCCGCTGCGTCCACAAGGTCCACAGCCCTAGGACAATGACCAATGCGCCGGTAAACAAAGCCAGCCAGGCTTCCAGTCGTTGGTGGGTAAGATGGGCGGAACCCAGGGCCCCGAGCACACCCACCAGTACGATACCGCTGGTATGCGAAAGCGTGACGAAGATGCCCAGGACGACGGCATCCATGGGCTTACCGCGTGCTCCGACAATATAGGCTGCGGCGATGGTTTTGCCGTGACCCGGCGTAGCAGCGTGCACGGCGCCCACCCAAAAGGCGGACGCGAGGTAGAACAGGGTTTCGATGACGGGCTCGGGTCGGTTATTGTGGTACGACTTGCGCGCTCTCTACGATGAGGCGAAAGGCGCGCACCTGGGCCGGGTCTTGGAGTCGAACCTTGGCCATGGCAACCTGCGCAGTCTCACCTGGCCTCAGCGCATTGGGTAACGAAACGACATGGGTTTGATAGACGATTTGATTGTTCTCCATTCGAACCATGCGCACGGAGATGCGGTTCAACACAGCGGGGGAGGCGTTACGCACCAGACCGACGAGCGTTCCGTCAGGCTGCGCCTGCACACCGGTTTGTAAATATCGATCGGGATTTTGCGGCAGATCGTACTTCACGAAACGCGCGGCGGCTTGCTTGCCGATTTCCGAATCGGACCCGGCGGCCACTTGAAAGTGCCGCAGGGCGTTCTTGACGTCGCCACGCTCTTCTTGAATCAGCCCCAGAAAATAGTGCCCCGGCGCCGTGGGCATGAGTTCGAGACTGCGCTTCAAGGATGCCTCGGCTTCATTCTTGCGATTGAGCCTGAACAGCGCCACGCCGGAATGCACGTGAGGCTTGAAGTAGTTTTCTTGCAGGCCGATGGCATCGGCGTAATAGCCTAACGCCGTGTCGTAGCGTTCGGCGCTCAGGTCGATATCGCCCAGAAGTTCATAGAAGCGCGCTTCCTTGCGCTCGATGGCGATGGCTTGCGTGGCCTTCGATGTGGCGGTGGCGCGATCGCCCTTGGCTAAGGCCTTCACGGCATCCTGATAGGCATCGTATGCAGGTTTGGTTTTCCGGATATAGGCGATTTTTTGCTGATAAATTTCCTCGCCGACGAAGCCGCCTTCGCCTAGTTTTGCTGCGGTTTTCCTGTTCTCCGCGACGCGCTCTTCCGAGGGTGGATGGCTGGCGAATAATCCTTCCAGGAAGTTTTGCTTCTTGCTTTGGCTCAGGCGCACGAAGTTTTCTTGCAGGCCGATGGCCGAGCGCGGATCGTAGCCTGCCTTTTTCATATATTGCATGCCGTACAAATCGGATTCGAGTTCGGCACCGCGCCCGTACTTGGTGGCGGTGAGTTGCGCCGCGATCTGAGCACCTGCCACGTAGAGTTGCGAGTAGTTACTGCTTTGCGAGCCGATTCCCACCGCCAGAATCGCACCTTGCAGCAGCACCCCGCGCTCCATGCTTTTGGCTCCGTGGCGCGCGGCGGCGTGTACGATTTCGTGACCAATTACGGCGGCCAGTTCGCCTTCGCTTTTCAGTTCGTACAACAGCCCACGATTGACGGCGATTTTGCCTCCGGGCATGGCCCACGCATTAGGCACGGAATCATTCAGCAGCACGAACTCGTAGGGCAACTGGCGATCGGAGACCGCCGCCAGCTTGTTGCCGATTGCTCGCACATATTCGGTGAGTTCGGCATCCAGCGTGTAATCGCCACCTTGCGATTGGCGCGCTGGCGCATAGTTCTCCTGACCGATGCTGATCTCTTGGGCTTCGCTGACGAATTGAATTTCCTTCTTCTTTGTCACCGGATTGGTGCCGCACGCGCCGAGCAGCGCGATGGTGGTGGCGGCAGTTAGCCATCGGACCCAGCGCTTCACGATGGCTACCCGAACACAGGGAAGGTTTCAAATTTGCCGCCCAGCAGCGGGCTCGCATCCTTCACGCCCAGCCAACTCTCGATTAGGGTGGCGTAGGTACGCCGGAAATCCGCCGTATGAATCAAATTGTCGTCCGTCGAGAGTTGCGTGAGGCTCAATGGGCTGCCGTAATGTCCGCCTTTTACAGGCTTGCCCACGATGAACATCGGGCCCGCGGTGCCGTGGTCGGTGCCGAGGCTGGTGTTCTCCGGCACGCGGCGGCCGAACTCCGAAAACGCCATCAACACCACATCATCGGCGCGGCCGATGCGCTCCAGGTCCCGCATGAAGCCGTACACGGCATCGGAAACATAGGTGAGGAGACGTTGATGGACATCGCCCTGGTGCACGTGCGTATCGAAGGAATTGTTGCGATAGGCAGCGTAGAACAACCGCGTTGGAAGCCCGGCATGAATCAGGGATGCGACTTTGGGCAAGTCCACTGGAACAATACCGTAGTCCACCGGTGTCTTGTAGTTGGACCAGGCGTCCCGCACCAGTGCTGAAGCATCACGCGCTCCGCGTGCTACGTCCAGCAAGTAGCGATGGTTCGCGCTGGTCGAGGTGGGTTGGTCGCTCACGCGGTCGATCAACTCGCGCTCCTGGAAGAAACTCTTGCGCTGAAACTTGGTGGGATCGTCGAATACCACGGGGGTATGCAACTGGCTGCGTACCGCCAGCGATTGCGTGGCATCCACATTGACGAGGAAGTTGCGTGTCCCGTCCGGTCTGATGGTGTCCGCCAAGCGTCCAACCCAGCCGTACTCCTGTCCGCTATTGGGCGCCGCCGTGTGCCAATAGGCCATGGAGGTGAAGTGAGAGAAGCTCGGGTTGTCGTACCCGCAGCCATGCACGATGGCGAGCTTGCCGTCCTTGTATAGATTCTCGAAGCCGGCCATGCCGGAACTAAAACCGTAGCGGTCGTCGATCTTGCGTACCTTGTTGGCCTTGATGCCGACGTTGGGGCGCTGCCGATAGTAGGCATCGTCGCCATAGGGCACCACGGTGTTGAGTCCGTCATTGCCGCCGGACAATTCGAGCACCACCAGAATGCGGTTGTCGTTAGCGCCTTGCATGGCCGCGTGCGCGACATCGCCGAACAACGCGGGCAATCCGAACATGCCCGCCGTATGGGCGCACAAGCCGCCCAGGCTTGCCTTCAGTAGCGAACGGCGCTGAAGGAGTCGTTGTAAGTCGTGATTTGGCATCTTGATTCTATTCACTGTGCTCTCCACCGTCTTCTCCACTTTCCTCTCCATTATCCCAACTGGTACTCGGGGCTGCTCAACATGAGATGCAGCATCATGCGCAGGCCGTCTTCCATATAAGTTTCTGCCTCGATCAACGAGGCGGTGCCGAGTTCCTGGTTCAGAAATTCCACCAGCGCGGCGCGCTCGGTGGCGTCCAACGGTACGCTCAGGAAGCGTTGCGCGAAATACTCCACGGCGTGCGCGGTGGTCTTGAGCTGTTGCGCCTTCACCATTGCGGCGAGATCCAATCGGGCCGTATGGCGCGGGAGGGGCTTTACCCTCTCGAGTGCCTTTTGCCAGCCGCGGTAGCTGGCGTAGCGAGTGTTGAAGTCCTCATCGCGATCGGCCATCTTGTTGGACATGGCCATCATGTCGCCGCTGCCCATGTCCTTGCCCTCGGGGATGGTGGCCGTGCTGATGTCCGCTCCCTGCGAGATTTTTTCGTGCACCGCGCGAATCTCATTGCCGGTAGGAAAGACCGGGTAGCGATCCGCCGGAATATAAGTGATGTCCGGGAATACGATGTCGCGAATGAAG
>JANNFC010000673.1:0-17306 GCA_031379405.1 Betaproteobacteria bacterium | reverse complement strand
CGCGCTGGGCACGCAAGCGGCGCAGCTTGACCTAACCAGCATCGACACTACCGCTACTACAAACAATGGGGCGGTCCTCTCGAATCTCTCGAATCAGACCATTGTGGGTACGGGGGTTTTTGATCCGTTCCTGACCATTCAGAACAACGGAGAAGAGCACGGATTCAATACCGACTTCGGCCCTCAGGCACCGCTGGACGCAAAGCGTGTTGCAGGACAGAACTCATCCAAGAATGGCTGGACACATTCAGTTCTATTCAGCCAACTCGGCTTAGTTGACACGAACAACGACAATGTGGGCGATTCGCTCCGGTTTTACTTGGATATCAATGAGAACAACGGCGCGAATAACGAGCTTCTGTCCCTCGATGAGTTCCAGATCTACAAGGACAACGATAATTTAGCCGATGACCTTGGCGATACGACTGGCCTGGTGTACGACTGGGGCACCGACACGGCACTCTTGAACTATAACCTGTTCAAAGGTAGCGGCAATGGCGTTGATTTAACTGTCGACGTTCCGATCAGCAAGCTGGCGGCATATAGCGCAACCGACTATCTGGTGCTATATACCCACTTCGGCATGGCTGGGACTGACCCGGATGGAAAAGGAAAAGGCAATACTCAAACCGCTCCGAATCCCGGCGCAGACAGCGATGCTGGTTTCGAAGAGTGGGCGTATCACATAGCCACGAACACAGACGTCACTGACATCACGGATGTGACCGACGTCACGGATATAACCGACATCACAGATGTAACCGACGTCACGGATGTGACCGACGTTACCGATACGACCATTCCCGAACCAGGTACCGTCTCCCTTCTGGGCGCCGCCTTGCTGGGTGCGGGATTGCTCGCGAAACGACGCCGACGCCGACGCCTCTAATTGACCTTGCCCAACTCTACAAATAGGCTGAGTTTTAAAACAATAACATAGCGTTCACGCTTTACCTGATAACGGCCATCCATCGGATGGCCGTTTTGTTTTGTACAGGCAGCGCATAGAGCGGCATACTGCCTTCTTCGCGGAAGACCGCGTTTACTTTCGCAAACGATCCCCATCCCAATTTCCGGAGTTTGCACCCAGATGAGCGATCCGCAACGGACGTCCTATGACGAGGTTCCCTATGCGAGCCTACCCTTTCCACAGACCCATCCGGACCGACTCTGGGTCATTTCCCGACTGCTCGGTCACGCCGCCCCATCAATGGATCGATGCCGTGTACTGGAATTGGGCTGCGCGGCCGGAGGCAACCTCATGCCAATGGCCCTTGCCATGCCGGAATGCACTTTTGTCGGTATTGATCTGTCGACGCGCCAAATAAGTGACGGGCATGAAATCCAGAAGAAACTTAAGATCGAGAATCTGCACCTCAAGGCCATGAGTATTACGGACATCGGCCCAAGTTTCGGAGAATTCGACTACATCATCGCGCACGGCGTGTACTCTTGGGTCCCGGCCCACGTGCAGGAAGCGTTACTTCGCGTGTGCAACGAAAACCTATCGCCCAACGGCGTTGCTTACGTAAGTTACAACGTTCACCCCGGATGGCAGATGCGCGGAATGATCCGCGACATGATGCGCTATCACGCCAATCGATTCGCGGAGCCCGCCACCAAGATCGGGCAAGCGCGCGCGCTCCTGCAGTTTCTCGCCCAAGTCATCCCACCTGAGAACAGCGCCTATGGCATGCTGCTCAACGTCGAACTTGACATGCTGTCCAAGCAGCCGGATCACTACATCTTGCATGAGCATCTGGAAGAAACCAACGAACCGCTCTATTTCCACGAGTTCGCCGAGAGAGCGCACAAGCATGGTCTAAGTTATTTCGGAGAGGCAGTTTTCTCATCCATGACGGGCGCGTTGGCGCCTCCGGAGGTCTCCAGACTGTTGTCGAAAGTCGCATTCGACATCATCAGCTACGAGCAATACATGGATTTTGTGATGAACCGGACCTTTCGGCAGACGCTACTCGTGCACGAGGGAATATCGGCAAATCGCAAGATAGATTGGAAGGAGGTGACTAGGCTGCGTCTGAATTCAAACGTCAAGCCGATGGCCTCAATATCGAACCTTGCATCCAACAAGACCGAAGAATTTCGAGGGAGATCGGCCTCCGTTCCGGTAATGAGAAGCGGCGAACCCATCATCAAATCCGCTCTCACGATTCTTGCCGAACTCGACCCTATGCCGATCGCGTTCGATCGGCTATTGGCGATGTCAAAAGAACGGCTCTGCAAGGAAAAGGATGCCCCGTACGAACCATCGGAGAACGACGAACGCCGATTGGCCAGCATCGTGGTTCAAGCCTACTCCATTGGCGCCATGGAACTGACGCAACTGCCAGCCCGCTTCGTATTAAAGTCCAAAGGTCATCCGATTGCTAGCCCCCTGGCCCGGCTGCAAGCGGCCAACTCGACTCATGTGGCTAACCTGCTCCACAAAGTCGTAGTTCTCGATCAGCCGCAGCAACACATATTGCAGCGATTGGACGGCACGCAAGACCCGGCGAACCTTGTCGAGTCCTTGATTCCTCTGCATAGCAACGGCGTCCTCAAACTGCCCCAACTCGCCGCAACTAAATCTCCATCAGCGCTGCGGCGAGAAATTGGAGCGTACGTAGAACGCACCGTGAGCTTGTTTGGGCGTATGGCGCTGCTAGTGCAGTAGGGTCAGGCCCCATTCATTGCCAACGATCATGCGAATCATCACCGGCATCTACATCAATGGGGTCTGTTGTTCTACTTGTAGACGGTGATTGAACTCGATCCCATGTTGTTCGAGGAGTCGTAAGCGCGTGCTGTGATGGTTGACGTGCCGCTCGATTTCTTAGAAACGGCCGAAGGGACATTCCACGGGTAACTTAGGGTCGTACCATAGCTCACCGCCACTTCTTTTCCATCGATAAGCAACGAAATTCTTGCCACCTTCTTATTGTCACTTGCATTGACTGTGATTCCCACCGTTCCGGTCACTTTCGTCCCCGAGGTGGGGTTGGAGATTGCCGTCGTCGGCGACACAGTGTCATTCCCGACGGTGACCGACACCACTCCCAAGCCCACATTACCAGCCGAGTCATAGGCTCTCGCCTGAAGTGTTAGCGCGCCGTCGGGAAAGGTCGTGGTATCCCAGCTGAAAGCGTAGGGTGATGTGGTGTCAGTCGCTACCAGAGTTGCCCCCGCATAGAACTGCACCTTGGTTACGCCAACGTTGTCGCTCGCAGAAACGTTAACCGCGATCAATCCGGAAACTTTCGAGGACGCTGACGGAGTAGAAATTATTACCGCCGGTGCCTGCGAATCGCCAGCAGAAGTACTTCTTGCCTTGCTGACCGCGGCTGACGCATTCACTCGACCATGCCCGAAGTAGTTGTCATACCCCGCCGATCCGAGATCGCGCACCGTCGTCATCAAGATATTGTCGAGCGTCGAAGGCGATAATGCGGGGTTAGCGCTCATCATAAGGGCATAGGTACCGGCCACTACCGGCGTCGCAAACGAGGTTCCGGTACCGATTCCATAACCGCCGCCACGCAAAGTGGTGCGTACCGACACGCCAGGGGCCACAACATCCAGAAAAGGGCCGAAGTTCGAGAAGCTAGCCCTCGCATCGTTCGAGTCGGTAGCCCCCACAGTCGTGAGGTAGCTGCTCTGAGGTGTCGATTGCAGCGTGCCGTCGTTCCCCGCCGAGACCACCACCACTCCGCCTTTGCTGCGCAGGTACTGCGCCGCGCTGATCACCGTCGAGCTGTTGCCAAGATTCCTGAAGCTAATACTGGCGACCTTCGCGCCGTGGTCGGCAGCCCACGTGATACCTTGGGCAATGCGGCTAAAACTGGAAGACCCCGATGCGTCTGCTATACGGACCGGCATCAGCTTTGAGCCCCATCCAATGCCCGCCCCCCCAACGCTATTGTTTCCCGAGGCAACGGCCACCCCCGAGGTCGCCGTTCCGTGCCCGTTTAAATCGGCGACGTTGGTGTTGTTTTCTACGAAATTCCAACCGGGGACAAGTCGACCTAGCAGATCGGGATGCGCACTGTCTACGCCCGTATCCAACACCGCGACGGTAACGCCCGAACCGTAGGCGTAGTCCCAAGCGGTAGGCGCATTGATTTTGGAGAGATGCCAGGAGACCGAAACGTTAGGATCATTGAGTGTCATGTCGGGGTCGACGATTTCATCGACTTCGGCAAACTTGATGTGGGGATGATCGCGTAGTGATTTGGCGACAATCAATTCGATGGCTGCCGGGGGCAGCTCGATAACATGCACATTGATTCCTTCGATGCGCTCGCCCCGACGTCCGCCGTGAGGTTTCAATATCTTGTCCAACTCCTTGTCGGCGAGTCCTGCCCTAGGTTGAATCAACACTCGCCCCTTTGCGAAGCGGATTGTCCTGACACCTTCCCCCTTGGCTGCATCATTATTCGGTGCCTGTGCCGCAGCAATACCGAAGGCCAGGAGCATCGACACGGAAAGGACGGTTGATACACATCTGTGAAGTCCTCTGCGCTGAGCTTCTTGTGACCCCATAAAATTCTCCTAAAGGCTTATTAAAAAAGATCGTTAATTCACGTTACTTGTGGAACATCGCCCGTGACTAGAGCAAAGGACGCTCTAGGAGCTGTTCTTCATTTCGGCGACACTCTGAATTACTTGAGGGGGATTGTTTTTACTGTTATTTCTTGATGGCGATGCAATACGCCGTCGCCCCAAGGCAACGGAATAGGCTTAAAAACCTGCTCTCTTACCTACCTATCGCAAGACGCTGGCCAGGCTGGTGCGGAGGGATCAGTTCGGACTGGCGCCAATGCGCGAAGGGAATTCGAATAGCGTTGCGCGTGTACGAGAAAGACTGTGCCTAAGGCACCGTTACTTCCAGATTATCGATTAACCGGGTTTGCCCCAGCTTGGCGGCGCCCAGAAGGACCAGCGCCTTTTCATTCGCGTCGGGGCGAGCTAAGGTGCGTTGACTACGGACTACAACGTAATCTACATTCCACCCGTGACGGGCTAGCAAAGCGCCGGCCGCGTACTCCATGGCAACAAAATTCCGATCCCCGTTCGCCACCGCATCGCGCACTTGCAGGATTGCCTGGCGCAGTCGAATCGCCTCCTTGCGTTGCTCAGGGGTCAAGTAGCGATTGCGGGAAGACAGCGCCAATCCATCGTCCGCACGCACTGTCTCAGCCGGAATAATGCGCAGCGGCAGCAGGAACTGATCGACCATACGGCGCACGATCGCAAGTTGCTGATAGTCCTTCTTACCGAATACGGCAAACTGAGGCTGCACCATATTGAACAGCTTGAGAACCACGGTGGCCATCCCTCGAAAATGTCCCGGTCGAAAGCGGCCTTCGAGCACGTTTGCGACCTTGGGCAAATCCACGAAGAAGGCCTGCGGTTCCGGATAGACTTGCTTTTCATCGGGGGCGAATACGACGGCGTTGCCTCTGGATTCGAGCTTCTCGCAATCGTCCTCGAAGGTACGCGGATATTTGTCGAAGTCTTCGCCCTGACCGAACTGAAGGCGGTTGACGAAGATGGTGGTCACGACGCAAGGGGCCTGCTCTCGCGCCAGATCCACTAAGCTAAGATGGCCCTCATGGATATTTCCCATGGTGGGCACGCATGCCACGTGCTTCTCGGTGGCCAGCCTATGTCTGAGTTCTTGTACGGTGCGTATGACTTCCATGGCTCGCGTCGCCGTCTTGTGGATGCCTCATTGCGGAGGCCAGGTCTGCTGTTTGTCTAACCCCCGAGATTGAAGAATTCCCGAGGCCCACGCATCTCTGTGATGCGGCGCAACAGTAAATCAAAATCCTCTACTCGATCAACAAAATTCAGTCGCGTGCTGTTGATAATGAGCAATGGGGCGGCGGAATACTCGTGGAAATAGCGGCTGTAGGCATCGCTCAGCCGTCGCAAGTAGTCCTCGGAGATGGCTTTCTCATAGTCCTTGGCCCGACGTCGAACGCGCTCTAACAGCGTCGCGGTGGGCGCTTGTAAATAGATCACGAGATCGGGCACCGGAACTTGAGGCGAAAGGTGCTGATAAATCTGTTGGTACAGAGCCAGTTCCGCATCCCCCAAGGTGAGACGCGCAAATAACGCGTCCTTGTCGAACAGAAAGTCCGCGACGGTTCGCTTCTCGAACAAGTCGCGCTGCTTGAGGGCGCTGACTTGATTGACGCGCTGGAACAGGAAGAACAGCTGCGTCGCCAGCGCATGCCGCTGGGGATCTTGATAGAAGCCGCCCAGAAACGGGTTCTTCTCGGGATCTTCAAGCAATAGTTCGGCATTGACGCGCTCGGCCAGTTTGCGCGCAAGCGTTGTCTTGCCGGCGCCGATCGGCCCCTCCACCACCACATAACGCAAGCGCTCAGGCAACATCAACTCTGCATGCTCCTTGATTCGGTAACTTGGATAACAAATCGCGCACCGGCCCATGGCCGGGGATGATGCAATGGGGTGCAATCTCGCCAAGGGGCAGCAGGACAAAGACACGTTCGTGCATGCGCGGGTGAGGGATGGTCATATTTGAACTGTCGAAGACGACATCGTCGTAGAGCAACAAATCGAGGTCGAGCGTACGGGGTCCATTCTTCTCGCGCCGAATCCTGCCATGACGAAGTTCGACGTGCTGTAGCTCGCCCAGCAAAGCATCTGGCGTAAGCTGTGTTCTCAAACGTACCACGGCGTTGATGAAGTCGGGTTGGTTTTCGAGGCCGATCGGTTTGGTGCGATACAGAGATGATGCTGCGACCACCTCGGTCGTTGGCAAGCTAGCAAGCTCTAGCATCGCCTGTCTGACACGACGGGCCGGATCGCCGATATTGCCACCGAGCCCGACGAACACGTTTTCGCCAGTCGCCACGTGTTCACTAGACGGCCGATGGCGCGTCTATCGAAGGTTTCTCCCCCACAGATTTGCGACGACGGCGCCGCTTGCGTGGTGTGCGATCCGGTTGCAGCATCGCCTCGCGCTCGCTCGGACTCGCATCCTGGAACAGTGTCCACCATTGCCCGAGTTCCTGATCGGCTTCGCCGGCCTCACAGCGTAACAACAGAAAATCATAGGCCGCGCGAAAGCGCACATGCTCAAGCAAACGATAGGGACGACGCCCTGCGCGGTTGTCGAAGCGTGCCTGTAGCATCCAAAGTTCTTTCATGTCGGACGTAAAACGCTTCGGTATGGCCAGGCGTTCGATTTGCACGTCGATTACACTTTCCATGGCTTCGTGAAGAGCGGGAATTTCGCGAATCTCTTGAGCCATCCGCTTACGCCAACCGGCGAGCACCTCGTGCCATAACAGCGCGGCAAACAAGAATCCCGGGGACACCCCTTTGCCGCCTTGCACTCGCTGATCCGTTTTATCCAGCACCAACATGACAAAGCGCTCGCCCAGCGGTTGCTCGAGAATGAGGTCGAGCATCGGCAGCAATCCGTGATGCAGGCCTTCTCCACGCAGCATGTCCACGGCGGATTTTGCGTGACCGGATAACAGGAGCTTCAACATCTCCTCAAACAATCGCGAGGGCGGTACGTTCGTCATCAATTCCGCCATGGCCCGGATGGGCGCCTTCGTGCTCGGCTCGATGCGTCCGTCCAGTTTTGCTGCCATGCGCACGGCACGCAGCATTCGCACGGGGTCTTCGCGATAGCGCTCTTGCGCGACACCAATGATGCGAATGGTGCGCGTCTTGACGTCCGCATAGCCGTTGCAGTAGTCGATGATTTGCTCGTTGGATGGGTCGTAGAACAACGCATTGACGGTGAAATCGCGCCGCAACGAATCTTCTTCCTGCGAACCAAACACATTGTCGCGCACGATGCGGCCGTGTTCATCGTGCACCTGCGCCGCCTCGCCGCCCTCGCCCTGGTCTCCACTTCCCCTGAAAGTGGAGACCTCCACCAAATCCTCGCCGAATGGCACGTGCACTAGGCGAAAACGCCGCCCAATAATGCGCGCACGGCGGAATACCCCCTTGACCTCCTCGGGAGTGGCGTCGGTGGCAATGTCGTAATCCTTGGGTTCCAAGTTGGCAAGCAGGTCGCGCACGGCACCACCCACGACATATGCCTTGTAACCGCGCTCCTGCAGACCTTGGGTCACGCGCCGCGCGGGGGCGCTGATGCGATCCCGGGTCAGCCCATGTTCGGTCACTTCAATGACGCGCGGTCCGCTCTGGCGTCGACTTCCCAGGGAGCGTACTCGATTGATCAGCTTTTTAAGCATCGCGAAAGGACAAAGACGGGCTAACCCCGCTCTTAGCGTAGAGAAATGATGATCCAGTCATGCCGGATGGCGTGGTCCTTGAGAGTTTCATCGGGATCCACCGCGACCGGGTGCCCGACTTTGGATAGTAGAGGCAAATCGTTGAGGGAATCGCTATAAAACCAAGTTTCGGAAAAGGACTCCCAGGACAGATCGCGCTCGGCAAGCCACTGTTCCAAGCGTGTGATCTTACCCTCTCGGAACGACGGCGTGCCGCTGACTTTGCCGGTAAAGTCACCGTCGCGCACTTCCGGCTCCGTGGCGATCAGGTGCTCGATGCCGAATTCCCGCGCAATCGGCCCGGTTACGAAGCTATTGGTAGCGGTGATGATCACCCGTGCATCGTGCCGGTGCCCGTCCACCAGGTCGCGCGCTTTTTGGGTGATGATGGGCTTGATGCGGGATTCCATGAAATCGTCATGCCACGCACACAGTTGCTCACGGGGGTGCTGCGCTAAGGGCCGGAGTTGAAAGTCTAAAAACTCGTGAATATCCAAGGTTCCAGCTTTGTACTGGTCGTAGAACTTTTGATTGCGCGCTTCGTAGACCTCGCGCTCCAGGACGCCTTGTTCTATGAGGTACTGCGCCCACTCGAAATCGCTATCGCCCGCCAGGAGCGTATTGTCGAGATCAAAGAGTGCGAGCCGCATGAATGGGACTAAGTGTATCGGGACGGATTGGGTAGCAAGGCTTTGCGGCGAAAGCCCGAGGTGCCCTCGGGCGCCTGTGTCGCGCTCGACAACGGGCGGCGAGTATATCGCAAGTCTCTGATTTCCAGCCTATCCCTCATGTAGACACGCGCGCACTAGCGGAAGCGTCACGGCACGCCTCAGTTTCACGGACATGCGATCCAGAGCATCGAGTGTGCGCAGCAACGTCGGCATATCACGTGGGGAGTGGCGCAGAAGATAGGCCCCGACGTCTACGGGTAATTCGAACCCCAAATGGACGGCGCGGGCACGCAAGGCGGCCAGCTTCTCATCGTCGGACAGCGGTAGAACGCGAAAAACCAGGCCTGCCCCAAGACGGCTGCGCAAATCCTCGCGCAAGGTAAGCGAAGCCGGAGGAAGATTGCCGCTGGCGAGCACGTAGCCCTCGCCGGCGAGAGCGGCCAGTGCGTCCTTAAAGAGGGAATGAGCACCGGCTGCATCCAGCTCCTCGACGTCGTCCACGACGCGTAGGGCGTTTTGGCCGATCGGAAGGCGAAAGGATGCGCTGGCCGCCGCAGCGGCGTGGAGCAAATGACTGCGTCCGCACCCGGACTCTCCCCAAAGGTAGACCAATCGGTGGGTGTTGTGCCCTTGCGCCAAGGTACGCAGGGTCTCCACCAGCTCCGCGTTGCGTCCCATGACGAAGTTGTCAAACGTCGGCGCCGGGGGTTCCGAAAGATCAAGGATCAGTTGATCCATCAGTCCTTGTACAGACCACCGGCCTTGTAGCGGCCGATGGTATAGCGCATCAGAACGAGAATGGACGCGGCAAAAGGCACCGCGAGAAGAACACCGACAAATCCCAGCAACTGCCCGAACGCCATGATGGCGAACACAACGCCAAGGGGATGCAACCCGATGCGATCGCCCACCAGTTTGGGTGTCAGCACATAGGACTCCAGCACCTGTCCTATGGCGAATACGACCCACACGCCGATTACCGCACCCAGGGTTTGAAACTGGGTTACAGCGGCGAAAGTCCCCAACAACAGCCCAATCGCAAATCCCAAGTAAGGCACAAAACTCAGCATGCCGGCCAGCACGCCGATGGAGAGCGCGCCGTCCAAACCGACAATCCAAAGTCCAATGCCGTAGATGGCGCTCAAGGCGACCATAAGGGACAGTTGCCCCCGCAGGAACTCTCCCAGCACTGAATCAATCTGGCGTGCAATACTGGTCACGTCTGGCAGCGCACGGCGGGGAATGACGCCCGCTATCAGGCCGATGAATCGATGCCAGTCCCGCAGGAAGAAAAACAGCGCGACCGGAAGTAATACCAGCATGCCTATGAATCCTATCAAGGCCAATCCGCTAGCGCCCAAGGAAGGCAACAAAGTAGCAAGCAAGTGGGCGGCGGACTGAAAATTCTTCGCCAAAGCCTCTCTTAACTTCATCCATCCCTCACCCACGGTGACCCCGGTACGCTCGGCGATCCAGGGCAAGGCCGTATGGCGTACCCAGTCGAGCAGCACAGGGACTTTGGCGGACAAAATCGCGGTTTGATCAATGACCAAAGGCATCAGTACTACCATCAACCCTACGATGATCAATACGACTATGGTCATCACTAGTATCACCGCCAGCGTGCGTGGCAACTTCTTGCGCTCCAAGCGGTCCACAAAAGGCGTACAGATATAGGCCAGAATGGCGGCCGCCACGAAAGGAGCAAGGATGGGGGCCAGTACGTGAACGAGCAAACCTGCGGCGCCTATGGCAACCGCATAGGCGAAGTAGCGTCCCAACTGAGGTTTAGCAATATCCATTTCCGGTAGAATTCGCGCCCGCTTTATATGACCGTTTGGTGACTGATTCGAGGTTCGAATCAGGACAAGAAGGTCCCGCGCGGCGCGCAATGGTAACGCAGAATGCGCCATCGGCTCCTGTGGCCCGTCAATCATCTATAGCTCTTACTTTCTAGCACTCCACCAGCCCTCACCTCATGTCTTTCCCACTCGACACCCGCACCCGCCTTTCCTATCGTGACGCCGGCGTGGATATCGATGCCGGCGACAGTTTGGTCGAACGCATTAAACCGCTCGCGCGCAAGACTCTGCGCGAAGGCGTGCTGGCTGGTATTGGCGGATTCGGCGCGTTGTTCGAAGTACCTAAACGCTATCGCAATCCGGTGCTGGTGTCGGGAACGGACGGCGTCGGTACCAAGCTCAAGCTCGCCTTCGCGCTCAATCAACACCACACCATTGGCATCGATCTGGTCGCCATGAGCGTCAACGATATCCTGGTGCAAGGAGCCGAACCGCTTTTCTTCCTCGATTACTTCGCTTGCGGAAAGCTCAACGTTGATACCGCCGCACAAGTTGTAGGGGGTATCGCAGGCGGCTGCGAACAAGCTGGGTGCGCTTTGATCGGTGGCGAGACTGCCGAGATGCCCGGCATGTATTCGGAGGGCGAATACGACCTAGCCGGCTTTGCGGTTGGAGTCGTCGAACGCGACCGCATTATCAGCGGCAACGCCATTGTGCCGGGAGACGTCCTGATCGGATTGGCCAGTAGCGGCGCGCATTCGAACGGCTATTCCTTAATCCGCAAGATTCTGGATACATCCCATACAGACCTTTCCACGCCCTTGGAAGGAAAGCCTTTGGGCGAGTGGCTATTGGAACCCACACGAATCTACGTCAAGCCCATGCTCGACCTCATGCAGCGGATCGAAGTCAAAGGCCTTGCTCACATCACGGGCGGCGGGCTTCTGGAGAATGTGCCTCGCGTTCTACCGGAATCCGTCAAGGCGGTGATCGAGCGTGCCAGCTGGCCCCGGCCGGTGCTGTTTCACTGGTTACAAGAAACGGGGCACGTAGCCGACGAGGAGATGCATCGTGTGTTCAACTGCGGGATCGGGATGGTGTTAGTGGTCAGTCCCAGCCAAGCAGCCGGTGCCATGCACCTGCTCGCCTGCGCCGGGCAAGCCGTTTATCGCATTGGGGAGATTCAGCCGCGTACAGGCAACGAGGCAGCGACCGTCGTGCAATGAAGAGCATCGTCATTCTGATCTCAGGCCGGGGCAGCAATATGGAGGCCTTGCTCGGCGCGCATCTGCGCGCGCGAATCGCGGCCGTGATTTCGAACAATGTCGACGCCAAAGGTCTGGCGATCGCAGCGGCGCGGGGAGTTACCACGGAAGTGGTGAATCACCGGCACTACGACTCGCGTGAGTCCTTCGATCAACGATTGGCGCAGTGTATCGAAGGTTACCGGCCGGACTTGGTGATACTGGCAGGCTTCATGCGCATCTTGACCGATGGCTTTGTCGAGTCCTTCAAGAATCGCTTGATCAATATCCATCCTTCGCTGCTGCCCGCCTTCCCCGGTACGAACACACACCGGCGCGCTCTGCAAGAGGGCGTCAAGATTCACGGATGCACCGTGCACTTTGTCACGCCTGCGTTGGATAGCGGCCCGATCATCGCGCAGGCTGCGGTACCTGTGTTTGACGACGATTCCGAATCGACCCTGGCCGCCCGAGTGGTTCAGCAAGAGCATCGCCTTCTGCCTGAGGTGGTGCGATGGTTCCTGGATGACCGCTTGCGTGTCGATGGACGTCGCGTTGCTCTCGCCGGCACTTATGCCCCGGCAGCCTTTCTAATCTCTCCTGCCCTCCAATGAATCAACTGTCGATCCGACTATTGTGTGCTGTCTTGGCGCCGCTGCCGCTCGCTTGCGTGGCCGCCGATGTTCCGAACAAAGTGGAAATCACTTACGACGTCACTTGGAACGGAATGAAGATCGGTAAAGGCGAAGATCGTTTCGAACACGACGGGAAGCAGTTCAGCATCTTTTCGGATACCAAAACCGTCGGGCTCGCCTCCGCGCTCTACAACCTCAAAGTCCGGCGGGAAATCCACGGAACTATCACGCCCGCCGGACTGCAGCCCGGCAGCTTCGTCGAAGAGCGCTCGAAGAAGCCGCGCAAGTCGGTACATTTCGATTGGGCAAACAAACAAGCCACCCTCGACAGCGGCAGCGGGCCGCAAACCGTACCGCTACCCGAGTACGCCGTGTTCGATCAATCCTCATTTGCCTGGAGTTTTGCGTTCGACCCTCCCGATGGCAAAGAGGGCAAGGTAGCGCTCACAGATGGCCGGAAGCTTACCGACTACCGTTATGCCGTTGTCGGCAAGGAAAAGATATCCACTCCCTTAGGTGAAATGGAAACGCTGCACATCAAGAAGATCCAGGAAGCGGGCGATAAGCGCGGGTTCGAGTTCTGGCTCGCCACACAAAAGCACTTTATACCGGTCAGAATCGTCTTCACCGATGACGGCAGCGCAGTGGACTCCGTCGTCAGGAGTCTCACTTTGCCGGCGAAGCGGTGAACGGCCGCTGGACACCGGCCCGCTTCGGCGCGGCGACGGCTGCACTACAAGAGGTTATGCGCTTCGCGCAACCCGCGGACGTTGTGCTCGGGCAGTTCTTTCGCGCACATCGCCAACTGGGACAGCGCGACCGCGCCCTTATCGCGGACACAGTCTACGACGTGCTGCGCCACCGCCGCTGGCTGGAACATCTATGTATCACGCCAACGCCTCGCCGCATGGTACTGGCGGCGATGATGAAGCTCGATGGGCAACCCATTGCCGTCACCGAGGCTTTCGTCAAGTCCGATGAGCTGCCATGGCTGGCCGAAGTCAGGGCCGGCAGGAGCGACACGCTGGAAACCGCCGTGCGTCTTGATCTACCCGAATGGGTGTATGCGCGCCTAATGGCGCAATTTTCACCTCACGAGGTGGAGTCGCTAGGTAGAAGTTTGCAACGCGCCGCCCCCCTCGACTTGCGGGTCAACACACTGAAAGCCACGCGAGCACAAGTGCTGGAACGGTTGCGCACCGATGGTCTCGAATGCGAACCCACGCCGTATTCCCCCTCTGGCGTTCGCGTCGCGGGCAAACCTGCCATCAATCTCCACCCGTTGTTCAAGGAGGGGGCGATTGAGGTCCAAGACGAGGGCAGCCAACTTCTAGCGCTGCTGCTGGCTCCGCGGCGCCAGGACATGGTGGTGGACTTCTGCGCGGGAGCGGGTGGCAAGACTCTCGCTTTGGGGGCCATCATGAATTCCCAAGGAAGACTCTACGCCTTCGATGTTTCAGATAAACGGCTGAGCAACTTTCGGCCGCGATTGAAGCGCTCGGGGTTGAGCAACGTCTTTCCGCAGCGCATTAGCGGAACGCGGGATTCTCATGTGAAACGCCTCGCGCGCAAGGTCGATCGCGTGCTGGTCGACGCGCCTTGCAGCGGGCTGGGTACGCTGCGGCGCAATCCCGATCTCAAGTGGCGTCAAGGGGATGCGGATATTGCGCAGATGAGTGCCAAGCAATCCGAGATTCTCGGCGCCGCCGCCACCTTACTCAAAGCAGGTGGGCGTTTGGTGTACGCGACTTGCAGCCTACTAAGGGAAGAGAACGAGGGCGTGGTGGAGGCCTTTCTTCATCAACATGCGGATTTTCGCTCGATCAATGCCAGTGAAACGCTGGCGCACGCCAACGTTACCCTCGACACCGGACCCTATCTGCGCTTGCGGCCCGACTTGCACGGAACCGATGGCTTTTTTGCCGCCGTCATGGAACGCCATCAGGTGTAGCTCCAGGCCATGGATTCCGCCTCGCCGCTGCGCAAACTCCTGACTGACATCACCGCTGAGCACGAACGCGTGGCGGACTTCTGGCAATTGGGCGTTGTTGCCGCGAGCCTCGCGATCGCGTGGCTGGTCGGCGGCATTTTGCAAGCACGTATCGCGGCGAAGGCACCTGCCTCCCATTCAACAGCCAAGTTTGGCGTGGGCGGGGCCCATCGTTTAGTCTTCCCATTGACTGCATTGCTGTGTGTTATCGCCGCGCGCTACGGGCTAGCCTATTCGGGACAGAAAATTGCACTACTGAACTTGGCGGTTCCGCTACTGAGCTCACTGGCGATTATCCGCGCCATCGTCTATCTCTTGCGCACCGCCTTCGACGAATCTCCTTGGGTAGTAATGTCCGAGCGCGCCCTGGCGTGGATCGTTTGGATCGGGGTTGCACTACACATCTCCGGGGTACTGCCCGAATTGACGGCGGCGCTCGACGCCATCGATTTCGAGATATCGGGGAAGCGGATTTCACTGCTCACCATGCTCCAGGCCCCCATCGTGGTGGCAGCGGCCGTGGTGCTTGGACTTTGGATCGGGCGCTTGGTCGAGCGGCGCCTGATGAGCGCCAATCACGTCGACTTGAACCTTCGCGTCGTGCTCTCCCGCCTCATCCGGGTGGTACTCATGGTCCTGGCCGTGCTCATCGCCCTACCCGCTTTAGGAATCGATGTCACCGTACTTTCCGTGTTCGGCGGCGCTCTGGGGGTGGGGATTGGATTCGGCCTGCAGAAGGTCGCAAGCAACTACGTAAGCGGGTTCACCATCCTTCTCGACCGCTCCATCAGCCCTGGCGCCTTAGTGACCATCGACAACTATTACGGCCAAGTAACAAAAGTCGCCGCGCGCTACATCGTCGTGCGTGGCCTGGACGGCACGGAAGCCATCGTACCGAATGAAACAGTCGTCACCTCTGTGGTGCTCAATCACACCTTCTCCGATCCACGCATTCGACTGCAATTATTGGTTCAAGTGAGCTATCGGAGCGACGTGGAGCATGTTTTGGCACTGCTTCGCACGGTAGGCGCCGCGCATCCTCGTGTTCTAACGGAACCGGAACCCCTGGCACTGCTAGGCAGCTTTGGCGACAGCGGCATCAATCTGGAACTCTACGTTTGGATATCCGATCCGGAAGCCGGCAAAGCCAACATACTTTCCGACCTCTACCGCGAGATCTGGCGCGTTTTCAAGCTGCATGACGTCGAAATCCCCTATCCCCAGACAGAGATACGAGTCCTGTCTGAGAATTCCTCGGCTGGCGAGGCCAACCTTCAGTTTAGCCCGAGCCGACCGTAAGCCCAGTCCGTGTGTTTTCAAACATGGATGGACAGCATGGGATGTTGCCGGCATACGGGGTTGCAAGCGGGGAACACCACGCAGCAACCGGTCCACCCAACGGAGTGTCGTTTTCTGTAGAATGACGGCGTTTTCTACCTTCCGGTCTATTAATGGATCTTATTCTCGCATTGCTGTCAGGTCTGGTTTCTCTTCCCTGGTGGGGCTACGTAGTTCTGGCGCTGGTCTTGACCCATGTCACCATCGTCGCTGTCACCATCTATTTGCACCGTCATCAAGCCCATCGAGGCTTGGACCTACACCCTGTCGTCAGCCATTTTTTCCGCTTTTGGTTGTGGATGACGACCGGAATGGTCACCAAGGAATGGGTAGCCATTCACCGCAAGCACCATGCGAAGTGCGAAACGGAGGAAGACCCGCATAGCCCTCAGGTCCATGGAATTCGCAAAGTCCTCCTGGAAGGCTCCGAGTTGTACCGCAGCGCCGCCAAAGATGCCGACATGCTGGCCAAGTACGGCCACGGCACACCGGATGATTGGGTGGAGCGCAACGTCTACGCCAAGCACTCCGCGCTGGGTATTGTTTTCATGGTGACCATCGATATCGCCCTCTTTGGCGCCATTGGTCTCACTATTTGGGCCGTACAGATGCTGTGGATTCCCGTCACCGCGGCGGGTGTGATCAACGGTATCGGCCACTACACCGGCTACCGTAACTTCCAAACCGAAGACGCCAGCGCCAACATCCTTCCCTTTGGGATATTGATTGGCGGCGAGGAACTCCACAACAACCACCACGCCTATGCTTCGTCGGCTCGACTATCGAACAAATGGTACGAGTTCGATATCGGCTGGTTCTATATACGACTGATGGAGATCCTGGGCTTGGCACAGGTCAAGAAAGTCGCGCCCGCCATGCGCATTCAACTGCCCAAACCGCGCTGCGACCTGCATACATTGCAGGCCGTCATTACACACCGCTACGATGTGGCGGCGCGCTTTGCCAATACCTTGAAACACGCTTGCGCGGTAGAAATCGTCAGGTTGAAGGAGCGCGGACTGGCGATCGACACCAGCATGTTCCGCAAATGGCTGCAGCGTGATCCGGCCGACCTGACGACCAATGAGAAAGCCAAGCTCGACGAAGTGCTCAAGACTAGCAAGGTGCTAGAGACCATCTACACCATGCGCCATGACTTGGCGGGCGTATGGAAGCGTTCCACCGCCAGCAAGGAGCAATTGCTGCATCACCTGGAGGACTGGTGTCATCGCGCCGAACGCAGCGGTATCGCGCAACTGCGGGAGTTTTCGACTCAATTGCGAGGTTACGCCACGGCGTGACGTCGGACATGCATTAGTGGTTCAAATAAAAAGCCCGCGT
>JANNFC010000658.1:0-3800 GCA_031379405.1 Betaproteobacteria bacterium | reverse complement strand
TGCGTCGCACCCGGCCGGTGTGGCTCTTGGGCATCCCTTCCTCCTCGTCATCGGCTAGACGGCCCCGGAAAATCCGGCGCACGCCTATTGGTAGCCAATGCGAGGGGTCAGGGGAAGTACGCCACTGCGTGACCGCTTACTCTTGTGGTGCGACCTGAGATGTCCGAAAGCCGCCTGCGCCAAGTGCAGAGTGACGTGGCGCGGCTCAAAACACTATGCAAGAAAGCCAATGCGAATCGGAAAAACTACAGTCCGTTCCCGCAGTGGGTTTGGGAGCGGGCTACACGGCAGGCTTACGCATCGAGCAAGGACTTCGACCCATGGGAGGTTCAGTCACGAATCGTCCGGATGAACAACGCACTCGGTGGCGAGAGTGACACGCTGAAGTTGCAGATCAAGGCTCCAAGACTAATTCCTAATGGGCTCCAGGACCCGTTTTCTTACCCATTGTCCCACCCTAATGCAAGGGCCGAAACTTTTTTTGGGGACGATCCGTTTTTACACGTTTTGTCAGAGGACAATGACCTCAATGAGCTACGGCAATTCTGGGATGGACTTGAAGAACTCACGTCAATCCTCGTGCTGGAAGAGATCGATCAGAGTGTCGTGGTGATCGCTAGACCAGGAAGTGGTTCGCACGTCGAACTCGTGGGGATGAGCGAAGCCACCGACAACGGGCCTGCATGTTCCGCAACCAGTTTCCATGCAATTCGCACTTCGGAAGATCGTCCATGGGAGGGATTAAACAAGAAGTCGCTGGCGAGCCCGACGCACATCATGGAGTATGAATGTGGCGAACCGGGCGCCCAAAGTAAATTGATAGTGTTGGCTCGGTACAGAATCGTACCCTTTTCCAGCTCACTCGGTGTACTGCGTGAGTTCTTCGTCGACACCCCCCGCAAGTTCAATGTCGAATTCTCCAAAGTCATTGATTTTGCAGACATCCGCCAGAAACGCACCCTGAGTCAGATTGAAAGGGAGCTACAAGACATCTTAGAGTCGGGGAGCGTTCCAGTGCTGTCAATTGAAATTCCACGCAACCGAATAGCCCGCTGGGCGCCGATGTTGATTGTAGCGATTCAACTCTACTTGCTTATTCATATTCTTGCATACAAGCACGTGGCGACAGACTTTCAGGCGAAGCCGGTAGCCTGGATAGGGACGTACACTTTTCCGCTGGCCAGGGCAGTGTACATCGGAACGTCCACCCTTCTGCCGGTTTGGGTCGTCTTCGCATATGACATGGTCAGCGCCTCTGCTCAAGCACATTCATTCATTTACGGGTTGATCACAGTTTCATCGATCACGCTAGCCTGGGCGACGGTACGTACAGCGATCGACACTTGGAGTTCGTCGCCCCAGGAGGGGATTTCGCCGGTATGAGGTGAACCGAGCCGTAGTTTTCCGGCCAGATCCCTCTCGCACCATCACAGCAAGCCGATCTGTTGATGGAGCATGGGCTTCGATTCTATGTACCGCGCGGCTCTCTTCCTCCCGTTGGATTGGGGACGCTGGTCAGCTGGTGCCCCCTCCACAGACCCTCCACAGATCCGGTCGTGGTGCATTACCGCGCCCGCGTCCAGATCGAGTTGGAGGAAAGCTCGGCCAGAACAGCGCCGGGACTGAGCGGCCGAACGCGAATCCGTGTCCGTGAGGGAGATCACAACGGTGAGTTTGGCACATCACCCGTTGGAGTCGATTCCAGCGTCCGGCCACTGTGCGCGGAAACGATCGACTGCTTTTCGGTAGCGATATTGAAGTTCTGCTTCTCGTAAGGCAAGTTGCTCGTCCTTTCGAAAGTGATCCGAGAACACTTCCTTGAACGCGAAATACGTTTCAACCTGCGCGCGCAAGAGATGAAGGAGATGCGCATGCACATGCCTGGGGTCATCGTCGTAGACGGCGTACGTCATCCGGAGCTGCTCTCCTTCTTTGCGTGAGGTACGTCTTCCGAGAAGCGCGCCGATATTGGCATGTGTGCCGAAGTCACTGGCCCTGTCGAAGAACGCCAGCAATCTTCCTCGAAGTCTGCTTTTCGGCGGGAACAGGCTTGAACGCCCGAACCGACGCCGATGCCGTAGCAAGTGCTTCTTTCGATTCGTCCACAGTGGAAGCGTGGATGGATCCCTTACGAGCACTCCTGCAACTCCCACCGCTTCAGCCGCTTTTCGGATAAACATGAGTCCTTCTTTGGTTTTCGCCGACATGATCAAGATTGCGGCGGAACAGAGCGAATCGGCTGCAACCTGCCACATGCCAGCCGCAGCGGCCAGATGCTCGCCTTCTATTGGGTCGAGGTAGGTGATGAGTTCTTCGAGTTGATCGCACATGAACTCGAGATCTCGGTACTCCAAGGGAAAATCGTTCCGCGATACGGATAGGTTTTGCGCGTCAGTGGAGAGCCGCTGCTGTATCATCGGGATATTTCTCGAGGTCGAGGTATCGTCAACCATCGTGAACTCCAAACCTGCGAGACGTGTTTCGTTGGCGCATCGCGCGGGGTTGTAGCAATCCATTCTTCGGTCTCGCAACCCCAGGGAGAGCTGGATTCTCGGCCTACGCACGGGTGTGCTCTCCATCGAGCGGGAGAGGCCGAGAGCCCGCGGCGGCTCTCTCCGGCTGTTAACCGCCGGGTCACGTTGACGCGTCCGCGTGAGAGCCTACACCGGTATTGGGCGGTGAGGAAGTCCGCGAGTCGGGCGCACTATCGGGAGAAAAACAGCGCCATTCCGCGTTCAGCTGTTAACCGCAACCCCGTTTTCGTACGGAAGAGGTCTGGCTCCCCACGAAGACGCGGGATACGAAAGAAAAAAGAGCGCCGTTCCGTCAGCGAGCATGCTCTCCGGAGAGCCAACCACCGACGGAACCTCCACCCGCTGGATCAACGGACCTTTCACGGCGCACCTGGCGGCGTTCCCTGGCGGACTTCCTTCGCCCTACTTCTTCGGAGTTCCTCTACTATTGCGCAGAACCATGGCGCGGATAAGAACGCATCCTAACCCTACTATAGTCGCGACTAGCACTACACGCCCCGCTAGTCCCAAAGAATGGAAGAAAGCAATCATTGCAATTGCCAGGAGTAGCAATGAGCTCGCCAGTAGATTCTCCGCGACGCCACGAAGCATTATTGTTCTATCCAACTCAGGATCACTGAGCCCCTTCACGCGTGAGGTTCGACAGTCTTTTCTGTGCATCGGTGTATCCCGGATAGTGGCCGAGGACTTCCTGATAAACAGCTTTGGCTTCCTCATACTGGCCGCAGTGCTCTAGAGCCACGCCCAACTTCAACCATGGACTCCAGTATCCGCTCGGACGAAGTGCGACGACTCTGCGATAGGCGTCCACGGCCTCACGTGCTCGCCCCATCTTCATTAACGCATCCCCCTTCAAGTCGAGAAGGTACTTATCGTTAGGAAAGACCCGCAGCGCGTTCTCTAGCCTCTCGTCGGCTTCCTTCAGTTCTCCTCGTGTGATCCGGATGGATATCGCTTTGATGCGTGCGATTCTGCTCTTTGGATTGAGTCGAACCGCATCATCAAAAAGCCGCGTCGCCGATTCGGGGTGCCCGGTTTCGAGCGCTTCAAAACCCATCTCGATCAATACCTGCGATTGCTGTTGGGTACGTTCCAGATACATCCGTCTCCCGCACAAAAGGCCGAATGATGCCATCAATACACTCAGCCCGATCGCGAGTGCCTTCCAATTCAATCGCAGGGCCCGTCCAGCAATCTACCGACAACCAACCTGAGACCGCAAGTTGGGGATGTCCGGCCTTCCGTTGAAAGTCGCCGACGGTTCCG
>JANNFC010000621.1:0-11086 GCA_031379405.1 Betaproteobacteria bacterium | reverse complement strand
TTCATAATGTCTCGTATCATCCCAGCTTCCAAATCCCAGGCCGATATACGATGCAACCTTGGATGCACGATGTTCCCCGAGCCATTGTCGAGAGCAAACGCTACCTGCGCAGCCGAATCCGGGACTTGAAAGCGCGCGTTGCCGCCGTCGAGGCACAGATTCGCGAGCAAGTAGAGGCCGTGCAGGCCGAGGCCGAACATGACGGCGCCGTGCCGGAACTCGACTTCGCCACGATTTCAAACGGTGAGGTTACCCAGCCGCAGCGCACGCGTATTCGGCAACGGGGCTGCGCAGTGATTCGCAACGTCTTCGACAACGCCCGCATCAACACTTGGAACGAAGAGATCGCTGAGTACATTGTTCGCAACCATTACCTTGAGCGATCCAAATCGAAGGCCGGCATTGATAAGTACTTCAGCGCCCTAGCAGCCGGGTCCCCACAGATCTTCGGGTTGTACTGGTCCAAGCCTCAGGTGTTGGCGCGCCAGGACGCCAACCTGGCGAAGACGAAAGCGTTTCTCAACAATCTGTGGGACTACTCCGGCGCTGCCGGAGATGTATTCGATCCCAATCGAGACCTCGCCTACGCCGACCGATTGCGCCGTCGTGAACCGGGCGATCAATCCTTCGGCCTGTCGCCCCACATGGACGGCGGCTCCGTGGAGCGCTGGTGCGACGAGAGTTTTCACAAGGTCTACCACGAGGTGTTCTTCGGCGATCCGCTGGCCTACAACCCCTTTCGCGCCGAGGGCCGCACGCAAACCAATGAGATTCCCTCGCCCGCCGTGTGCAGCGCCTTTCGCACCTTCCAAGGTTGGACAGCGATGACGGCGCAGGGACCCGGCGATGGCACGCTGAAATTGGTGCCCATCGCCAATGCCATGGCTTGGTTGCTACTGCGCGCGCTGCAAGACGATGTACCCGAGGACAATTTATGTGGCGCGCAACCGGGGCGCGCATTGAGCGTCGATGCCCAATGGCACAGCATGCTGTTGCGCGCGCAAGTAAGCATTCCACCCATGCAGCCCGGCGACACGGTTTGGTGGCACAGCGATGTCTGCCATTCGGTGGAGAACCTGCATACGGGCCGCGGCTACAGCAACGTCATCTACATCGGTGCGGCACCTTGGTGTGACAAGAACGCTAGGTTTGCCAAGCAACAGGCGGATGCATTTGTGCAAGGAAAGAGCTCGCCTGATTTTGCGGCGGAAGACTACGAAGTCGATTTCGTGGGGCGGGCAACAGTCGATGATCTGAGCGCGCTTGGGGCGCGGCAGATGGGGTTGCGGGCCTGGTGATTCGAATGAGTTGGAGGCCGCACACCGGCCTATTGGTAGCGAATCTGAACATTCCCCGGACTCAACCAATCGCCCAAGGCAAGCACGAGTTCATCGTGCAACGATACTCTCCAAGGCTCTCCGAGGTCGATTTCGCATTCGGCATCGTGGTTGTTGTATTTGATGAACACCGGGCATGTGCCGCCGCGATAGGGCGACAATAAAGCGCGCAGCTTGTCACCGTCGGACTGGCCGTTGCAATGCAAGCGCATGCTCTTGGCGAAGTGCTTGCGCGCGGCGTGCAGGTCGTATAATTTTTCCGCACCCATGCGAACGCCGCCGGTGAATTCGTCCAACGCCGGACGGCCCTCCACGATGAGCAGTTGGTCTTCTTTTAGCGTGGCGCGGTTTGCTTCGAACAGTTCGTTGAACACGCTCACGTCAATGCGCCCGCTGCCGTCGTCCAATTGCACGATAACCATGCGTCCGCGCCGGGTCTGCTGCACGCGCAAGCCGCTGATCACACCGGCGACGAGAACGGATTGCGGTTGCGGCATCAGCTTGCCAAGTTGCGTGCGAATAAAACCAGAGAATTCTGCCGTGTAAATACTGTAGGGATGACCCGAGAAGTAGTAACCCAGCGCCTGCTTCTCGTTTAGCAGCCGCTCCTTCTCGGCCCAGGGTTTGGCCTGAATGAGTCGATTCTCTTGCTCCTCCACGGCGGCGTCGCCGCCAAACAGAGAGTCCTGATGGGCGGCACGGCCTGATTGCTCCGCGCGCTCCAGGGCGACTCCAGCGGATGCGAGCAGTGATGCACGGTCCGGGTTGAGCGAGTCAAAGGCTCCCGCGCGGATGAGCGATTCCAGTGTGCGACGATTGACCACGCGTCGATCCACTCGACGGCAGAAATCAAACAGATCCTTGAAGGCACCGCCGTCTTGGCGCACCTTGAGGATGCTGCTGATGGCCGACTCTCCGGTGCCCTTGACGCCGCCGAGCCCGTAGCGAATCTCGCTCTGGCTCACCGGCACGAAGCGATATTCGGACGTGTTGATGTCCGGCGCCAGCATGACCAGATCGTTATCCTTGGCGTCGTCATGCAGCTGATGTACTTTATCGGTGTCATCCATCACCGCCGACAAGTTGGCGGCCATGAAGGCGGCCGCGTGGTGCGCCTTCATGTATGCGGTTTGATAGGCCACCAGCGCGTAGGCAGCGGCGTGCGATTTGTTGAAACCGTAGCCGGCAAACTTCTCCATCAAGTCGAACAGTTGATTCGCGCGCGCCTCGTTCAATCCATTCTTCTGCGCGCCCGCCACGAATATGGCGCGCTGCTGCGCCATCTCCTCGGCTTTTTTCTTGCCCATGGCACGGCGAAGCAAATCAGCGCCGCCCAAGGTGTAACCACCGATCACCTGGGCGATCTGCATCACCTGCTCCTGGTAGACCATGATGCCGTAGGTCTGGCCGAGGATGGGCTCCAGACGTGCATCGAGATAGTCCACCCGCTTTCCATGCTTGCGCTCGATATACTCTGGAATCAGTTCCATCGGTCCGGGACGGTACAGCGCCACCAGCGCAATGATGTCCTCGAAACGATCCGGCTTGGCGCGCTTCAACAAATCGCGCATGCCGCGCGATTCAAACTGGAACACCGCGGAGGTGTTGGCGGTGGAGAAAATGCGATAGGCGGCGGGATCGTCAAGAGGAATCTGCTCTAGGGTAAAACGCGAAGCGTCGCTGGTGAGGTGTGCGAGGAACTTCAGCGCCCAATCCAAAACCGTGAGCGTCGTGAGACCGAGAAAATCAAACTTCACCAGGCCGACGGCTTCGACGTCGTCCTTGTCCAATTGGCTCACTACACTCTCGGTGCCTTCGGCGCAGTACAGCGGGCAGAAGTCGGTGAGTTTGCCCGGTGCGATCAATACCCCGCCCGCATGCATGCCGACGTTGCGCGTCATGCCTTCGAGGCGCTCCGCTAGTTCGAGCAACTCGCGCACTTCTTCTTCCTTCTGCTCGCGCTCGGCCAATAGCGGTTCCATCTCGCGCGCCATTTTCAGCGTGATGAGTTTGCCGGGCTGGAAGGGGATGAGTTTGGCCAGTTGATCGCAGAAGTTATAGGGTAAATCCAGCACGCGGCCCACGTCGCGTACCACCGCCTTCGCGGCCATGGTGCCGAAGGTGGCAATTTGCGAGACGCTGTCGGCGCCATACTTTGCGCGTACGTAGTCAATAACGCGATCGCGCCCGTCCTGGCAGAAGTCGATATCGAAATCCGGCATCGACACCCGCTCGGGATTGAGGAAGCGCTCAAACAGCAAGTCGTAGCGTAGCGGATCCAGATCGGTGATGCTCAGGCTGTAGGCCACCAACGAACCCGCGCCCGAGCCGCGCCCTGGTCCCACCGGCACGCCGTTATTCTTTGCCCACTTGATGAAGTCGGCGACGATCAGGAAATATCCGGGGAAACCCATGTTGATGATAGTGACGATCTCGACTTCGAGGCGGTCCTGATAGCGCGACGTTTCCTTGGCGCGCTCCTCGATGCTGGGGAAGAGCGTGAGCATGCGCTCTTCTAAGCCGCGCCGTGCTTCTGCGCCAAAGAATTCGTCGAGCGTTTTGCCTGCTGGCGTGGGGAAGAGCGGCAGCTTGCTCTTGCCTAACTCCATGATGAGGCTGCAACGCTTGGCGATCTCTACGCTGTTGGCCAGGGCCGAGGGAAGGTCGGCGAACAGTTGCGCCATCTCCTCCTGCGTCTTGAAATACTGCTCGTCGGTAAAGGCCTTGGGCCGGCGCTGATCGGCGAGGGTGTAGCCTTCGCTGATGCAAACGCGTGCTTCATGCGCGCGGAACTCTTCGCGCTGCATGAACTGAACGGGATGGGTGGCGACGACGGGAAGCTTGAGATCTGTCGCCAGGCGCAAGGTGCGTTGAACCAACGCGTCCTGCGCCGTTTGTCCGGTACGCTGAAGTTCAAGATAGAAGCGATTAGGAAACCACTTTGCCCAACGCTTGGCGCAGGCCTTGGCGGACTTATCATTACCTGCCGTGAGGGCTTGCCCAATGTCACCCAGCGCGGCGCCGGATAGTGCGATCAAGCCATCGGTGGCCAATTCGTCGAACCAGCTGCCAGACACCTCCGCGCGCCCGCGATGTTGGTTGACGCGAAAGGCGCGAGTCAGCAGCTCGCACAACAACAGATACCCTTTGCGGTTCTGGCATAGCAGAAGAAAGCGATAGGGCTTGCCGCGATCCTTGTCGTTACTCAACCACAGGTCGCAACCCACCAAGGGCTTGATGCCCCGTGCTTGGGCGGCCTGATAAAACTTAACCAGACCAAACACATTGCTCAGGTCCGTAAGTGCCAGCGCGGGCATAGCGTCCGCGGCCGCCTTCCCTACAGCATCGTCGATGCGAACAATGCCATCGGAGACGGAGTACTCGCTGTGCAGGCGAAGGTGGACGAAGGTGGGCGGGGAGAATGGCGACGGCATAGGTCGATTTTACGACGTCGGCGGGAGTTGCGATGGCGCGGAGGGTTAGGACAGGAAATCCAACGCCCCCGTAGCTCTTGGGGTCAGGTCTATACTTAATAGTAGTATTAAGTATAGACCTGACCCCATTCTTTCCGCAAAAAGGGGTGGTGGATTTCTCCACCACCCCCTACTTACGACCTAGCTAAGCTGATTTAGTACAGCACAACCGGGTTGCCAGGGGAACCGGTGGAGCCCAGGATACGCAAGGGGGCCCAAACGAAAGCGGCTTCCTTGATGCCGGCCTTGACCATCGATTCGGTATCGACGTTTTCCAGGTTCCAAATACCGCGACGGGTTTGCAGTTGGGTGTGGCAAGGTACGGCATAGCCGTCTTCTTCGCCGCCGGGCTGCGCATCGTTAGCAGAGGTGTCACCCATCGTCAGAGCAATGTTGCGCTCGGCGAAGTATTGGCAAGCACTGATGCCCAAGCCGGGCTCGCCTTGTGCGAAGATTGCACGGGCGGCAGCGCGCTGCTCGGAGCTGAGTGACTTGTAGCGGCCATTGCCCCAGGTGTTGCCTTGGCCAGTGTGGACCGCAACGCAATCGCCAGCGCCAATCTCTTCCATGCCAGCGGCCTTGACCATGCCCTTAATGTCGTCGGCGGTGACGATTCCGGAGTCACCCGCTTTCTTGGGGATGGGGAGCATTTCTTCGGCGGCGGACAGTTTGCCCTGGGACTGGCGATAAGCGACGGCATCCAGCACCACCAGACGGCAAACGAAACCAAGCTCACCCACGTGTTCCACACCCAAGGGGCCCATACCCATTACGCGGCCACCAGCGCCACGCTCGTAGGAGTCCCAGGAGATGCGGCCGTTGTAGAACATCGGGCCTTTGGATGTGTTGACGCCGATGTGACCGGGTCCGTCGAACTGGGTTTGGATCTGGCCGATTTCCGTGGTGACCAACTCATCGTGATACACCAGTGCGTTCTTGCCGAAAGGACCGCCGGTGGGGGTGCCGGGAATGGTCATCTGCCAGCCACGTGGACCGAAGGCAGGGGCCTCGCGATGGTAGTACTTGCCGACAGTCATGGCTTTGTACTGCTTGATCTTGGACAAGGCCCTTTTAATGTTGGCCGAGTTCTTGGTATGGTTGGCGCTGCCGGCTTTGTCGTCCGCGCCCCACTGGGAAGCGCCCCAACCTAAGGCGGCATCGTCGATCGGGCCTTTCAAGACCTGAGCGAATGCGCCACTGCTCATAACTACAAGCGCGCCAGCCACTGCGCCAGCGATTACTGATACTTTCATAGCGATCTCCATATGCTGTTGTTGATTCACGTGAATGGGTGTTTGCCCCGCGAGGGAATCGCTATGGGTCTCCTCCCCTTAGCGGCAAACCCGGTAAATTTGGCACATTCCCACTTCGGGCGCAAATTTATTTTCATTCTTGCGGCCTACGCTGATGAATTGATAGGCTACGGGGGGGCGGAAGTAACGCTGCCGGATCAGAATCGGACGGAGGGCAGCCTGCTTTTTGACGCAGTCCAAGCGGCGTAGGTCGCCCACGATTATTTTGCGGGCGGTGCTGCGTTCAACCAATCCGGCGCGGGCCGGCGTTTGCCGTCGGCGCTGTCGATTTTCCAGTCTCGTTCTTGCGCCAAGCGTCCCATGTCGTCTGCCACCCTTTCCCATCCAGGATGGGTAGTGATCATTCCCGGTGGGGATTCAGGTTTGGCGGCAATGAGGCGCTGTAATGTACTGCCAAGATCCAGTGCCCCGCCTAGGTGGCCATACAGGGTGACCAGGGTGGCGCCGGTGTCGACATGTGCCTGCTCCTCGTGCTCCCGTGAAAAAAAGGGTTCTGTTCTAAGTCCCCCAGAGAAGGACGGCGCCGCGATTTGAGCCGCCAGATCCTGAGACACGACAGACAGCAAGAGCCCGACGTTGACCCGCTTTCCCAGTGCCTGCGCCGGATGGCGGTGTACCAGGTGAGCGATCTGATGCGCCAGCAGTGCTGCTAGCGCCTCTTCACTTTTTAGTTCCGCCAGCAAACCCTTGTAGAGGATGATGTAGCCACCGATCGTGGCGTAGGACTGAATCCAATCGTGGTTGATGACGCGCACCTCAATCGGGACTTCGGGCGGTATGCCTTGGGCGATTGCTATTTTCTCCGCGAACTGATTGAGCGAAAGTGAGAGCGCATCGGGCTTGGCTAAATTGGCGGCGTAGGGCATGGCCATTTGGCGTTCCACGGGAAATGGGACGAGGGACCCTAGATAACGAATTCCGTCGATTACCAAGATCCCGCACAGGCCTACCACCAAAACGAGGATCAGCAGCTTTCGGCCGATTTCCCGAGGCGAGGAGCGGCGCCGCATAGAAAAAGGGCGCTGCGCGGAGATACGCGCTTTATTCATAGGCAGGGCAAAAATCCAGGGTCCAGACGCGGGTCCGATCTTACTCCCTTCGGCACTCGGAGGCGCGACTCCGACAGCGTACATCGGGGAGCCCGGTCAAGTTGACGATACATCGAGCCGAGGACTACTATCAATGGGCGCGGGTGGGTGGCGCTTGGGTCGCGGCACAACAACTTCAACCATGTCCGTGGCGACCATTGTGGCGGTTGGTGGTAATGGGTTGACTTGTTCGAGCAGTTTGGGCTGATCGAAGCGACATTACCCGACATGCCGTCATTCGAAACATTCCAGGAGGAGATATTGATGGCAATCGCAATTAGCATTCGCAATTTCGCACTTTCCGCGGTATTACTAAGCAGCCCTTGTGCATTTGGCCAGACCGACGCCGGCTTTCCCGCCCCGACGGGGGACCCGAGCATTGTTCCCGCCGGCGCCAAGGTGGAGAGATTATTCGATTCGGATTGTTTCGCGGAAGGGCCCTCCGTGGGCCCTGACAACATGGTGTATTTCAGCGACATCACTTTCACCAAGTTCTGTAAGGACCCGGGCGGTAAGAACCCCATGGGCGGCCACATCTGGCGCTACGACCCCACCAGCGGCAAGGCCAGTATCTTCCGCAGTCCTTCGGGCATGTCCAACGGCACCAAGTTCGACCGTGACGGCAACATGATCGTGGCGATGGGCGCGGACTATGGATTGCGCGCGTTGATGAAAATCGACATGAGTTCCGGGCGTAGCATGATTCTCGCCGGTGGCTTCGAGGGCAAACCCTTCAACGCCCTCAACGACATCAGCATCGATGAGAAAGGGCGTATCTACTTCACCGATCCACGCTATCTGGGGCACGAGCCGGTGATGGCCGATGGCTTCGCGGCCTATCGCGTCGACCCCGACGGCAGCGTCGCAAGGGTGGCCACGGATTGCGGCAAGTGCAACGGTATTCTGGTGTCGCCTGATCAGAAGCGGGTGTACATCGTGAGTAACGACAACGGCTTTCTAGCCTTCGAAAACCTGAAGAAGGGCGAATCCTCCGTTTGGGGCATGCATGCGCTGCAGGTGTGGGATCTCGCGCCCGATGGCACGTTGAGCAATCGCCGCATGTTCAAGGACTACAGCAAGGACCGCTCGCCGGCGTGCTCCGGGCCCGATGGACTAATCGCCGATGCGGACGGCAACGTTTATGTCGCGGAGCGCTGTGAGCACCGCCCGGGCATCGCGGTCTATAACGCCGATGGCAAGGAGCTCGCGTTCATCTCCACGGGCAAGGAGATGCCGACCAATGTCGCCTTCGGGCGTGGCGGCATGGCCAACGTGCTCTATATTACGTCGGGCAAGAGCTTGTATCGCGTCAAGGTGGGCAAGAAGGGCTATCAGTTACCGTAGACGGATCGAACTACATGGGCCGCGATGCGCACTGTGCGCGCCGCGGTCCCGGCATACCGGTTGAACGAAGCAAAGGAAGGCATTATGCAAGCAGCAACCTCCTCGCCGAGGCCGGCGCCGCAAACCTGCAAGGTGCTCTCGGTCACTCAGGTGGAAGCCTATCGCCGCAACGGCTTTCACTTTCCTGTGCGCGCACTAACTGCGGAGCAAGCGCGCGGATACCGTGACAAACTCGAGCAATTCGAGCGCTCCCATGGCAAACCCTTGAGCGGCAGTTTGCGCAGCAAGCCGCATCTGCTGTTCACCTGGGCCGACGAACTGATACGTCACCCGAAGATACTCGACGCGGTGGAAGATATTCTGGGACCGAACTTGTTGGTGTGGAGCAGCAGCTTCTTCAACAAGGAAGCGCGCGATCCGAGTTTTGTGTCCTGGCATCAGGATTCCACCTACTGGGGCTTGAGCCATCCGGATATCGTCACGGCGTGGGTGGCATTTACTGTCAGCAATGTGGCAAACGGCTGCATGCGCGCCATTCCCGGTTCGCACCTGAAGGATCAATTGCCGCACAAGGATACTTTCGCCCAGAACAATCTGCTCACGCGCGGCCAGGAAGTCATGGTCGAGATCGACGGCAGCGAGGCGGTGGATTTCAGTCTCGCACCCGGCGAACTTTCATTGCATCATGTGCGCATCGTACACGGGTCGGAACCCAATCCCTCGGATGATCGGCGCATCGGTTTCGCCATTCGCTATGTGCCCACCTACGTCCGGCAAACGGCGGGGCCGCGCGACACAGCCATGCTAGTGCGTGGCGTGGATACTTATAACCACTTCGAGTACGAGCCGCGACCCAAGAGCGATATGGATGCCGAGGCCGTCGCGTTTCATGGTCGCGTCGTGGAGGAGACCAATCAAATACTCTACAGGGGCAGCAACAAAGCACCCACTCTAACCTAGAGGCGAGACAAAATGAAAACAAGCTGGGGAGGCGTGTTTGGCGTGGCGTTGTTGTTGAGCCTAAACGCAAGTCCCGCTGCCGCGCAGCAGCCCATCAAGTGGAAGATGATGACGCTGTGGCCTGCGGGATCGTTGCCCCACAAAATCAATGAAGAGTTCGCGGACAAGGTCAAGCAGCGCAGCGCCGGTCGGCTGACAATCGAAGTGCATCCCGGCGGGGCCATCGTGCAGCCGCAGGAGAGTCTGGACGCGCTTTCGGCCGGTGTGCTGGATGTGCAAAACGGAGGGCCCGGCTATGCCACCGGCAAGGACGCCGCTTTCGCGCTGATCGGCGATCTACAGGGCGGGTGGGAGAATCCGCAGCAAGCTCAAGACTGGCTGAACAAGGGCGGTGGCTTGGAGCTGGTACGTGCCCTTTACAAGAAGTACAACGCGCACTTTGTCACCGGGGCTTGGTACGGCGTGGAGTCCCTAGTCTCGAGAAGACCATTGCGCTCATTGGCCGACTTCAAGGGGCTGAAGTTGCGTGCGCCCACGGGCATGGGGCAGGATATCTGGCGCATCCTGGGCGCGGCGTCGGTCAATTTACCAGGGAGCGAGGTCTATACGGCGCTCGAACGGGGTGTGGTGGATGCCAGCGATTGGGGCACGCTCTCCATGAATCAGGATCTGGGTTACCACAAGCTTGCCAAATACCCGAGCTATCCGGGCTTTCACTCCATGCCCATGAGTGATGTGGTAGTCAATTTGAAACGCTGGATCGCACTGCCTGACGATCTCAAACAAATATTCGAAACCGCCGCGCACGAATTCAACGAAGATATGATCCGGCGCAACGGCGAAGCGGATTCGAAAGTGGCGCGTGATGCCAAGCAACTGGGCGTAGAAATGGTCAATCTGCCCATCGCAGAGCGCTACGAGTTTCGCAAGATCGCCATGGGGGTGTGGCATCAATTCGCCGGACGCAGCGAGACGGCGCAAAAGGTCTACGACTCGCAAGTGGCTTACCTGCGCAAGCTTGGCCTGGTGCGCTGACTTCAGCCTCCCTTGCCCTCTCCCCAACCCTCCCCCGCGCTACAAGCAAGGGAGGGAGCAAGGGTGCGGGTGAGGAAGCAGTTAACGGAATTTCTGAAAACAACAAAGTGACCGATGAATCGTTTCTAAACCGCCTGTCGCGCAAACTGGGCGAGGCGGTGAGTTGGGTGTTCGTCATCATCGTCGTGATTTCCGCCTACGAAGTGGTGATGCGCTACGCTTTCAATGCACCGACCATCTGGGTCCATGAGATCAGCGTTGCGTTGGCGGCCATTGCCTTTGCCATCGGCGGGCCTTACGTGCACGGCGCTCGGCAACACATCGCGATCACTTTTTTTCTAGAGCGCATGCGCGATAGGACGCGCCGATGGTTGCGCGTGTTGCATTCGCTGCTCGCGCTGTTATTTCTAAGTTTTCTGACTCACGCGGCGGGCAATCAGGCGGTCAGTTCCGTCAGCGAGGGCGAGACTTCCGGCACGGCGCTCAATCTGCCCATTCCCGCGGTGCTGAAGGCCGTGTTCGCCTTGTGCTGTGTG
>JANNFC010000583.1:0-7717 GCA_031379405.1 Betaproteobacteria bacterium | reverse complement strand
GGAGGTGACAGACGCTGAGTGGCCCTTGAGCAGCGTGCGCAGGAGGCGCTGGACAAGAGAAAATATCCCACCAGAGTGGAGGTCACCGACGCGATGATGCAGTCTGTGAACCTCAAGCCACATGCATTTCACGGTGAGTGGAATTACAGCATCACTCCTCATGAAGTGTAAAGGTTAGTTGCTGACAGACACTTAGATACGACACGTCCAGGTTCAGATCTCTGGGGGATTGCGGCCCATGCTCGAATGAGCCATAATAAAGGCTCACACTAGCCGAGACAGAAGCCTCAGCATGAGCACGCAAACCCTCCCTAAGTCCGTTCCTACTTCGTCCATACTCAAAACAAAACGGAATAAGCTTTGGCGCGACCTCCTTAGCCGCCGTTTACCGCTGTCTTCACTGTACCCCGTCGATGCCATCGAACGAGTCGAGCTCGTAAAAGCTGGCGTGCCCGCCAGCCTGCTCACGCTGATCTCGGAGGATATGGCTATATCCAAGGACAAACTTTACTCGACTATCGGCTTGGCGCGGGCGACGGTCAACCGCAAACTGCGCGCTCAGCAGGTGTTGAACCAAGACGAGAGCGAACGTGTACTAGGCATTGCTCGTCTGGTCGGCCAGGTGGACCAAATGGTCAAAGAATCAGGCAATACCGATGACTTTGATGCCGCCAAGTGGGTTGCCGCATGGTTGGACCAGCCCCAGCCGGCCCTGGGCGGTACGCGCCCGGCAGAGTTGATGGACACCGCTGATGGTCGTGGCATCGTGTCGGACTTCGTCGCGCGCATGCAATCTGGCGCTTACGCGTGAGCGAATACTTAAGCCTCTGGCGTATCGTGGCCGACACGCCAGACTATGAAGCACATGATCTTTCCGGAAAGGGCGCGGAGTTAACCGGCGGTCGCTGGAATCGCAAGGGCAGCCCGATGATCTATGCATCGATGTCGCGAGCACTTGCTTGTTTGGAAACGGTGGTGCAATTCGGCGGTTCGGATACGTTGCCGTTGAATCGTTACTTGGTAGAGATCAAAATTCCCGCAGACCTATGGACAGCGAGACGCATGCTCCACCCCGCACAGCACGTCGGCTGGGACGCGCAGCCCCCGGGAAAGGTCTCTATGGACTGGGGCACAGCATGGATTCAGGCAACAACAACTGTATTGGCGCAAGTGCCGTCGGTCATCGTTCTCGAAGAGCACAATATCCTCATCCACCCACGTCACCCGGACGCCAAAAAGCTCAAGGCAACGAAGATTCGAAAATGGATGTACGATCGCCGGATCAAGTAGGGTCGGCTGGGATCACGCGCCCAAGCCCACGCTATCCCGTCGGTCTAGAGAGAATCCTCTGGAGGAGAATCCATCATGATGTCCGAGCGCCAAAGTAAGTTCAGAGAGCAGTACCAGTCCGAGATTTCCCCGATGTACAACGGGCTGATTCACATCGGGGTGATGTATGGCGTGGGCATTGCCGCGCTTGGGTACTGCATCTCGCATTTGAGCGGCGCCACTTGGGAATGGCTCCTCGTCTTGCCGGTGTTCTTTTTCTCCAACATGTTCGAGTGGTGGATCCACAAGTATGTGATGCACCGACTGGTGGACGTGTGGGCGTTACGCGCCATCTACGACCGGCACACCAGGCAGCATCATCAGTACTTTAGTGATAGCGTGATGACGGTGGACAGCACGCGCGAGTTCCGCATTATTTTCTTTCCCTGGCGGGCACTGTTTACCTTTATTGGAATGGGAACTCCCTTCGCCCTGGCGCTGGCGTGGGCGCTCAATGCCAACGCGGGTTATGTCCTCATGATCACCATCGTCGGCCAGTATCTGATCTACGAAACTTTCCACTATTGCTGCCATTGTCACGAGAATTGGCTGGTACGCAACATACCCTTCGTCAACACCATTCGCCGCCACCACACGGCGCATCACAACATGGGCATCATGATGGAGCGCAACATGAACCTTACCTTCCCCATGGCGGATTGGTTCATGGGTACCAGCGATCTCAATCGTGGCCTGCTTGGGCATTTATTCAACGGGATGAACGAGCAATACGTCAAACCTGAGTTGAAGCCTGTGATCGAGCGCTTCCGCAGGGCGGATGCGCCCGTGACGCCGGACGGACCGGTCAGGCAGGCTGCTGCGTAGCAACAACTTCGGCAGACGTAACGTCCGCACGTTGACGAGCCTCTGGGGTCACCTCGACGGCGATGAGCAGATCGCTCTCGCCCGCTTCGATTTCCCACACTAAATTGAGGGTGACGGCTTGCATGATCTTTTCGAATCCGTCTTCCGATTGCGAAACGGTGTGATGCGGCGCTGCGGTCAGCTTGGCCGGCCGGCTGCAAAGGATTTCGATGGACCCACCCAGTACCCCGTCCTCCAGGGTAATGGCGCTCATCGTATCTAGATCCAACACATTGCCGAATCCACCGGGGATCCGTCCTTCGAATACGTAGCGACCCAGGAATCCGTCGCAGCTAGGCATGGCGATGTTGACTTGCGTCTCTAGCCTCGCCGCGGTGGTGGAGCGAGCGATGTACTTCACCAGCAGGCGATTGTCCGCAATCTCGTACTGCTTACGCAAGTATCCACCCGGCACCTCAGCGTGGAATGCGATGACCTCAGGCGGTTCTGAGACGTTGATCGCGTAACTGGGCTGAACAGCGTGATTGCCGCTGTCGGCGATCCATCGGTCGACGAACAGCGCGCGCGGCCGAGTATCGGGCTGCAGATCCTGTGGGCTGATCGGATGCTTGAAACGTACGCGGTCGTGGGCGGAGGCGATGCCTTCACCTTGGGCGTGGGCCTGCCCGCCTTGGGACATCTTGCGGTAGTAGTGCTCTTCGCGGCGGCGCAGCGTATCGCCGAAGTTATGTTGCAGGCTGTAGGCGTCGAACTCGACGATGGCGGCATCGTTGTCCTGGCGCACGACAATTTGCAGCAAACCGTTCTGAAGAAAGATCTCCTCATGGCCGTCCAAATCCAGGTCTTCGCTTCGACGTGAGGGATATGCCGACAGCGTATTGAGTTCGGCTTCTAGCCCAACAATCGCATTGAACACGGCGCGCCGCAGATGCGGCAAGTAGAGTCCGCCGAACAAGCCATGCCAGTAAGCATCGTTGGCTTGCGCTTGATAGAGCAACTCGATGATTCGTGCGGAACGCTTTTCGGGTGACAGCGCCTCTACCCGACGTGACAACGACAACATCCTGCGATGCATCCAGTTGGATTCGGAATAGCGGCTCAGGAAATTGCGCCAGATGCCCCCGCGCAGGAAGGGCTTATCATCGTCGTAGTGCCCGCGCGCTTTGCCTTCTTCCACCAGCCTCGCGTAGTGGTGCGCTTGCTCCGCAGGCAGTGTCCATTCGTTCATCTCCATATAGGATGCGGTAGGCAGATAGATCACGCCGCGCGTGCGCTCGAGTTCGCGATAGGTCTCAAAGTGCATCGTGCGAATGGTGGGTGAAGCCAGTACGCCCTCGATGAACTGCCGCAGCCAGCCCTTGCCGTAGACCCACTCATGCGTTTCGGGCCAAATGCCGAATTTCTCGATGTCGTCGAAATAGATCGCTGCCGCGTGGCGCTCGCTTTGCGCCAGACCTTCGATGAAGGTCACTGCTTCGGTCGCTAGCGCAAATGGCAGGCGATAACGCAGCGCCTCGGAGATGGGGAACAAGTCCAGTTGACGCCCTTCTTCTTCGGTGGTGTAGTAACCCGCCAGTTCATTCAGGGTTTTACCCGCGCACAGGAAATGATAGTCGTCCACCGTCACCATGGAGATGCCCGCGTCGCGCAGCGCGGGTACCACTAAGGATTCCCACACCCTTTCGGTGAGCCACGCGCCTTGGGGCACCGCACCCAACAAGCGCTGCGTGCGCGCGGAAAGGGTTTGGATCTGGCCGATACGATCTCGCGCCGGAATGGAAGCGAGCACCGGTTCGGTGTCGCCTCCGCCAAAGATTTCTGCTTGTCCCCGATCGACCATGCGTTTGAGCAAAGCCATATCTTGCGGATAGCGGTCGAAGAGGTATTGCAGCAGCCAGCCGCTGAAGTGGATCGCGAACTTAAAGTCTGGATACTCGTCGAGTGTTTCCAGAAATGGCTTGTAGCAGCGTGCGTGCGCGTCATCGAGCACTTCCGGAAAATTGCCCACGGGTTGATGGGCGTGCACGCCCAGTAGTAAGGCGACGGGCTGGTTCATTTTGATTCGCAGAGACGGAATGGGTAAGCGGCGGGGGAGCGACATCCATCGGGGTCGCGATTGGCAAGGTAACGGTGGGTTACGACGCTGGCGCGTCTAACCCACCCTACGGAATCGCTGTTCATCATGCGGCTCGGCGCATGGCGCCGCCGGATTCGGGTTCGCCACCGCCGCGGCTGATGGGTTCGCTCAAGGTTGCGGGCGGGGTAAGTTTCAGCAATCGATAAAGTTGTTCGAGACTGGCGCGGAAAATTTCATCGAAGGTTTGTACAACTTGCGGCGGGTTGTAGTCCCCGAACCACCAATACCAGTCCGAGCCTTCGCACGCGGCGAGTTGCAGTTCGGCGACTTGTGCTTCAGCGGCGGACAAACGCCCGCTGCCCATCACCAAGTCGTAGCTTTGCTTCGCGGCGCAAACCAGATCCCACGCGCGGTTCTTATCCTGCGAGCCGATCCAGGTGGAGAGATTGCCGTAGACCCAGCTTCCAGTCACAAGCGTACTCAACGCGCGCTCCGTTACCGAGCGCGTTTTACGCTGCGCTAGGCAGTGCGAGAACGTGGTGGTGCGAATATGAGGATGGTTACTCAACTCCTCGTACAGATCCTTGAAGAAATAGAAGCCGTTATAGGGGTAATGCTCCCAGGCGTTCTCACCGTCGAGAATAACGCTGACAACCGGCGTGTCGGTGGCGTTGACGTGCGCGCGAATATCGTCCAATTGCGCGATGAGGTGATTGGTGGCATCGCGGCCATGCCAGTCTTTGTACTCGAAGCCGATGAGATCGGATATACGATCGTCGCGAAAGAAGATCGACACCGAACCATGTTCTGTATTCAGCAGGTACGGGTTGTACAAATACGAAGCGCGATTGGAAATGTCGATGCCACTTTGCGTTAGGGTGTTGCGCAGCACGCTCTCCCCGCTCGCCATCCATGTGAACTTCTGCTCGGCCACCACCTCCGCAAAGGGTCGCGATACGGCACCCTCGGCTGGCCAAACCCCCTTCGCCTTGACACCGAACCATTGCTCGTGCCGTCGCTGCGCTTGTCGCAGATGCCACGCCGTACGGTGACGTCCGCCGGGATAGATCGCGGCCTGTGGCATGGGCGCGCTGGGCATGGCTTCACGCGCGCTGGCTAAGTTGATCAGTAGTGGGGAGATCGGGTGGTAATAAGGTGTGGTGGAGATTTCAATCTGACCGCGTTCCTGCAAACGGCGGTAGCGTGGGATCAGTCCACTCATCAACTTTCCGATCAGATCGAATAGCGCGCGACGGTCCTCACGTGTGAATCCATCGCCCTGGGTCATCAGGGCTACCACGGCCGGCTCGTCGCGGCGTACGGTCTCGCCTGTCCAAGACAGGTGATACCAAGTCAACAAGTCCGCGAAGTATTGGCCGGAGAGGTACTTCAATGCGTCCTGGCCGTACTGCTTGACCAGGGTTTGATGGATCTCCTTCAAGCGCCGGTAAGGTGCGAAGGGTTCCAGCATCTTTTCGTGATTGGCGCGATAGCACTGGTCGAGAATGCGAGTGCGGTCCGCTGCGCTGATATCGTCCGCGCGCTCACAGGCAAGCAACCGAAGCAGCGGATCCCGCAATTGTCCGCTACTGAACTGCTGCACATAGTCTTCAATCTGCTCCAGCAGGATCGGGACTAGATTCACCACGGCTTTCACCTCGGGATAATGTTCCAGGTGCCAAGCCATGTCGGTGTAATCCTTGATGCCATGCAGGTACACCCAGGGCTGCACGAACTCGCCTGTGGCGTGATGGCGAAAGTCCGGCTGATGCATGTGCCAGAGGAAGATTAAGTCGAGATTTTGAGCAGCCATACGAAATTCCAGTGGTGGTGTTGCTTGATGCGGTGGGGTGTTTCTTGCCTCCTCCGTTACGCCCTACCGCAGCGCCAGCACCCTCTGCCCCAGCATATCAGGCGTAATCAAGGTGATGCCTTTTTCGGTGACGTAGAAGCGCTTGCGATCTTGCTCGGAATCGAAACCGGCGGTGAATCCTTCAGGCAGGACGCAGCGCTTGTCCACCACGCAACGGCGCAGCTTGACGTTGCGATGGATTTCCACGTCGGGGAGGACGACCGAGTCTTCGATGTTGCAATAGCTATGCACGTGTACGTTGGAGAACAGCAGCGAGCGCCGGATAACAGATCCACTGATGATGCATCCTCCTGATACACTTGAGTCCACCGCCATGCCTCGGCGGTCGTCGTCGTCGAACACGAACTTCGCCGGCGGCAACTGCTCCTGATAAGTCCAAATGGGCCAGTCTTGGTCATAGAGGTTAAGGTTGGGCGTGACGTGGATGAGATCAAGGTTTCCCTCCCAATACGCATCGACCGTGCCGACATCGCGCCAATAGGGCAGGTCATCATTCATCCCCACGCAACTGTCCTGGAAGCGATGGGCGTAGACCTTGTGGCGCGGCACCAGGTAGGGGATCAGATCCTTGCCGAAGTCATGGCTGGACTGCGGATCTGCCGCGTCACGCACCAGTTGCTCGTAGAGGAAACTGGCGTTGAAGACATAGATTCCCATGCTGGCCAGGGCGACATCGTTGCGGCCCGGGATAGGGGCGGGATTCTCGGGTTTCTCGGCGAAGGTTTGAATGCGCATATCCTCCGCCACCCCCATGACCCCGAAGGCCTTGGCTTCCTCCAGCGGCACTTCGATACACGCCACTGTCATATCGGCGTGCTGCGACACGTGGTAGGCGAGCATGCGACCATAGTCCATCTTGTAGACGTGATCGCCTGCCAGCAGCACCACGAAGGCCGGGTCGTTGGCCTTGAGGATGTCCAGATTCTGGTAGACCGCGTCCGCGGTACCTTGGTACCAGTCGTCCTGGACCCGCTGGGAGGCGGGCAGCAGGTCAATGAATTCCTTCATCCTGCCGTCCAGGAAGCTCCAACCGCGCTGGATGTGACGGATCAGGCTGTGGGACTTGTACTGGGTAGCGACGCCGATGCGCCGGATGCCCGAGTTCATGCAATTGGAAAGCGGAAAGTCGATAATGCGGAACTTGCCGCCGAAGGGCACCGCCGGCTTTGCCCGCCAATCGGTAAGTTGTTTCAGCCGGCTCCCACGCCCACCGGCCAGAATCAGGGCGTAGGCGTTCTTCGTGATGACGCTGACGAAGCGCACGTCCGGCTCGGAGGAGCTGGAGGAGATGGAGGAATTGGAGGCTAGTGCCCTGTTCAGGTCCATGGTCGTGCGTCTCGCTGGTGGCTGACTTGCCCGTAAACAAGCCAGCAATCAAAAATTTAGGAGCTTTTGAGAGGTGAGTTTTCTATAATGGGTTTGGCTCATGCCCTACCTTTCATGCTTACAGGCTGTTGCCTGCTGAAACACTGGCCCTGCTGCGGTAGCTACGCCTGCCGCCGAGATAATGAACAACCCATCTTTAACATCCTCCGACACCACTGCTCGCCAAGGAAACGTGATCACTCTCCCTGATGCCCGGGTTGATGCCCTGCTGGCGGCGCGGCTGCATG
>JANNFC010000570.1:0-2424 GCA_031379405.1 Betaproteobacteria bacterium | reverse complement strand
TTATGGCCATGGTGATCGACATGAACGAATCGAAACTCAAGACTCTGGAGCAGCTACGAGCATTTCTGGACGGTACGTTTGAGGTGGAATTCTCACCCAGTGCGGGTCGGGACAGGGCGCAGCGCTATACCCACTAGACGCAAATCGACTGGGCACAGTTTGGCGGGGCCGGGGGAAGAAGCAAAGCAACCCTTGCGCGCTACGCGCGCAAGTTAGAACCACTATTGCCTTTTGACACAGAGTCGGTTAATGGGTGACCCCTTTCTTATTCCCGGTGTTCGAGGCCAACAAGCAACCTGCGCATGCAACCTCCCCATTGGTCCGCCGCCGGGCAAGTACTATCATGGCGTAACCTACCCAGGCACAACGTAATGCACTGCCTTCGCTGTCACCACGAAAATCGCCCCACCGCCAGATTCTGTGAGGCTTGCGCCTCGCCTTTGAGCGGGCGCTGCGTGCACTGCGGTAACGATCTGGCCCCGACGGCAAAATTCTGCCCGGAGTGCGCCCACCCGATCGCCCATGCGGGCGCGTCTCCGCCGCTCGCGCTCCGCATCGAAACGCCCAGACACCTGGTGCAGCGCATCCTGTCCTCCAAAGCTGCGCTGGAGGGCGAGCGCAAGCAGGTGAGCGTCTTGTTTGCCGATCTCAAGGGCTCCATGGAATTGCTGGCGGACCGAGATCCGGAGGACGCGCGGCGCCTATTGGAACCCGTGATCGAGCGCATGGTCGCAGGAGTGCATCGCTACGAAGGCATGGTCAATCAGGTAATGGGCGATGGCATCATGGCGTTGTTCGGCGCGCCCATCGCGCTCGAAGATCACGCCGTGCGGGCCTGCTACGCGGCGCTCGCCATGCAAACCTCGTTGCGCGACTATTCCGAGCAGTTGCGTCGCACGCAAGGCGTGAACTTGCAGATCCGCGTGGGCATCAATTCCGGCGAGGTGGTGGTGGGCACCATCGGCAGCGATCTGCGCATGGAGTACACGGCGGTGGGGCAAAGCACGCATCTGGCGGCCAGGATGGAGCAACTGGCCACGCCGGGCACCATTCTCATGAGTGCCGCCACCTTGGCATTGGCGGAAGGCCAGGTACAGGTCAAGTCCTACGGACCGGTTCCCATCAAAGGCATGGCGCAGCCCGTGGAGGTCTTCGAATTGCTAGGCCCGGGCGCCGCCAGAACTCGCCTGCAGGCCGCCGCGTTGCGGGGCCTGACCAAGTTCGTCGGGCGGTCCAATGAAATGACGCAGATGTTCGCGGCGGGAGAGCGTGCGGGAGCGGGTCACGGCGAGATCGTTGCCCTGGTGGGCGAACCCGGCGTGGGTAAGTCACGTCTGGTGTGGGAGTTCACCCATTCCCATCGCAGCGCGTCGTGGCTGGTGCTGGAGAGCGGATCGGTTTCCTATGGCAAGGCCAGCGCGTACCGTCCACTGATCGACCTGCTGCGCGAATACTTCAAGCTGGAGCCCCGGGACAGCGAGCAACGCATCCGAGAAAAAGTCACCGGCCGCCTGCTCACTCTGGATAGAAGCCTGGACGCCAGCCTGAGCGCGCTGTTGGCCTTACTCGATGTCGGCACGGGCGACGCCGCCTGGGAGGCACTCGACCCGCAGTTGAAACGCCGCCGCATGCACGACGCTTGTCGCATCCTGCTGCTGCGTGAGAGCCAGCGTCAGCCCTTGCTGGTCGTGTTCGAGGATTTGCACTGGATCGACGCCGAGAGCCAAGCCTTTCTGGATGGATTGGTGGAGAGCTTAGCGGGTGCCCGCTTGCTGTTGCTCGTCAACTATAGGCCGGAGTACCAGAATCGCTGGACTGCCAAAAGCTACTACACGCAACTTCGTGTGGACCCACTGGCGGCGGAGACCGCCGACGCAATGCTGGAAGCCCTGCTGGGCAACGATCCTTCCCTGGGCGCGCTACGCAAGACCCTGATCGAACGTACGGCACGCAATCCGTTCTTCCTGGAGGAGAGCGTGCGCGCCATGCACGAAACCGGTCAACTGGTGGGTGAACGCGGAGCCTATCGCAGGGCGGCGGATCGGCGCGACATCGACGTGCCTGCCACGGTGCAGGCCATCCTGGCCGCGCGCATCGATCGTCTGGCTGCGCAGGACAAGCGTCTGCTACAAACCGCTGCTGTCATCGGCAAGGATGTGCCCTACCGTCTACTGAGCGTGGTGACTGAGTTGGACGAGGTCGAACTCCAGCACGGACTCGCCGCGCTGCAGGCGGCTGAGTTCCTTTACGAAACCAGTCTGTTCCCGGAACGCGAATTCACCTTCAAGCATGCCCTCACCCATGAGGTGACCTACGCCGGCATGCTGCAAGAGCGCAGGAAGGCATTGCACGCGCATATTGTCCAAGTCATGGAGGAGCAGTTCGGTGATCGGCTGATCGAGCATATCGATCAAATCGCAGGCC
>JANNFC010000566.1:0-2969 GCA_031379405.1 Betaproteobacteria bacterium | reverse complement strand
GATGAGGCTACTGTGGAGTACGACAAAAACAGCGACGGCATGTATCCCCTCATGACCAACGATCGGCGCTTGACCTCTGCCCAAATCCTCATCGCCCACAAAGGCCAGCCGTGCATCGAAAAACGCTTCGAGCAGCTCAAGACCGTGCACGAAATCGCCCCTGTGTTCCTGAAGAACAAGGCGCGCATTGAGGCGCTCTTCACGCTGTACTTCCTCGCCCTACTCACTCAGGCGCTCATCGAGCGCGAGTTGCGCCAAGCCATGCGCCGCCAGAACATCGAGAGCTTGCCTTTGTATCCCGAGCAGCGCGCCTGCAAACGACCCACTACGGAGCAAATCCTACGCCCATTCGCACTGGCAGAACGACACACCCTCTGGGACAGTGAACACGTCGTCCAGATCTTCAACCCAGAATTGACCGACTTGCAGCAGTAGATCCTCACCCTGCTAGGCGTGCCTCATCAGCTGTATTCACCAAAAAAACTAACCGTGGAAATTCGCGCCAAATTGCGTCCTCGATGTGCGGAATGTAAGCCAGGTGTCTCAGCGCACAGACTAGCGAAAACTTGAGATGCACTATGAGTCCGCACGGAAAGGTTGGCCAAGAAGTTCGGGTGTGGATCGGCACACTTGGCCAAGTAATCGATTTTTTCCATAGAAGATCTGATGAAAGGAAATGTGATGACACTACGTAGGCTCGCTGTAACGACCTTGATGCTGGCCCTTACCGGCGGCGCTCTGAACACTATCGGCCCGACCCAGGCCGCGACGGACTCCATCGCCGAAAGATTGAAAACCTGGGATTCCGACAACGACGACACCCTCGATATAGCCGAGGTCAAGAAAGCCGCTGAGGCCAAGTTCGTTAGCCTCGAAGGTGATAATGACGGCACGCTCGATACGAAGGAAATGAGTTCCACGAAGATCGACAAGAAGACATTCAAACAGGCTGATCCGGACAACGACGGCACGCTGACCAAGGACGAATTCTTGACCATCGTCGAATCGCGCTTTAAAGCCGCAGATCCGGACAACGACGGAACGGTTTCACTCACGGAACTCAAGACCAAGACCGGAAAGGCACTTCTCCGGCTGTTGAAATAGGGGTTCCCGATAGTTCGGCGGACGCAAGATGGTAGGCAAGGCCGCTGGATGCTTGGTGCTAGGAAACGGTGCGGTAACGCGCCGTTCCTAGTTGTTCTGCCCCCGCGCCAAGCGCGGGGAATACGAGTTGAAATCCCTATTCGTCGCTTCCAAAGCTGTTTGCCCAGCCGCTTGTCGAGTGGATAGCTCTTGAAGACCAACGGTAACCCCCCTCTCACGCGCGACTGACGACTCCTCTGGCTACCGGCCTATTCGATATTCGCTCGCCAGACTGATAGAGGATCGATATGAAACAGGTTTCATTGATGGCTTTGGTCGTGGTATTGGCCTTGAATCTGCCGAAGGGCACGGGAGCGCACGAAGACGAGTCGATCCCGACCGGTGCGCCGGACAAGCTGGGCGAGGTCGTGTTTCCGGTTTCCTGCAGTGTAGCCGCCCAGAATCAGTTCAACGCTGCGCTTGCAATGCTGCATTCCTTTTTCTACCCGGAGGCGGGAAGGACCTTCTCCCGAGCGACCGAGGTGGATCCGTCTTGCGCCATGGGTCATTGGGGAGTGGCGATGAGTGGGTGGTATCCGTTGTGGTTTACACCGACCAGGGAATCATTTCAGCAAGGCAAGGCTGCGCTGGAGTGGGCGGCTGCAACGGGCGCTCCGACGCAACGAGAGAGCGCATACATCGCAGCGCTCGGGCAATTCTACAGTGACTTCGACAAAGTGGACCACAAGACCCGCAGTCTCGCCTATGAAAAAGCCATGGCTGCAGTGGTTCAGAAGTTTCCCGAAGACCGCGAAGCGGCGGCGTTCTACGCTCTTGCCCTCCAGGCGACTGCAAACCCGAACGACAAGACGTACACGAATCAGCTCAAAAGCGCTGATATTCTCGAGAAGATATTCGCCGAGGAGCCCAACCATCCGGGCGCTGCCCATTATCTGATCCACGCTTACGACTATCCGGAGTTGGCGCCCCGAGCGCTTAACGCCGCGCGCCGGTATGGCGCCATCGCTCCGGCCATGCCGCACGCGTTGCACATGCCTTCCCACACCTATATTTCGGTCGGACTGTGGCAAGAGTCCATCGAGTCCAATTTAGCTGCCGGCGTCGCCGCCCGAAAGTTTGGTTGGGTGCAGGAAGAGCTTCACACAATGGACTATCTGGTGTACGCGTACCTTCAGCTTGCCCAGTCCGAGACAGCTAGGGACATGCTGAGGAAAATCGCCGGGGTCAAGGTCGAGGAAAAGGCGCACACCCTTCCGGTTGAATATGCCCTCGCTGCCGCTCCGGCGCGGTACGTTCTCGAACGGAAGCGCTGGGAAGAGGCGGCCGCGCTCAAGCCGCTTGCGAGTCGTTTTGCGGCAACCCAGGCGCTGACCCATTTTGCGCGCGCAATCGGGGCCGCGCATCTTGGTGCCACGCGCGAGGCGGAGAGGGAAATCGCACAGATCACGCAAATCCGCGATGCGCTCGCGCAATCGAAGCAAGACTATTGGGTCAAGCAGGTCGAGGTGCAGCGCCAGTCCGCGCAAGCCTGGCTGGCATGGGCGGCCGGTGACGCGGCGCAAGCAGTCGAGCAGATGCAAAGTGCCGCCGCGCTCGAGGAATCCACCTACAAGCATCCGATCAGCCCGGGACAGTTGTTGCCTGCGCGTGAACTGGTGGGCGATCTGCTGCTGGTACTCGGCCAACCCGGACCGGCGCTCGCAGAGTACGAGACTTCGCTGCGTGCCAACCCGAATCGCTTCAACGGGATTTTCGGCGCCGCACGGTCGGCTGAACTTGCGGGGCTTGGCAGCAAGGCCGCAGACTATTATCGCAAGCTACTTGATCTTGCCGAGAAGGCGGAAGACGAACGAAAAGAGATCCAC
>JANNFC010000542.1:0-3223 GCA_031379405.1 Betaproteobacteria bacterium | reverse complement strand
ATATGGCCTTTTGCTATAGTCCTCGCAACGATTGTATGGCAGTTTGCCTTGTATTTCGAGACAGTCACGTCCATTGTGGACATCTGGAATCGATCCCAGACCTATACACATGGATGGATTATTGCACCCATCGCCTTCTACCTGATTTGGTCGAGACGCCAAGAGTTTATTGCTGAATGTCCTTCCCCAAGCCTTCTTGGAGGAATCTCATGGGTTGTACTCAACGTCGTGTGGCTGTTAGGGCATCTAGCCGGTGCTCTCGTTGTAAAACAATATGCCCTGGTGGCGATGATCCCCGCCATTTGCTGGGCACTGCTCGGAACCAGGATTACGTGGGCCATCTCCTTTCCCTTGATGTTCTTACTCTTGGCAGTGCCAAGTGGAGAGGTGCTGGTCCCCCCTATGGTGGACTTCACCGCGGACTTCACTGTCAGCATGCTTCAACTTACCGGGATTCCGGTCTACAGAGAAGGCACCTACTTTAGCGTGCCGTCGGGGGACTGGTCTGTCGTCGAGGCATGCAGCGGTATTCGTTACCTCATAGCGTCCTTCACGGGCGGATGCTTGTTTGCCTATCTGTACTATCGCAGCCCTTGGCGGCGAGTCGCGATTATTCTCGCGTCCATAGTGATTCCTGTATTCGCGAACGGCATTCACGCCTATATGATCGTCATGATTGGGCACGTTAGCGATATGAGGCTTGCCGTCGGTGTGGATCACTTCATATACGGGTGGGTCTTTTTCGGGGTTGTGATGTTTTTGCTGTTCTGGATCGCCTCATTTTGGAAGGAAAGCGATCCCACTTCGGTTGGTGGGTCCGCGACGATGATGGAAGGGTCGGCGAAACGACCTATCTTCAAGATAATGGGAATGTCAGCTGCGATTGTTCTATTGAGTGTTGGGTGGTTGTCGTATGCCAACAACCTTGATGACAAGAGCCGGAACGCTCACGCGGGCGAACTAACTCTTCCTAAAGCCGTGGCCCCCTGGAGTCCTTCACCCCTCAAGCTGACTGATTGGCAACCGAGATACGTCGGATTCGATCACGAATCCACACAGGTTTTCTCAACTGCGGATACGTTGGTAATGCTGCGCTTCGCATACTACCGGCGGCAGTCCGAGGGCAGAGAGCTCATTTCCTCAAGAAATTTGCTGGTCAGCGGGAACAACCACCAATGGAGATCCCTAAGTGAGCGCAACCGAAGCGAAATTGACGGGACACTTCCAGTGCGTGAGACGGAGCTCCTCATAGGGGAGAATCGCATCTTAGTATGGGATTGGTTTGTGGTAGACGATAAGGCATTTACTAATCCTTTCCTTGGGAAATGGATGCTGGCCATCGACCGAATGCTTGGTTCTACCGGTGAAGGCGCGGCAGTTTTCATCGCTACGTCAATCGAAAATAATGACGAACTTGCGCGTGCGCGGCTGCGAAATTTTGCTCGGGACATGCGCCCAAGTATCAACGAGGCACTAGCTCAATCGCGGCGAGAATGACGGTATCGCGTCAGTGCAATAAACAATCTGGGAACTCACTTGCATGAAAAGCATAGCACCTCCGCTCATCTTGCATGTGGTGCATCGTTTCGATGTCGGTGGATTGGAAAACGGCGTTGTAAATCTGATAAATCGAATGTCTCATCAAGACTGGCGCCATGCAATTCTGTCACTGACGGAAATCTCGGAGGGGTTTGCGAAGAGAGTAAAGCGTGATGACGTTCAGTACATTTCGTTGCGTAAGGGGCCTGGTCACTTGTTGAATTGGTATCCGAAGTTGCATCGACTATTCAAGGGACTTGCTCCTGCCATCGTCCACACACGTAACTTGGCAGCGCTTGAGGCATCGGTTCCCGCATGGACATCTGGCATCCCAGCTCGTGTGCATGGGGAGCACGGCTGGGACGTTACGGACCCCTACGGGCAGGTTCGAAGGTATCAATATGTCCGTCGGGCCTATCGACCGTTCGTTCACCGCTATATCGCGCTATCTCAGCAAATTCAAGCGTACCTGGAACAGTGTATTGGCATTAGGTCCGAATCTATTTCGCAGATATACAACGGAGTGGATACGTCTAAATTTCAAATCGAACATGGTAGTCAACGTCAAGCGAACGATTGTCCGTTTTCTCACCCAGAGTATTGGGTTGTCGGTAGCGTTGGACGGCTGGAACAGGTCAAGGATCAGTTGAACCTTGCTCGCGCGTTTGTTCGCGCACTTGAAATGAACCCTGCTGCCAAGCGTCGAATGAGACTTGCCGTCATCGGCGATGGAACGATGCGGGAACGGGTAATGGATGTGGTGACCCGGGCGGGGCTAGCCTCCTACGCTTGGTTTCCAGGGTCTCGCACCGACATACCCCAGGTATTGGGCAACCTCGACTGCTTTGTCCTACCTTCTCTATCCGAGGGAATATCCAATACCATTCTAGAAGCCATGGCGTCGGGGCTTCCGATCGTCGCCACAAGAGTCGGCGGCAATGCGGAGCTAATTGAAGACGGACTGAGTGGCCTGCTGGTGCCTCCTGGCAATAGTGAAGCAATGGCAAGGGCAATACTGAGTTATTTTCTTGATCCTGGTGTCGCCAGGCGCCACGGGCGCACTGCGCGCCGCGTCGTGGAGGATCGATTTTCGCTCGACCGAATGGTTTCAGAGTACACGGCTATGTATGAGAGCCTCTTGCAGCGTGCCGGAGGCAGAGATCGTTTCAAAAGAGCGATGGTCGCATAACATGAAATTCTGGATTCCGGAACTGGTGCGTTCACCGAGATCATCGACATGTGTGGAATAGTGGGAATGCTTGATGTGCGGAGCAAGCGGGAGTTCTCGCCGGAATTGTTGCGGCGAATGAATGAGACCCAATTTCACCGCGGGCCCGATGAAGGCAATATTCACATGGAGCCTGGCCTGGGCTTTGGCCATAGGCGGCTGTCGATCATCGATCTGGCGACGGGGCAGCAGCCCTTATTCAACGAGGATTGCTCTGTTGTCGTGGTATTTAATGGAGAGATCTACAACTATCAGGATCTCATACCCGAACTGGTAGCGAAGGGGCATCACTTCAGAACGCGCAGCGATACCGAAGTGATAGTTCACGCGTGGGAGGAATACGGGGAGAGATGCGTGGAGAAATTCCGCGGTATGTTTGCCTTCGCGCTGTGGGATCGAAATCAGCAGTGTCTTTTTCTTGCGCGCGATAGGTTGGGAGTTAAACCTCTTTTTTAT
>JANNFC010000463.1:0-1599 GCA_031379405.1 Betaproteobacteria bacterium | reverse complement strand
TGACGAAGAAGGACGGCAAGGTCTCCACATCAACGAAACCGCGGACCAGGTGTGAAGTCGCCTCACTCAACAGAATCTGATCGGGCTGCGCGCTTTGCTGCAAGCGGGCGGCCAAGTTCGTGGTATCGCCGATGGCGGTGTAATCCATGCGCAGATTGTCACCGATGGAGCCGACCACCACGGGTCCGGTGTGCATACCGATACGAAGGCTCAAGGTCTCGCCCGCCGGCAAATCCCACGACGATTGGCCTGTCTGCAAGCCATTTCGAATTCCCAAGGCGGCCAAAGCCGCGCGGCGTGAGTGATCCTCGTGGGCCAGAGGGGCACCGAATAACGCCATGAATCCGTCACCCAGGAACTGATTAATGGTGCCCTCGAAGCGATGCACTGCGCTTAGCGACATTTCGAAGAAGCGATTGAGCAACGCATGCATACTCTCCTCTCCGAGTCGCTCCGCCAGCCGCGTCGACCCCACGATATCGCAGAACAGCACCGTGACTTGCTTGCGCTCGCCTTCCAGTGCCGAGCGCGATGTGAGAATTTTTTCTGCCAGGTGCCTCGGCGTATAGGCTTCGGGTGAGACGAGGATGGATGATTCCGTTGCCAGCTTCGAACCGCACTCGCCGCAAAACGTCAATCCCGGTGGGTTGGGGCGATGGCAGGCAGGGCAATCCATACTGCGCGGCGCGACCGGGCCGATGGCGTCGCTAACGCTACAAATCGGCGAACAGGTCGACCCAGTCAGCCTGAAAATCGATGCTCGCAAAGGTCACCTTGGACTCGGGCGGAAATTCGTGCAACTCCCAACGCGACGCATTGTTCAGGCGATAGCACTCAACCGTGGAACGGTCGGGGTCGATGAGGACATACTCCTTGAGGGACTTGATATGACGGTAGGCCTCGAACTTGCCCCCGCGGTCAAAGGCTTCCGTACTTTCGGACAGCACTTCGACAAGTAGCTTGGGTGAGGTCATGACACGGTCGGCGGTTTTGTCGCCCTCGTCGCACGTAACAACCACATCGGGATAGAAATTGGAATCGCGGGCTTCGACTCTTACCAGCATATCGCTGGCGAACGTCCGGCAAGGTGTTCCCTTTAGATGCGCCTTCAATAAGGCGAATACGTTTCCGGCCACTGTCACGTGAACGCGCCGAGCCCCTACCATGGCAAATACTTCGCCCCTTATGAACTCGTGCTTGACGGTCTGCGTGGTTTCCCACTGCAGGAAGTCCTCGTGGGTAAAACGAATAATTGCTTCGGCGTTTCCCATGGTATCGGATCGGCTCTTAAAGTTTGGCTGGCCTTGTCATCTGGCAGCGGGAAGGTTGGATGGTTTCCGCCATTTCGATACGTGCATCCGTCCGGGTACCGATGCCCTGCCAGAAGCTGGATTTCTCGCTGGTGATGCATTGAATCCAGCGACAGTGTAATCCTATCAAACATCATGCATTCGGCAGCCCGATGAACACTAGCACATGGCCACCATCATGCAATCCAAGCATCTCGGTTACGTCCATAAGCGATCTCTTTCCAAGACTGTATGGTGACTGATTAATTATCCAGCCCTCTCCCCGCAAGCGGAGAGAGGTATCTATTCG
>JANNFC010000447.1:0-3026 GCA_031379405.1 Betaproteobacteria bacterium | reverse complement strand
CCGGAGAGATAGGCGTCGGCGGTCGCCCATGTTTTGGATTCAGGGTCGAGGAAGATCAGGTCGCCGAGTTCACTGATGATCTGCTCCTCGGGCTTGCCATAGAGAGTGGCAATGTACAGAAGATCCACCGTGCCGTGTTGGTTTAGCGACACGAGCAATCCTTCCTCGGCGCTGCGGACATGCGTGATAGGCGGGGTTTTGCCAACCACGTCCCTGGACATGACGGCTGAGGTGCTGTCGATTTCACACACACGGTTGCGTCTTATTTTCCGTGTGGTTGGGAGGCTTCAAATTGGTGTGGGGTGAGGTAGTCTAAAGCAGAATGTTTGCGTTCCAAATTGTAGTAGCGAATGTACTCGCCGAACTCGCGAATCGCTTGAGCGATACTTTCATAATCGACCATTTCCAACTCGGTCTTGATCGTTCCAAAACAACTTTCCATAAACGCGTTGTCGTACACATTGGCCTCGCGGCTCATACTCTGCAACATGCTCGCTCGCCGCAACACGTGGCGATATTCATGGCTCGCGTATTGTCCACCGCGATCGCTATGATGAATCAAGTCAGGCAACGGTTGTCGCTCGCGAATTGAATTTCGCAGCACCGGAAGTATCAGTTGCTCACTCATGTTGTCGAGTAAATTCCAGCCCACAATCAGACGCGAGAAACGATCCATCAAAAGCGCCGCGTAACAAAAGTCGCCGCGTCGTAAGGGGACGTAAGTAATGTCGCCCACCCACAGTTGATTCAGGCGAACCAACGGTGGCAGGTCTAACAACAAGTTCGGATTGTATCCCAAACGATGACGCGAATCGGTTGTGCGTGGCTTGAAAGACTTGGGCTGAATCGCCTTTAAGCCCGCTATTTTCAGCAGCTCTGCGACCTTTCGCTCACTCACCGCGTAACCGAGATCGGCGAGGTCATCAGCAATGCGGCGCGTGCCATAACGACGACGATGCTTCCAAAAGATCGCTTTCACAAGGGGCAACAACTCATCGTTACGCAACGCACGCGCGGTTGGTTCCGAACGTCGCCAAGCATAGTAAGCCGACGCATTCACTTGTAAAACGTCGCACGCACCGCGCACGGTAAACTCCTTGTTCGCTGTGATTGTTTCCACGGCGGCATACACATGACTCACATGATTCGGCCGAAAATGACCAACGCTTTTTTTAAAATATCACGTTCCATTTTTACGCGACGAAGTTCTTCTTCGAGTGCATGCACGCGCGTTTCGAGCGAGGCGGCCATCGGCCCGGAGCGTTCGCGTTCCTCGCGTCGCCACCGATAGAGCATGGTGGTGCCTGGTATGCCGAGCCGCTCCACGATGGATGTTGCCGAGTGCCCATCGAGCAACATTTGCACTGCTTCGCGTTTGAACTCCGCGGAGTAATTATGACGCTGATTCGTAGCGGGCTTCTGTCGTTTCTGGGCCATGAAATCTCTCCTGGGAAAACTCCCATTTTAAGACTTTCACGTGTGTGTGAATTCGACAGCACCTCATTCTTGCTAACTCTTCAAGAGGAACTTCGCACCAGGTCCTACCGACCGCAGCCGGTGAAGCGTGTGTACATTCCCAAGCCGGACGGCCGGCAGCGGCCGCTGGGCATTCCGACGGTTCGCGACCGCGTCGTGCAAATGGCGACGCTGCTCGTCTTGGAGCCGATCTTTGAGGCGGATTTCCTGGACACTTCCTATGGATTTCGTCCGGGCAAGTCGGCTCATCAAGCGATCGACGCCATCCACGAGCATCTCGCCGCCGGCTTTCGGGAAGTGTACGACGCCGACCTGCAAGGGTACTTCGATACGATTCCCCACGACCAGTTGCTCATGTGCCTGCGGATGCGGATCACCGACCGCAGCGTGCTGCAACTGGTGCAGATGTGGCTGACGGCTCCCGTGCAAGAACGGGATGACGCTGGCCGCACGACAACGACTCGTGCCACGCAGGGTACGCCGCAAGGCGGAGTGATCTCGCCCTTGTTGGCGAACATTTACCTGCACTGGTTCGAAAAGGCGTTCCATCAAGCCGACGGACCAGCGACGTGGGCCAACGCGAAGATCGTCCGCTATGCCGACGACTTCGTGGTCTTGGCTCGCTACGTGAGCCCGCGGTTGACGGCATGGATCGAATCGCAACTCGAAGGCCGCTTCCGGTTGACCATCAATCGGAAGAAGACGCGTGTGGTGAATCTGCGACAACCTGGAGCGACCTTGGACTTTCTGGGGTTCACGTTCCGCTTCGACCGCGACCTGCGTGGCCGCGATCATTGCTACCTGAACGTGTTTCCCTCGCGGAAGTCTCTGGCTCGACTGCGTGAACGATTGCGAGAGATGACCGGCCCCCAGTGGGGTTGGAAGCCTGTTCCCGAGTTGATTGGCGAGGTGAATCGCTATCTCAGCGGTTGGGGACAATACTTCCGACACGGTTTTCCTTCTAAGGCGTTTCATGCCGTCAACAAGTTTGTCCTGGATCGCTTGCAGCGTCATTTGTGTCGTCGCAGTCAGCGTCGTTTCCGACGGCCAGCAGACCAGACCTGGTACGCCCTTTTGCAATCCCTCGGATTGCAACTGCTGTCCGCTCGCACGACGCCTGGTCGCGTATGCCTTCCCGCTGACCGATCTCGGGGAAGCCGGATGCGGTAACTCCGCCCGTCCGGTTTGATGAGGGGGCCGGAGCTGCCCAACAGCTCCGGCCCTACTCGACCGCCTCTGCGTGAGATAGGTATTTCCGCATTCACCCAAGCCCCATCGTTCTCCTGGTGGGGCATACCAGCAACACTTTTCCCACGCAGAGGCGCGAAGGCGCTGAGAAATACAATTGAATGGCAAAGGTAACAGGCCCGGCCCCGTGGCCACCGATTGTGCCATATGGACGTGTTTCAGAACTTTGTCTTTCTCCTCCTTCCCTCCGCGCCTTTGCGCCTCTGCGTGAGATAGGTATTTCCGCATTCACCCAAGCCCCATCGTTCTCCTGGTGGGGCATACCAGCAACACTTTTCCCACGCAGAGGCGCGAAGGCGCTG
>JANNFC010000434.1:0-4451 GCA_031379405.1 Betaproteobacteria bacterium | reverse complement strand
CTCTCGCACGTGAAACAGAACGACCAGCGCGCACTTGCGAAGAGCATGAGCCAGCGCGAGGGGACTGGGGATCGGCCTTGCGTCAGCGAGTTGCGGTTCAGGCGCTTGCTGGAGTCGCCCGATTTGGACGCCTTGTTCATCGGCCTGCGCCGTGTGTTGCCGCTGATGAAGCACGGCGTCAACGTACTCGGCCTGGCGAATGACCTTGTGCATTGGGGCGATGACGTGAAGAAACGCTGGGCCTACAGCTATGAATGGCCCGAGAAGTCCAAGAACTGAATTGCCGATCAACTTTTTCGAGGGAGTCGAATAATTATGTCCCGATTTGTGCAGCTTCATCTGCTTATCAACTACCCGCCGTCCAATCTCAACCGCGATGATACGGGCCGACCGAAAACCGCTCTTGTCGGAGACGCTATGCGCTTGCGCATTTCTTCCCAGAGCCTCAAGCGCGCCTGGAGAACTTCTGATATCTTCGAGGTCTCGCTAAAGGGAAATATCGGCACACGTACCAAGATGATGGGTAAGCAGATATTCGACGCATTCCAAGCGGCTGGCGTTACTGCGAAAACTGCGCGCGACTGGACAAAGTCCATCGCCGCGCAATTCGGCAAAATGAAATCGGAGAAGAAGACCGAAAATGACGAGGACTTGCAGATCGAGCAGCTTGCCCACTTCAGCCCCGAAGAAATAGCGGCGATCGATGGTCTGGTGAAGATCTGTGCTGCACGCAACAGTCCGCCGACCGAGGACGAATTGAAGCTCCTGAGTAGGCCCAAGAACGCAGTCGACATCGCCATGTTCGGCCGCATGCTCGCCGATTCTCCGGCATACAACATGGAAGCGGCTGTCCAGGTAGCGCATGCAATCACAGTTCACAAGACGGCGGTCGAAGACGACTATTTCAGCGCTGTCGATGACCTAAACAAAGGCCTCGAAGACAAGGGCGCTGCCCACATCGGCGAGCGCGGCTATGGCGCCGGACTCTTCTACCTTTATCTCTGCATCAATCGTGAGCTATTGAAGGAGAATCTCGGTGGCGACGACGCACTGACCGGCAAGGCGATGGAGGCATTGATCCACGCCGTCACTAAGGTTTCACCCACCGGCATGCAGAACAGTCATGCCTCGCGCGCCTATGCGAGCTACGTATTGGCCGAGAAAGGGGATCAGCAGCCGCGCTCTCTGGCGCAGGCGTTTCTCAAGCCAGTGAAACCGTTCGACGACGAAGACATGTTCGAGAAGTCGGTGAAGGCCATCACGACGCGCTACGAGAATTTCGACAAGGTCTACGGGGCCTGCGCCGATGCACGGTACGAGATCAACGTCGAAGAAGGCAAGGGATCGCTGGCGGCACTGGTCGGCTTCGTAAAGGAGTGAGCGACATGAAGTTCCTGGTCTTTCAATTGCAAGCGCCTTTGTCGTCGTGGGGCGATACGGCAGTCGGCGAGTATCGTGGCAGTTACGACTATCCCGGCGAGTCGGCCCTGCTCGGGTTGCTTGGCGCCGCGATCGGTATTCGCCGCGAGGACGAGGCTGGTCACGCCGGACTGCGACTGGGTTATGGCTTTGCAGTGGGTGTCCAGTCCATGGGCAAACTGCTGCGGGACTATCACACAGCCCAAGTGCCCGGGCGAGTGGCACTGAAAGGTCGTCCGCATGCCACCCGCCGCGATGAGTTGGCCGTGCCGAAGGCCAATCTGAACACGATCTTGTCCACGCGTGACTACCGCCAGGACGCTGCCAGTCTGATCGCGGTGCAACCGCGAGACAATGCACCGTACACGCTGGAAGTGCTGGCCGACAAGCTACGCCAACCTCGTTTCGTGCTCTATCTGGGCCGCAAGTCCTGCCCGCCCGCGGTACCGCTTCATCCGTTGGTCATCGATGCCAATTCGGCGCTCGCCGCCGTCGATGAATACCGAACTCGACTCGAAGCTCAGTGCGAAGCCCTCAAGGATCGACATGGCCGTGTACCTCTCGAACCGTCAGGTAAGGTGACTCGCCTGGTATGGGGCGACGGGATCGAAGCCGGTGTTTCCGCCGATCTCAGCGCACCGCGAAAGGATCGGCTAATCCGACGGCAGGGTTGGCAGTTCGGCGATCGGACTGAACACACTGCATTGCTGCAAGCGGGAGACTGAACATGTATTTCAGCTTGATCGAGCCCATGACAGGGTGCGAACGCGACGCGGCCAACGAGTGGGCGAGGGGCCCGTACCTCGAGCACCAGTGGCTGTGGGGGTTTTTTCCTGCGGCGGAGGGATCCCCTAGGGATTTCGTGTATCGCCGACAGGACGTTGAGAATATGCCTCGGTTTTACGCGGTGTCGAAGCGACCGCCGCAGCAGCCGCAAAGCACAGCGTGGAAGATTCAGACTCAGAATTACGCGCCCAGGCTAGAGGCAGGTGCTCGATTGCGCTTCGATCTGCGGGCTAACCCGGTAGTTACTCACGGCCATGACGGTAAATCTAGGCGGCACGACGTAGTTATGCAGCAAAAGACACGGCTGCTGCGCGAACACGGTCTAGCTAGCTGGCAGGACTGGCACGGGGAGGACAAGCCGTTACTGTACACGTTGGTGCGGGAGACCTGCGGAGCCTGGCTGAAGGCGCGTGCCGAGCGTCTTGGATTCAAGGTCGATGAAGAGAGCCTTGCAGCGGATAGCTACCAGCAACATTCCGAAAAGAACGGTCGGCTACGTTTTAGTACGGTGGATTTCAGCGGCGAGTTGACCGTTGTCGATCCCAGCACTTTCGGCGTGGCATTGCGAGATGGTATCGGCCACGCAAAAGCCTTCGGCTGCGGCCTGCTGCTAGTACGGCGCATGCTAGTACGGCGCATTGGTTAGAGGTTTCGCTGCCGATAGAATAACCATATCATTGACGACCTAACCGATTGAAGGAGTTGTTGTGAGACCATCCGAAGCACTCAATTCACATCGTGACGATATCCGCCGCGTGGTCGAGCAAAACCGCACCCGGAATCCACGTGTGTTCGGTTCTGTGCTTACGGGCAAGGACGTGAACGGTAGCGATCTTGACCTGCTGGTGGATCCCACTCCAGATACGACGTTGCTGGATATTGCGCGCATCCAGAATCAACTCGAGCGAATACTTGGCGTAACCGTCGATGTTCTAACGCCCAAGGCGCTGCCTCAAGAATTTCGGGATCGCGTGCTCGCCGAAGCAGTCCCCGTATGAGCGAGAGCGAGCTGCGTATTCACGACTATCTCGCGCATATTCTGCAGGCAATGCGTAGAATTGGTCGCTACACGCAGGGGATATCCGATCTGGAGTTTTTCGGTGATGAGTTAGTGCAAGATGCGGTAATCCGTAATATTGAGATTCTAGGCGAGGCTGCCCGAAATATTTCTCGAAAGCATCCGGACTTCGCATCCGCTCATCCGGACATACCCTGGGAAGACATCTATCTGATGCGAAATCGCGTAGCTCATGGATACTTCTCTGTCGACTTGGAAATCGTCTGGAGAACTTTGCAACGCGACCTTCCTGAGCTTGAACGGCTAGTCCAGAAGCTTCAAGACTCGTTGGAAGACTGAGTAACTTTATACCCAGAGCAGTGTCCGACCTACTCCCGCCCCTCAAACCGATTCCGATTAAAGATCGGATGTCGATTCTCTATCTGGAACGTGGCAATCTGGACGTGCTCGATGGTGCCTTTGTCGAGGTCGACAAGAATGGTGTGCGAACCCATATCCCCGTGGGCGGTGTTGCATGTTTGATGTTGGAGCCGGGGTCCCGGGTCAGCCATGCCGCATGCGCGCTTGCCGCGCGCGTCGGTACGCTCCTGGTGTGGATTGGCGAAGGGGGCGTTAGGCTGTATTCCGCCGGCCAGCCGGGCGGCGCGCGTGCGGATCGATTGCTCTATCAGGCCAAACTTGCCTTGGATCCTGAGCTTCGCTTAAAGGTGGTGCGAAAGATGTATGCGTTGAGGTTTGGAGAGGAACCCCCACAGCGACGCAGCGTTGAACAATTGCGCGGTATCGAGGGTGCGCGGGTGCGAGAGATGTACAAGCGCATCGCACAGAAACACGGGGTTGATTGGAAGGCTAGAAACTACGACACATCGGAATGGGATATAGGCGACTTGCCCAACCGATGCCTCTCCGCCGCGACCTCGTGCTTGTACGGCGTTACCGAAGCAGCGGTGCTGGCGGCAGGTTACGCACCTGCCATAGGTTTTATTCATTCGGGCAAACACCTTTCGTTTGTCTATGACGTAGCAGACGTCTACAAGTTTGAAACAGTAGTTCCGCTGGCATTTCGCATTGCCGCGACGAATTCGGATAAACCGGAGCAAAAGGTGCGGATTGCATGTCGAGACGTGTTTCGTCAGACCAACTTACTCGAGCGTATTATTCCCGGCATCGAAGAGATGCTTGGTGCTGGGGGTATTGACCCTCCGGCGCCACCTGAGGACGCTGTACC
>JANNFC010000408.1:0-4547 GCA_031379405.1 Betaproteobacteria bacterium | reverse complement strand
GATTCGGTCCACGCGTGCACGAAGTTTCAACCCGCCCACGTCAATTTGTCGGGCTTCTTCGCACGCCAAAACACGATAAGAAGCGCGCCGCTTTTCAAGTTCGGCAAAGCGCTCGACCAATCGCATGAGCCGAGAACGCTCAATCGACACAAATGCGGGGGACAGGATGTCCGCACGGTCGCGCTTTGCAAACTCCAACGCCGTGTCTACTGCCTGACCAATCTCCAAACGTAGCGCAGACTCATCCAGCCGAATCAAGGCCTCTTGCGAAGTAATCGTGGTGAAAAACAGTGCCAACACCTTATGCAGTAGCGAGCCGCGTTCGCGCGCATCCAATCCAGCTCGGCCTTCCTCCAAGGGGAGTGCGCCAAGACGATGCACCGCGAAGGCACGGAAAGGACATGCGGCTTGATTGGCAAGCACCCTCGCACCCCCGCTTGCTTCGTATCCTTTGGGCAGACACGGAGCACTCAAATCTTCGATGATCTCCCATCGAGCCGCAGCATGAATCGATTGTGCATAGTGACCCATTCCAATCTGTAACGCCGTGGAAATCTCGTTCATATCCGCGAGCAATCGGCTAGGGCGACGCACCATATCCGCCTCGTGACTGGCATAGCTGTACGTCAAGCGCGTAGACGTGGCGCTCCACAAATTCATCGCACGCTCGGCAAAACCCAACTCCCACTGAGCGCTTGTGTGTGGAATGTTGAGAGCACGCTGTATAGCAATAGGTAGAAATGCATTGAGGCAAGGCGCCGAAGGCCACGCTTCATCATGCATATGGGTCACAAAGAGGTGCCCGAATTCGATGCCGGCGGATTCCAATACGCCAAGCACCTGCACCCGCTCGTCAGGTGATTCGGCTTGAAACAACGTCTCACCGGCTGCCGTGATGAGCCATGACAGCGCCTCCTTGTAGCCCAGCACGCCCAACACGGGATCAAGCAAAGACAAACTTTGAATGACCTCCCGAAACTTCTGAACGACCTGGAATTCCTCGCTATTGAGGCTACGCTCACCTGGCCAACCAAGCATCGAGGGCAGCGTCACAAAAGTATCGCTCCACTGAGAGGGGAGCTGTCGTAAATTTCGCACACTCTTCACGGCGGCGAGCCAACTGCCCAGTGATGTCGTCAGTAGTCGGCAGATCCCGTTACGCCGCGACGACTCTAACGCGACCGCGTGCAAGTGTTCCGCCGATACGCTTATCCTTCCACTGCGCCGTAAGGCCACATCAAGCAACGCCCGGCCGCCACGTTCACTCTCGCCGCCAGCGAGAAAGGGACTGAGCAGTAAAGCCCCCACTTGCGGGAGCATCAGTTCGTCACTCGCAAATCTGAGCATCTGCAATGCGGCATGCACTGCCGCAAACGTCGATAGGGAAACACCTAGCGAAACGGTGTAGGGCCGTGGCGACGAAGGATTCGGATCCAACACTCGCCCCGGCTCCAGCACATCGTCGAATATCCGCATGAGCCGCGAACGCTCCGTGGCCAAGTCGGGCACGACTACACCGATCCGAGCGGCAGGATTGTCCTGCATGATCGTCCATATCCGTCCAGCAACGCCATACATTTCTTCTTCCCGTGATCGATACACGCATCTCTCGTAGCGTGCACGCCCGGAGACGGGTTGTACCTCCTCTACCCGCAAGCCCGAGGCACGACAACCCTCCAGGAGCGTCAGCTCCTGTGCGGTTAGCAAATCGAAGGCGTACAACGTAAGTCCAGGAGCGTCGGCTAGTGTGCGGGACCGCAGTTTTTTCATTAATACTTTCGGCAGAAGCGCCCGAGATACCCATCCATGACGACGGCAATGCGAATCGAATTCCCGAGCCCAATCTCGAAATGCAGCGATATCATGCGAACATCCGATATGGCTATCGTCCAACGTTACGCCCCAAGCGACGTGGGTTGCCCACGCATCGCGGGCGAGCCTCGCGAGAGATCCCGCATCCAGCGAGTCGTTGCAATGGGAAGATGCACGAATGATCTGTCGCCAAAGCGCCAGTTCCTGAATGGGTGCTAGCAACATGCCGCGAGATTCCCAACGATTCGCACTATCATAGGTGCGTTCGAGCCAGGCGCTCCAAGGCAGCACATCGGCGGCTAACCAAGCTTTTTTTCCTGCCTTGACTTGGGCTAGATCGAAGCTTTGCGTGATATGCCGCGCAAGTCGGCGATTCGGCGTCACGACGGTGTCACGGCGCGCCAGGCTGTGGTGGATTTCCTTCATAAGGGGCTAAATCGTCCTAACATTGACGACTGAAGTTGACGACTAAAACGAATAGGGCCGCAAAGCGGCCCTATTCAGTGCATATAGCGCGCGGCAACGCCTCAACGCTCGAGCAATGCGCGCTTTTCTTTGGTCTTTGCCCACTCATCCGCATCCGGAGGGCCATCTTTCTTCTCGACAATGGGTTTCCAATCCTTTGCTAACTCGGCATTCAATGCGATGAAGTCGCGCTGAGTTGCGGGCACATCGTCCTCAGCAAATATGGCTTCCACGGGGCACTCAGCCACGCAAAGCGTGCAATCGATGCATTCGTCGGGGTCAATAACCAACATGTTGGGACCTTCCCTGAAACAATCGACCGGGCAAACGTCCACACAATCGGTGTACTTGCACTTGATACAGGTCTCGGTGACGACATAGGTCATCCGTGTTCTTCCTTTACTAGGTAGGGTGCGTTAGGGGTTGGGGAGAAACGTAATGATAACAGCGCTTCGCAGCCTAGTTTGGAAAAGGGGGTGACGCAAAGGCAGGAAAAGGTCCCAACACGGCAGGTCCAAGATCGACAAAATGCTCTTTACCCATTCCGCATCATCGCATTTTGGTTTAGGATAGCGGCGCTTTCCCCTTCAGCCCGCCCGTTCAGCGCAGGGCCTTGTCCCTTACCCGATCTCAGCCGACACCCCCAAGGTCTTTCCCAACGAGGTTTATTAATGAGTGAGCACATACAGTATATTACTGACGATTCCTTTGAACCTGACGTTCTGCAGTCTTCCGTACCGGTCTTAGTGGACTATTGGGCAGAGTGGTGCGGACCTTGCAGGCAGATTGCGCCACTGCTCGACGAAGTCGCGAAAGAATATGCCGGACGGCTAAAGGTCGCGAAGCTCAATGTCGATGAAAACCAGCGGACGCCACCCAAGTATCAGATCCGCAGCATCCCCACCCTCATGATCTTCAAGAACGGTAGTCTCGAAGCCACCAGGGCGGGATCCTTGTCCAAATCCCAACTTACCGCGTTTATTGACAGCAATATCTAAAGCCGATACTCTCGCGTCGCCGTTTCGGGCAGCGCCAGTCCCTCCTCCGCGGGCTCTGGAGACGGCGACGATACTCCTCCTATCGACACCCCCTTCGATTCGCCTTTCAGTCCGCTCTTTCGATCCCCCTTTCGATCCCCCTTTCGATCCCTTTAAGCTTCTCTCTAGCTTTTCACATCCCCTTCCTATCTAGGCATTGCCGCTATGCATCTTTCCGAGCTTAAGCATCTACACGTTAGCGATCTCATCGAGATGGCACAGTCCAACGAGATCGAGAACGCCAATCGGCTGCGCAAACAAGACCTCATCTTCGCCCTCCTGCGCAATCAAGCCAAGAAAGGGGAAAGCATTTTCGGGGAAGGGACGCTGGAAGTCCTGCCCGACGGATTCGGTTTCCTTAGATCCCCTGACATTTCTTACCTGGCGGGGCCAGATGACATCTATGTCAGCCCGAGCCAGATTCGCCGCTTCAACCTGCATACGGGCGACTCCATTGAAGGAGAAATCAGGACACCAAAGGACGGGGAACGGTACTTTGCTCTGGTCAAAGTGGACCGGGTCAACTCGGAGCCGCCCGAAAACACCAAGAACAAGATCCTATTCGAGAACCTCACCCCCCTTCATCCTACTGCCGCTTTTCACCTTGAACGAGATATTCGCGCCGAAGAGAATTTAACCGGACGCATCATCGATATCATCGCTCCCGTTGGTAAAGGACAGCGCGGATTGCTGGTCTCGCCACCGAAGGCAGGCAAGACAGTCATGCTGCAACACATCGCGCATGCTATTACCTCCAATCATCCGGATGTCATTCTCATCGTGCTTCTCATCGACGAGCGGCCTGAGGAAGTTACGGAGATGCAACGCTCGGTGCGTGGCGAAGTGGTGTCATCTACATTCGACGAGCCCGCGACCCGCCACGTACAGGTGGCCGAAATGGTGATGGAGAAAGCCAAGCGCCTGGTAGAGCACAAAAAAGATGTCGTGGTGTTGCTGGACTCAATCACCCGCCTTGCGCGCGCGTACAACACCGTAGTCCCCGCATCCGGCAAGGTACTCACGGGAGGTGTGGACGCCAATGCGCTGCAGCGACCAAAGCGATTTTTCGGTGCCGCACGTAACCTTGAGGAAGGCGGCTCGCTCACCATCATCGCCACCGCTCTGATTGACACCGGCTCGCGCATGGATGACGTAATTTTCGAGGAATTCATAGGTACTGGCAATATGGAAATACACCTTGATCGCCGTATGGCCGAAAAACGGACCTACCCC
>JANNFC010000383.1:0-44291 GCA_031379405.1 Betaproteobacteria bacterium | reverse complement strand
TTCTCCATGAAGAACTTCCAATTGGAATGCTGCATGATGCGATGGCAATAGGGCACTACTTCCACTTCACCCTCGGGCGAGCGATCGCACATGTCGTCGAAAGCGATGCGAGCGTCGCCCAGGAATTCCAGCAGACCGGATCCCTCGTTGGTCAGACTGGCAAAGACGAATCCGCGATAACTATCCACGCGCGTGGCCGTCTTCATGTTGCAGTCCGGATTGTCGCGCGTCATACGCGTGCCATCGTAACCCGCCTGCAGCGGCATGCCCTTCAATGTTCCGTCGAGGTTGAAACTCCAGGCGTGGTAGGAACATACCAAACTCGAACCGACGTTGCCCTTGATGGCGCCGCACACTTGCACGCCGCGATGTGGGCAACGGTTGTAGAGCACTCGAATCTTGGCGTCTTGTCCGCGTACCATCACCATGGGCTGCCGACCGATTTGCAGCGTGTGATAGTCGCCGGGTTGCCGCACCTGCGATTCATGTCCGCAATAGACCCAAGTTTTCTCGAAAATCTCGCTGATCTCGCGATCGAAGATCGCCTGATCGGTATACACGGTACGATGCACCCGGTCGGGTTCGACTAAGCATTGGAGCATTCTCATTTGGGGATCTCTAGTGACTCACTAGAGCTTATTTTGCCTCATGCGGTAGCATCCGGCCTGGTCGTTCCGTAAGGAGGAGCTTTGACATCGTGGACGCATTGGTGCGCCGTGGGCGTGGGCGCGGCACTAGGCGCGTGGATTCGCTGGCTACTGGCGATAGCACTTAATCCGCTATTTCCCAGCCTGCCATTGGGCACGCTCATCGCCAACGCAGTGGGGGGGTTGTTGATCGGCGTGGCGGTAGAGTTTTTCACCGGAAATTCCTCGGTGCCGCCGGAGGTGAAGTTGCTGGTCATTACTGGATTTCTCGGCGGGCTGACGACGTTCTCCACGTTCTCGGCGGAAGCCGTGGGCTTGATGGCGAAGCAACAGATCGGCTGGGCGATGGCGCACATCGGGGCTCATCTCGCGACGTCCTTGACCTTGACGGCGGTGGGGATCTGGATGGTGCGGATGCTGCGAGGCTGAGAGATTTACCCTACAGCCGCCGAACTCACTGTTCCGCCCGTATAGCGCTTGCGCCACAAATCATGGCCGTGCGTAAGGTCGTTTTTCCCCGAACGATCCACGCCGCGCATCAACCATAAGGGCTGTTCGTAGATGTTGAATGGACTGTTGTCGCGGCGCTTGTCGACGAGTGAACGGTCATAGTGCGAGGTAGCCGGCATGTAGCGCATGATCAGCGCGCCGCGCCTCTGACCTGAATTGTTGGCGAGCGAACCGTGTATGAGCCGCACATCGTGCAGCGACACCTGACCCGGTTCCAGTTCGACGTTCACCGCGTCCGCTTCGTTGAACTGGTCCTGATCGAGTTCCAGATTCAGGACCAGGTTATCGCGGTTGGTGACGTGATGACGATACAACTCCTGCTTGCGGTGCGAGCCCGGGATGAAGCGCATACAACCGTTGAGTGTGGAAACCGGATCGATCGCAACCCAAGCCGAACAGGTGGCTAAGGGCCGCATCGGCCAATACTCTCCATCCTGATGCCATGGCACTTCGCGCCCTTTCACCGCAGGTTTGCACAAAATGCGGGTGATCCACAGGATGAGATCGGGGCCGACCAGTTGCTCGATCATGTCCAGGAGGGCCGGATGGCGTGCTGCCGTCATGAATGGATTGGTTTCGGGTCCGTCGGTGGGTGGCAGCATGTGGGGATTGGCGAGATCCTCCTGCTTCACGTCGGTATAGGTCGCGAGCAGGTGGTCCAGGCCCTTCCTTAGGCGAGCAAGCAGCGCGTCGGGTAAGCGGAAATCCGGAATTACGTAGCCGCGCTCGTGATAGCGCTCGATTTCTTTTGGGGTCAACACCGTTTCGTCTCCAGACCGTTAGGGTGCGTTTGCGCCTCATGGTGCCTGCATCGCACCCTAGGGGTTCTCGTTGCGATTATGCCTCTTCGCTTCCTTGATAGAGCTTACCGAACCAGTCTTCGACCGTGACCAATCCGCCTGCCTTTTCGGCCCTGCCTTGATCCTTGGCGGGCAAAGCACCTTGTACGATGTCGATACGCTTCCAACCGGCCAACGGTGTTTCGCAGGCTGTGCGCGGCACATAGCGGGAGGGCTTTACTTTCTCGAAGCGATGTACATAGCGCGGGCAGTTAGGCCACATGCCCTCGACGGTGACGCGCACGATGCCTTGAGCTTCCACGTATTCCATCATCAACGGATCGTTTGCGTCGACCGAGGCGGTGCCTTGCACGCGCAGGCGGTTGGGAGTGATGAAATCGATGAACAGCATGCCGACCTTGGCATTACCCGAGATATTGCCCCAGGAGTAGAACATGCCATTGCCGTCGTAGAGCGGAAAGGCGATGGTCTTGCTGTCGAGCACTCTGACGAAGCCGGGATCGCCGCCTTTGTACGACACCGTGGGATTGCCGTTCTGATCGATCGAGGACAGGAAGAACATGTCGCGCGATTCGATGAAGGCCTTGTTGTTGGGGTCGACTTCCTTGGCGATGAAGCCACCTTCGATCAAATCCGCCAGCCGGCGCGTGTCGAATGTGTCCTGCAAAGCGCGGTGTTGGGCGCCATAGATATTACTCATCCACTCCTCCGTAAACTTTGGGTTTCAATTGCCGCGCCTGGGCGCGGTCAAGAGATGCTATCAGGAATTTCCCGCGCACCTACCGCGCCGATCTTGCAAAAAAACGGCGGCCCAAGGACCGCCGTTTTTCTGAGACGGGGTTGTCGTTTAAGGCAATTGCTGGATCCCGGCTAGCAGCCACCCGGATTTTCCGCTGGTGGGCTTAAGCAGGTTCCAAACTTCCTCGAACGGCTCGGCGGGGCCGCCGACCGTCTCGCGGATGGTGCCCTTGAAGCGTACGCTGGCAAGATCTTCCCGGGCGCCGGTTTCCACGCCCAGTACTTCCGCCTCTAAATCGACTACTTCGGTTACGGACTTCTCGTCCTTGGCTTCGGCCAATTGCATCTTGACCTCAGCGTACATTTCCGGGGTCGTGAACTCACGGATATCGGACAAATCCTTGGCGTCCCAGGCGGCTTGCAGGCGGATATAGTGCACTTTCGCGCTGCGGGCGAAGCCTTCCTTGTCGAAATCAGCCGGAATTCCCCAGGTGGCCGCGTCGCCGAAGGAAGCCATCACGGAATTGGACGCGCCACCGGGTAGTGTGGGGGTGCCGACGGGTAGGGGAGCCGATTCGGGCGGAGGGGCATAGTTGGTGGTGGGTCGGGGAATGGCGTTGGCGAGCGCCGGTTCACGACGGTCCGTTGCCGGACTGGCCTGGTTGCGGCGAATCATGCGCCAAATAAAGACGCCAGCCATCGCCAGCAGCAGGATCATGAGTATGCTGCCGAACCCTCCGCCTATGCCCAGATGCGAAAACAGCGCTGCCAGTCCCAACCCGGCGGCAATGCCGGCGAGAGGGCCTAACCAGCGATTACGCTGTGGCGGTTGGGCGGCGCCCGCAGCCGCTTGCTGTTGGCTGGGCGCGGCGCTATTGGCCGGGGTGCTTTGCTTGCTGACGTTGGATGACTGTCGTCCGAAGCTCTTACCACCGCCGAAACGCTTGGCATCGACATCGTGCGCCACCATGGTGAGGCTTCCCACGGTGAGGGCGATAACGGCGAATTTGGACATCCATGTGCGTAAGGGACTGTTCATAAGATTGCAGGAACTCCTTTGGGTGATGACAGAAGAATAACGACAGAAGAATAACTACAGGCTTCGACCGACAAATTCAAGTTCCGTTGCGGCCTGTCAGTACGATTTTGGCAGGCCTAGGACCTTTTCCGCAATGAAGCAGTGAATTAATTGCGGGGATACGGGGGTCAGGCGCGGAATCATGGATTCGCGGAAGTAACGTTCGACATGGTACTCCTTTGCATAACCCATACCGCCCAGGGTGAACACCGCTTGCTCGCAAGCGCGGAAGCCGGCTTCGCCCGCCAGATACTTGGCGGCATTGGCTTCGGCGCCGCAAGCCTGGCCGGCGTCGTAGAGCGTCGCCGCTTTGAATGTCATGAGGTTGGCGGCTTCCAACTCCATCCAGCAGCGCGCCAGCGGGTGCTGGATGGACTGGTTCTGTCCGATGGGGCGGTCGAACACGACGCGCTCCTTGGCGTAGTCGGTGGCTCTCGTCAGGGCCGCATGGCCCAACCCGACGGCTTCGGCAGCGATCAGAATACGTTCGGGATTGAAGCCATGTAGAAGGTATTCGAAGCCTTTGCCTTCCTCACCGATCAGGTCCTGTGCGGCAACGGGAAGTTCGTCGACGAATAGCATGTTTGAATCCACCGCAGCGCGGCCCATCTTGTCGATCTCGCGCACTTCGACAAACTGACGGTCGAGGGCAGTGTAGAACAAGGATAGGCCATCGGTGGGTTTGTGGGCGGCGGGAGCGGTACGCGCCAAAATGAGCATCCGGTGCGCGACCTGCGCGGTGGAGGTCCAGATTTTTCGCCCGCGTAACACGTAACGCTCGCCCTCGCGTCGTGCAAAGCTCTCAAGTTTGGCGGTGTTGAGTCCAGAGTTGGGCTCGGTCACCGCGAAGCAGGCTTGTTCTTCACCGCGAATCAAGGGTGGCAACCAGCGCCGTTTCTGCGCGTCGGTGCCGAACTTCACTACCGGATTCAAGCCGAAGATGTTCATGTGTATGGCGGACGCCCCGGAAAACCCCGCTCCCGATGCGCTGATGGTTTGCATCATCAAGGCGGCTTCGGTGATACCCAGGCCCGCACCGCCGTACTGCGTGGGCATGGCAATGCCCAGCCATCCCGCTCGCGCAATCGCTTCGAAGAATGCTGTCGGAAACTCTCCTAGCCGATCACGCTCGCTCCAGTAGGTTGCATCGAAGTCGACACAGAGTTTGGCGAGGGATTCGCGCAGCACCATTTGATCGATGGAGAAGGAAAAATCCACTCAGCCCACCACATGGGTGACGCGACGCCGCGCCAAGTCGGCAATGGCGTCTTCGCCATATCCCAACTCGCGCAACACCTCCGCGGAATGTTCGCCCAGGCGTGGAACGAATCCCGTTGAAGAAGGCGGAGACTCCGACCAATCCGTCGGCGTGCGCATAGTGCGAATCTTTCCCTCCGTCGGATGTTCCTGTATGGAGAAGAAACCGGTCGCGACATGGTGCGGATCGCTAATCACGTCGGTGGTCGTGTTCATAGGCGAGACTGGAATATCGGCCTTTTCCAAAATGGGAAGCCACTGGGCGCCGGTCTTCGTTTTGAACACTTGCGTGAGATAGGCGTATACCTCGTCGATATGATTGGCGCGGCTGGCATGGGTGGCGAAGCGCGGGTCCTGCAAGATATCCAGTTGCCCGATGGCCTCCAGAAAACTTTTCCACTGCTTGTTGTTGTACACCAGAATGCAAAGGTAGCCATCTTTGGTGGCGTACGGTTTGCGATGGCGCAGGCGCAGATAACCCGTGCCACCGATTGGCGGTTCGTAGCCCATGCCTGCGATGTGATCGCCCAACACGAAGTGGGTAATACTCTCGAACATGGGTACCTCGACCGCTTGGCCTTTTCCGGTGCGCTCGCGGTAATACAGCGCGGAGGTGACTGCATAGACCGCATGCAATCCCGTCACGCGATCCGCTAGATTGACCGGCGCGTAACGCGGCTCGCCACCTTCTTCCATGGAGATTGCCGGCAAGCCGGAAGCACCTTGGATGAGATCGTCATAGGCCGCTTTAGCTGCCTTGGGACCGCGCTGAGAGTAACCGTAGGTGCCGACGTAGATGATCTTCGGATTGACCACGCGCACATCGTCGTAGGAAAGTCCCAGGCGTCCCATGGCGGAGGGGCGTACGTTGTAGATCAGCACATCCATCTTGGGCAGCAGGCGCATGATGACTTCGCGCCCTTCGGGTTGTTTAAGATCGAGCACCATGGCGCGCTTGCCGCGATTCAAGTTCATGAACAGGTGGCCCATGTGCGGGCTGCGCATGGGCCCCACGTCGCGCATGTTGTCGCCGTCGTGGGATTCGATCTTGAGCACTTCAGCGCCGAGTTCGGCGAGGATTTGGGTCGCGAATGGACCCATGACAACGGAGGTGAGATCGAGGATCTTCACCCCTTCGAGAGGACCGGACATGTTTTCGTTTGCGTGGGATTCGTTCAGGTTATGATGGCGATTCTACCGCTTGGGGTTGTTCGATGAAAAAAATAGCGCATGCGTTGGCTTTCTGTCTGGCTTTGGTATTCGCATTGGCCTGGGCGCAGGACGAGTTGCAGTACCAGCGCCGGTCCAATCGCTTCGAGGGCATCAAACCGAAACCCGTCTCGGGTTATGACGTAGAGTTGCTGTCCGCGCGGGTGGATCACAAGGAGGATTGGACCAAGCTGGGTGAGCGCCTCGGGCTGAAGTTCTTTCTCAAGGAGCGCGCCGAGGTCTTCCTGTTCGTGCGCGAACTGGAATACAAACACTATTACTGGCTCGACAAGGTGGAGCCACGGGCGCCGTGGAAAGTGGGTTACGACAATGTCTTCGAATGGCCCACCAAGGACGTGCTGAGTCAGCTTAAAGATTTCAGGCCCACGGAACTGGGTGTCATCGCACGTTTGGGCAAATTCGGCCCCAGTGTGCTGGAGAAGGTAGCACCGGTGGTGTTCTACCAATCCAAGCTTCCCGCCAGGGCGCAGGGGTATCTCTTCACTTTCCGTTTGCGTGAGGACGGCAAAGTAACAGCGATGATTTTCAAGGAGGGCGGCGATACGCCGCTTGTGACGCAAACCTTCAAGCAACAACCGGGTGGTCGGCCGTTCACGGTGAAATGGGATCTATCGGAAGCTCCGGCACCGGAAGGCGCTTATCGCGTCGTATTGAAAGGATACTTCCGGGATACCAACGAGGCGATCTCGCAAACCGTGAGTTTCTATCACCAACCGATCATTGCCGCACCTTAACGGCGTGACGGACATCTTCATCAGCTACGCCAGCGACGATCGGCCCACGGCCAAGTCGCTGGCCGACGCGCTGACGCAACAAGGATTCTCCGTGTGGTGGGATAGAAAGATCCCCACCGGCGAAGCCTTCGACGAAGAATTGGAGAAGCAGCTCGAGCAGGCTCGAGCGGTGGTGGTGCTGTGGTCCAGCCGTTCCGTCAAGTCCAAGTGGGTGAGAGACGAGACCTCCGAAGGCTTGGCAAAAAAAGCCTTGTTCCCCGTCATGATCGAGGACGTGCGCTTGCCCTTCGGGTACCGGCGCATTCAGACGGCGGACTTCAAGCAATGGAAAGCAGGGGACTCGCACTTGGGTTTCGATCAACTGGTGACGAGCCTGCGCCGTGCGTTCGGTGGTCAAGGCGGTACGTTGGAACTGCAAGGCGATCATCCGGCCTTGCTTAGCGTGCGGCACAACTGGGTCATCGACCGTTGGCGGCGCAGCATCGCCTTTCGCATCGGCACACTGGCGCTTCCGGCCGTGGTGATGGGCCTTGGCGCGGTGGCGATGATGAAGGTACGGATGCCTACCCACGTGCAACTGGACCTGACCGTACAGAAAGTTAAGTTCACCATGGGTGGAGCGAATCGCGCGCCGATCCTGGACACGTTGGGATTCTCCGAGTTGGGTATCGAGAAGTTTCGCTCGGTGTCGCTGTCACCGAAGAGCTTGCGGGTGGTGGATGCGGAAAAACTGGATGCCGCCCCGGAACACAGCAAGCCCGCATTGTGGCGAGAGTTGCGCGCGCCTGGACAGCTGACTTTCACCGGGACGGACGAATCGCTGCAGCCGGCCGTGCGGATAGCAGGGATATTGGAGGACGCCAAATCTGTCGGCACGCTCGATTTGCTTCTGTTGGACCCTGATAGCGTAGTGACCTTGGAGCGCCGCGGAAAGCGCCGCGGCCTGCTGGTCAAAGTGGAAGGTCAGTCGCTCTCGCCTGCGGCCATCGTAAGTGCTCCGATTCGAATTCTCACTGAGCACGCTGCGGCGAAAGAGTTGGGTGCGGTCGGGCTCAATCCAGTGTACGAGGCGCAGATGCGCGATTCCTCTCCGGAGATAAAGATCGAGAGCGCGCCCAACGGATTGACTTTGAAGATCGGCACCGTCGGCGATGCGGTGCTCGCGTTGCTCCCCAAAGGCGGCACTGCCATCAAGGACGTGAGCTTGCTCGATATGTCGGTGGAGGATAAGTGGGAGTCGACACTTATCGTGGACGGGTCGCTCTCCTATCCTGAACATCCCGCCATTGCGCCGATAGTCATCGCCAAGAGCGACCTCATCGGCTTGACGGAATTGTCCAGGTTCGCCATCACACAACTCAATTTGGATCCACAAGGAGCGGGACTGCAAGTGCGCCTGGACGGTAAGGCGAGGAAAGTAGTGTTGCGCGCCGGGGAATTCTCTCGCGATGCGCGGCTCTCCATGCTGGACATCTACCGCTCGAGCGCCAATGCCGTGTTCCTTGTCACACTCGTGCTCGGCGTCGTGTCGGCAACTTGGAGTGCTTTCTTGACTGTGCGCGAGTTGCGAGGATAAGTGCCCTTTCAAAATAGTAGGGGTCAGGTCTATACTTGATAGTAATAAAATAGTAGGGGTCAGGTCTATACTTGATAGATTACTATCAAGTATAGACCTGACCCCAATGCAATAGGATGGTGGGCGCATGCAGCAAAGCCAGTGGGCGCGATACTTAAACCGAGAGTCCGCTTTCGGGATTGGTGCAACGAAAATCGACTTAAGATCCGAAGCAAAAGCGCGTCGCGCGTTCAATTTAAGGAGAAAAGTTTGAAATTCTTCATTCGAAATTCAGTTTTTGCAGTAGCCGGCTTTCTTGGCTTATGGCTTTACGCAATGGCAGCTGGTAGCCCGGTGCTCGTAAAGGAAAAATCTAAAATCGAATTCATTGGCAGCAAAGCAGGCGGATCGCACAAGGGCGGATTTAAGACATTCTCGGTAGAAGGAAACATCGAGTGGGGAAATTTTTCGAAGAGTAATCTCAAGATCGATATCGATGCGACAAGTCTTTGGTCCGATGACGGCGGGCTGACCGGTCATCTAAAGAATCGCGATTTCTTTAACGTCAAGAGCTATCCCAAGATTCAATTCGAAGCGACAAGCATCGGGATCGGCAATGACGGCGCGGCAATCGTTAGGGGGAAGCTAACGATGCTCGATCAAGTTGTGGACATGTTCATACCCTGCAAAATCGCCCCTACCGACACAGGGATAACGGTAAGCGCCAAGCTTACGATCGATCGCACTAAATGGGGTATGACATACGGCCAGGGTCGCGTTGACAACGAGGTCGATATTTCGGCAACACTTGTATTCCGAAATTCGCCATGAGCCACGCAGATATTGGTTCCCAACGATATCGAGAAAGATTAACTTAGGTCTGATGTCGATTTCGACTGAGGACGATCGACTATAGGATGTGAGGAACTTTGCGAGATAAATCGGGGGTGAGAGCGGTGAAGTACTTGTGTTCGGAACGGAAGATAACGGCATGACTGTCCCTCCGGCAGGCGCCAAGGCGAGCCGCCGCGAGTGGACCTGACCGTGCTGAACCTCGCGGTGCCGGCGCTTTCGGCGGATCTGAAGCCCAGCGCGTCGCAACTACTTTGGATCGTCGATATCTATGGCTTCATGGTGGCTGGCATGCTCATCACCATGGGTACACTGGGCGATCGAATCGGACGGCGAAAGCTGTTGTTGCTTGGCGCGGCGACATTCGGCATTGCGTCAGTAATGGCAGCGTTCTCGACCAACGCGGTCATGCTGATCGCTACGCGCGCGCTGCTTGGCATCGCCGGGGCAACACTGGCACCGTCTACTTTGTCATTGATACGCAGCATGTTCCACGACCCCGGCGAACGCATCATCGCCATTGGCATCTGGATTTCCAGCTACTCGGTGGGCGGGGCGATCGGACCGTTGATCGGCGGGCTGTTACTCCAATATTTTTGGTGGAGCTCGGTTTTTTTGATCAATGTGCCCGTGATGGTGCTTTTGCTGGTGCTGGGTCCCATGTTGTTGCCGGAGTACCGCGATTCCAACGCGGGACCCTTGGACTTGTTCAGCGCGGCACTGTCGTTGCTCGCGGTGCTCGCCGTGATCTACGGACTCAAGCGCATTGCCGAAGATGGTTTGGCGTGGGCGCCCGCCGCAAGCATTCTGATCGGCGTTGCATTCGGAGTCGCCTTCGTGCGCAGGCAATCGCACCTGATCGATCCGCTGATTGACCTCCGGTTGCTTCGAATGCCGAACTTTAGCGCCGCGTTAGCTACTTTTATGTTGGTTTGCTTCGTGATGTTCGGGTTCTACATCTTTATCGCCCAGTACTTGCAACTGGTGCTCGGGCTCTCCCCCTTGGTGGCTGGATTGTGGATGGTGCCCTGGTCATTGGCGTTCGCCGTCGGTTCGATGCTCACTCCGGCCTTAGTGCGCAGGCGTCGACCGCCCGTTATAGTGGCTACCGGCGTGGCAGCAACGGCTGTGGGCTTCGCGCTGCTCACCCAGGTGGGTTCCGCCTCGGGTCTTGGTGTGATCTTGAGCGGAACCATCATTTTATCGCTTGGGCTCGCACCGGTATTTACACTGGCCACCGATTTAGTCATCGGGGCTGCGCCACCCGAGCGGGCCGGGGCCGCATCTGCAATCTCGGAGACCAGTTCGGAATTTGGCGGAGCCCTGGGCATCGCGATTTTCGGCAGTATCGGCACCGCCATTTACCGTGTCGGAATGTCCGGCGTCGCACCCGATGGCGTGCCCCTGAAATGATGGAGGCAGCGCGCGGCACGCTGAGTGCCGCCACTGTGACGGCCGCGCAATTGCCCGGGCCCGTTGGTGCAGCGCTGCTTGAGGTGGCGCGTGGCGTATTTATCCAAGGAATGCAACTCACCGCCGCAATCGCCGCCGCAGCCATGATTGGCGCGTTAATTTTGGCTGCAGTCATGCTGCGACGAGCGGATGGTCATGCCGCGGCTGCAGCGATACCAGATCTCGGCCCTGATCGTGCCATGCGCAAGTAAGCGGAATACGATGGGACTTCGTACTCGCCAGTCGACTGTCACATGGAAGGACACCTATGAAACATATGCTGCTTATCTACTTGGACGAAACTGTGCTCAGCGAGACCGAGCACCAACCGTGTTACGTGGAGTCCACGCAGTTGGCGCATGGTATCAAGATCGATGGCCAGGTTCTCGGTACCAATCCACGGCCGGTGATCGAGATTTCGAATCTGTTCGTGTGACAGGCAGAACACTGAACACACAGCAATCGTCCGCGTCGCATCGCCTTTGAAAGAACCAAGAGGGAACTTCAGATGAAATTCAATTTCGCACTTGCAATCTTCGCGGTACTCTTGAGCGGCACCACCGTCGCGGCACCAGTCAACTACGTCATCGATCCGGAGCATACTTTTCCCAGCTTTGAAGCAGATCATATGGGCGTGTCCATGTGGCGCGGCAAACTCAACAAGTCCGCGGGTAAAGTGACGTTGGATAAGGCGACTGGGCAGGGAACCGTGGATGTCGCGCTGGAGCTGGCCAGCATCGATTTCGGTCACGACAAGTTGAACAGTTGGGCAACGAGTTCAGAGTTCTTCGACATCGCGCAGTACCCACAGACCACGTACAAGGGAAAATTCGACGGAATGTCGAACGGGTCACCGTCGCGGATCATCGGCGAGCTCACACTGCACGGCGTGACCAAGCCAGTCAACTTGACGATCAACTCGCTCAAGTGCATTGTTCATCCGATGCTGAAGCGGGAATTGTGCGGTGCCGATGCGCTCGGCACGTTCAATCGCGATGAGTTTGGCCTTGACGCGGGCAAACCCTACGGCTTCAGGATGGACGTGACGCTTCGCATTCAGGTCGAAGCGATCGCCACCGAATAGGACGGCTTGCAAAAAACCGTTGGATGTGTCGATTCTGTGGCGTCTTGTTCGACTGTTAAGTACGTAACACCTGGCTCCGACCGGTCGATGGCCGGCAGAAATACCAGGTCGTATCGTGCAACCACTAGGAGTAATGACGATGACCAAGTCACAAGTAAAGCCCATTCCAGACGGAATGCACTCGGTAACACCCCATCTGGTTTGCGCCGGCGCCGCCGCCGCCATTGAGTTCTACAAGAAAGCGTTCAACGCCACGGAAGTGGCGCGACTGCCTGGCCCGCAGGGCAAACTCATGCATGCCATGATCCGGATCGGTGGTTCGGCAGTCATGCTGGCTGACGAATTTCTCGACTGGGGCACGCTGGGCCCGAAATCACTTAAAGGATCGCCGGTCACCGTCCATCTCTACGTCGAAGATGTCGATGCATTTGTCGCCCTCGCGGTCAGTGCCGGCGCGAAGATTACGATGCCTCTCGATGACATGTTCTGGGGTGATCGCTATTGCAAACTCGAAGACCCGTTTGGGCATCACTGGTCGGTTGCCACGCATATTCGAGATGTGAGCTCGGAAGAGATGCTGCAGGCTATACAGAACATAGGCGGCTGACCGCTGCTGCGCCACATCATCACAGTACTGGAGGGATGAATGATTCAGATAATCGCGATCGTAGTCGTCGTGGGAATTGGTGCCGTGCTCATTTACGCCGCGACTAAACCCGACTCATTTCGCATCGAGCGATCGATCACCATCAAAGCGCCACCGGCGATCATTTTCCCGTTCATCAACGACTTCCGAAAGTGGGAAGCGTGGTCACCCTGGGAAAAGATCGACCCCGCTCTAAAACGCACCTACGGCGGAACCACGAGCGGTAACGGGGCGGTGTATGAATGGAACGGCAACAAGGACGTTGGTCAGGGGCGCATGCAAATTACGGAGTCGACGCCGACTTCCAAAGTCGTGCTCAAACTCGATTTCATGAAACCATTTGAGGCACACAACACAGTGGAATTCACGCTAGTGGGGCACGACGACTCCACAACGGTTACACAAGCCATGTACGGCCCGAGCTCATACATCTCGAAGCTGATGACACTGTTCTTCAGCATGGAAAAGATGGTCGGCGGTAAGTATGAGGAAGGTCTTGCCAGCCTCAAGGTACTCGCCGAAAAGTAAGCCGGGCACTGGAGATTCGTCCTCGACGCGAGGGTATCGAAATGAATTACACGTTGCTGGTTCACCACGATGAAGCGACCTTCGACGAAATCAGCGAGAGCAAGCGGCAGGAGATCTTTGCGGAATCCGTGCAGCTCACGCACCAGCTTCGCGCCCAAGGCCGATATCTAAGTGCATCGCCGCTGCATGCTGCGGGGAGAGCGAGCTATGTATGCCGCATTTGTCGCGTGGGGCAGGGATACCCGATTTGTCAGTATGCTTTAAACGCATACAAAAAAAAGCCGCCACTCGTAAAGGTGGCGGCTTCAACTGGTGGAGGCGGCGGGAATCGAACCCGCGTCCGTAAGCCCTACACAGGCAGCACTACATGTTTAGCCTGGTCCTTTAATTTAACCCGCGCACCGCTGACCGGCTTGCTGTGAGAAGGCGAGCTACCTTGGATTTAGCTCCGTGCGAAGTAGCCCCGCACTTCACGATCCCATGTATATGACTCCGCGCTCATCTCCCTTGCGGGTTCAGACCAGCCCATGAGCAAACTGGGGCGGAGTCTAGCCGGTGTTAGGCGGCTAGAGCGTAACGATCGTCGTTGGCAACTATCGTTTTCCAGCTGATTTACAAGGTGACTGGACCTTGACATGCACTGCCATGCTTCGCGACCCACGTCGAACCCAGGGCGCCCCCGAGATTGGATTTTGGAACCGGGATCGGGTTGCTAGTGGTACTTTGCGCCCGTTTCCCAACCCCGTCAGCCGATTATCGCAGAAGGTGGGACTTTCTAGAGATATTTCAACATGCCGAAGGGGTCAGATCTATACTTGATAGGTGAAAGGCGGTAACCTCCGGCCATGTCCAGACCTTTGCGACTCGAATTTCACGGTGCGTGCTACCACATCACCGCTCGCGGCGACCGGCAAGAGCCCATTTTCGAAAGCGACGGCGACCGTATCGTCTTTCTCGATCTGCTCGGCAAGGAAGTGCTTCAGCAAGGCTGGGTGCTTTACGCCTTCTGTTTGATGGACAATCACTATCACCTGCTACTTGAGACGCTGGAGCCCAATCTGGTACAAGGGATGCGCCGCCTGAATGGGGTCTATACCCAAGCCTTCAACCGGCGGCACAACCGGGTCGGCCACGTACTCCAGGGACGCTACAAGTCCATTCTAGTGGACAAGGACAGCTACCTCCAGGAATTGTGCCGCTACGTGGTGCTCAATCCGGTTCGCGCAAGGATGGTGGATCACGTCGAGACCTGGCATTGGAGCAGTTACCTATCCACACTCGGCCGCATTGAGTGTCCCCAATGGCTGGCGGCCAGCAGAGTGATCGAGTTCTTCGGAGAAGGCGTGGCAGGACGAAAATCCTACGAACGCTTCGTTCAGCAGGGAATCAAGACCCCCTCCCCGTGGAAGGCGCTGAAGGGGCAGATGTACCTTGGCTCCGAAGCGTTTCGGGACCGAATACAGAAACGCTTGCAAGGGAAGACGGCCAAAGATGTGCCGAAGGCGCATTTCAATCCAATAAGGGTCACCGCCGATGCGGCCATTCGAGCGGTAGCAACCGCCCACGGGATCACGCCCGCAGGCGTTTTGCGGCGCGAGAGCGGGCCAGCTTTCAAGCACGTGGTCTACTTGTTACGGCGTCGTGTCAACCTGAGCCTGCGGGAAGCCGCGGAGATGGCGGGTATCTCCATCGGACGCGTTACCCAGATTCAAAGCGAGGTCGAGTCCGAAGAGGCCGATGAAATGCTCAGGGAAATCGTCGCCAACCTATGAAGTATAGATCTGACCCCATTGATCGACATGCGTTACGCTGCCCGAGTGTGAATGATGTAATTGACGTCGGTATCGCGGCCTAAGGTGTAGACCTTGGTGAGCGGGTTGTAGCTCATGCCGATGATTTGTTCGACATTGAGTCCCGCCGCGCGCGCATCGGCGCACAGCTCGGAGGGTTTGATGAACTTGGCGTACTCGTGCGTGCCTTTGGGCAGCAGGTTGAGGAGGTACTCCGCGCCCACGATGGCGAAGAGGAAAGATTTGGGATTGCGATTGATGGTGGCAAAGAAAGCGTGACCATCTGCCTTGAGCAAACGTGCGCAAGCTTTGATCTGGCTGGCGGGGTCGGGGACGTGCTCGAGCACTTCCATGCAGGTCACTACATCGAAATGACCTGGTATTTCTTCTGCGAGCGCTTCCACGGGGACGGCGCGATAGTTGACGCTCAGTCTGCTTTCGAGAAGATGAAGTTCAGCCACTTTCAGTGCTTTCTCGGATAGATCGATACCGGTGACGCGGGCGCCCTTTGCCGCCATGCTCTCGGCCAGAATTCCGCCACCGCAGCCCACATCGAGGACTTCTTTTCCGGCGAGACCAGCCATAGCGTCAATGAATCCCAAGCGCAGTGGGTTGATCTCATGTAGCGGCTTGAACTCGCTGTTGGGGTCCCACCAGCGGTGCGCCAGCGCGCTGAACTTGTCGACTTCGTGTTGATCGGCGTTGATGGTGGTGCTCATGCGTTCGGTATCAATTTGGATTGCCAGTGTGCTGCCTTGGCCTGCAAGCGTGCTTCGTCCAGTTGTGTGAGTTGGCCGGAACGCAGCAGGCACTCTCCGGCCACCCACACGTCGCTGCCGTGCTCGCGTCCCGCAGCATATACCAAGTGCGAAGCGGGATGGTAGCAAGGGTGGAGTTCGGTGGCGCTCAAGTCGACGGCGCACAAGTCGGCCGCTTTGCCGGGTTCCAGCGAGCCAATCTCCTTATCCAACCCCAGGGCGCGGGCGCCGTTAAGGGTCGCCATGCGAAGCGCCATCATGGCGTCCATAACATCGGCTCGGCCAGAGCTGGCCTTGGCGATAAGGGCCGCGGTGCGCATTTCCTGAAACAGATCGAGCCGGTTGTTGCTGGCCGCCCCATCCGTGCCCAAACCGACGTTGACACCGGCGTCGAGCAGCGTGGGTGTCGGGGCGAATCCGTTGGCGAGTTTCAGATTCGACGACGGGCAGTGCGCGACGCTGACTCCCATGGAGGCGTACTGCGCAATTTCATCGCTGGACAGATGCACGCTGTGCACCGCGATCAGACTTGGCCCCAGCACGCCCAACCGGTGCAGGCGAGCAAGCGGCCGCATGCCGTGTTTGGCTTCGCTTTCGCGAATCTCGTCGAGGGTTTCGTGTACATGTAGATGGATAGGGAGCTCAATCTCCTCGGCGAGTGTGACGACTTGTTCGAAGGTGGAGTCGCCCACGGTGTAAGGCGCGTGCGGCGCGATGCAAAAAGACAGCAAAGGTTGGTGTTTGAGGGCGTCGCGCATGGTCAAGCCCTTGTGCAGATAGTCCGTCGGGTCGTTGGCATAAGCGGTGGGGAAGTCGATGACGATGAGGCCCAGCGCCGCGCGCATGCGCGCATCGACAAATGCCCGACCCGCATCTTCCGGAAAGAAGTACATGTCGTTGCAGCAGGTAATTCCACCCTTCAACATTTCTGCCGCCGCCAGCAGCGTACCGTCATAAACAAATTCGGGCGAGACATGCTTGCCTTCGGCGGGCCAGATGTGTTCGGTCAGCCATTTCATCAGGGGCAGGTCGTCGGCCAAGCCGCGCATAAGCGTCATGGCGGCGTGGGTGTGGATGTTGACCAATCCTGGAATCAGAACGTGATTGGAAAGCGTGGTCTCGCGCTGGGCGCGATAGCGCTGCTTTGCTTGCGCCTCGGGCAGCAACGCCACGATTCGGCCCGCGTTGAGGGCGATGGCATGACCTTCTAGCACGCTGTCGGCCGGCTCGATGGGGATGATCCAGCGCGCGCTTATCAATTCGTCAATGACATCCATGCGAAGCTCCACAAAGAAAAAGCCCTGCCGCGAAGGGCAGGGCTTGTAGGGGACTGCTAGTGTATCTCGTAATGGCCAAATAACTACTTCCAAATAATTACTTGGGATTGGTGGGCTTGGTGACTTGCACCTCGCGCTTTTCGTCGACGAAGATCTCGACCCTACGGTCTGGTTGCAGGCAGACGATGAGCTCTTTGGAGCGCTTCTCACCCACGCAGTCGGTGGTCACCGGTTGCACCTTGCCTTTGCCGATAGCTTTGATCTTCTTGCCATCGACGCCCTTGCTGATGAGCAATTTGCGCACGGCCTGGGCCCGGCGCTCGGACAGGCGCTGGTTGTACTTGGCGCTGCCTAGCCGATCGGTATGACCCACCACCTGGATCTCGCCCCACTTGATATCTTTGAGGGCTGCGACGAAATCGTCCAGGCTCTTCTTAGCACTGCCTTTCAGCACGTAGCGGTCGAAGTCGAACAAGGCATCGGCGCTCAATACCACGGTCATCAGGTGCTCTTCCGTGGTGGCGGCTTTGGCGGCGGGAATAGCTTTCTCGGGGGCAGATGCGGCCGGCTGAGCAGCGGCGGCCGGATAGGGCAGATTGTCCAGGGCGCCCTTGGCAGTGGCTACATTGCTGTAGTCAGGGACAAAGGGCACTTCCGGCTCTTCTTCCTCTTCCACGTCTAGGCCGTAGCTCGCCTCCGCGGGTGCTGAGGGGACGGGGGATGGGGCCGTCTTACCCTGGGGTAAGACGGCGAACGCGTCCTTCGCGGCAAGAGTGGAGGAGTAGTCCGGGTGGTAATCCCCCTCTTCCCCCTCCTCCTCGTCTTCAGCGACCTCTTCCGGGGCCACAGGAGCCGGCGCGACGCTTCCCTCGGCAGGTGCGCTTGCGGCTGTGCCACTGCCTACGGGGAATTCGGAACTGAAGGGCTGACCTTCGGGTTCATCGGCCACGGCGACCTCGGGGAAGGGCTTATCGTCAAATTGCGAACCGTAGGGCTCGGCCGCTTCTGCAGGCTGATCATCCATGGTGTTCTGACGCGGTTGACCGATTAAATCGTCACCAGCAGCCTGCGCACCGTTATCATCATCGTGATAGATCGAGTGGCTGGTAATGAGATCGTCATTCCCCACGGAACTATCTTCTTGATCCTCACCGGGCAACATGGTATGGCCGATGATGGTCTCTTCCGGGATGACGCCTTGGTCCGGCACATCGTAGAAAACCGTGGGGTTGCCGATGATTTCTTCGGGCTCCTTGCCATCCTCTTGGTAGTGGCCCACCATGGCGTCGGCGGGCGCCTCGGGAACGGGGTTGGGGATCATCCAGTTCGAATCGGGCTGAACAACGCTCTGGTCCTCGAGGTGGCCATCGGCGAATTTGTCAACGGGCCAAGTTTCTTCTTCCTTGAATTCCATGATCCCGGCGACCGGTGCATCCGCCTTGTCGTCGAGCGGGGCGGACATCCAATCGTCCCGGCTCGCTACGGCGGGCTCTTCCTCCACGGCGTCGGCGGCGGCATAGGGGTCCTCGGGCCATCGGCCATCGAGGGGTTGCCCCAGCACATCGCCGTCCTCGTAAGATCGAGGTGCGCTAATGAGATCGTCAGCACCGGCTTCGCCATCCCCATTCTGGTAGTACACGACGGGGGGGCTGATAAGATCGTCAGCGCCGGCTTCGCCCTCCTCATTCTGGTAATGCACGACGGGGGGGCTAATGAGATCGCTGGCGCCGACTTCGCCATCCCCATTCTGGTAATACACGACGGGGGGGGCGATGAGATCGGCCGCTTCGGCACTACCGTCTTCGTTGTCGCCATGCAGAATCGGGGCGCCAATCAGGTCAGCGGCGTGTTCGGAATCCGCGACCTCGTCGTCGAAGTGCATGCGTGGCAGGCCGATGTTGTCTTGGGCTTCGAGGTTGTTTTCCGGCCACAACGGCACGATGCCCAATCTGCCTTCGTCCGGACCCGGCCATTCGGGGAATCCTTCCTCCTTGACTACGGGCGGGGGTGGCGATGGCGTTTCCGCTTTCGCTTGAGGCGCGGGTGCAGGTGAAGGTGACGGTGCAGGTGCCGCTGCCTTGGGGGCCGGCGGGGTTGCGAATAACCAGGGTTCGCAATCCGGCGTCGCGATTTCAGGCGACCACAGACCATGCTTTACGCACTCGCCGGTGACCCCGGTACGAACCACGGTGTTGAAATTGTCGTAAACATACCCGCCGCGGGCCGGTGCCGACTTCGGATCCATGGGCGCCACGCCCTCGGGAATGATTTGGTGTCCCAAGACGGCTGTCGTGCCCGCTGAAATAGTGATCTTCCCGCTAAGCCCCATCGGTGCGTGTACTGGCTGCGATAACACCGCGGCCGAGGGCAGTAGCGCGGACAACACGGTCGCTTGGGTAATGGTTTTTTTGAGTCTGAAGGGTCTCATGGCTCCTCTCTATGAGGTGATCGGGTCAGGGCGTGACGCTTTCCACATCAGCGTGGAGCGATTGGATCCTTGCCCCACAGGGACACGTCGCGTCATGTTTAGTGATGTCGTTATGTCATCGTTCTACAGGCTCCCCCGACTGGAATTCCCTACCGCGATGACGCTTTTCAAGGGAGCGCCTAAGAATAGCACAAAGGTTTTTTTGTCCGGATTATTTTGCAATAACACAACAGCATTGTTTGGCTGAAAGCGACACTGGCGTGTTGGCTTGGGCGAAGCCGGTTAGGGCTCGCATGCTAAACTTCCATCCTTTCGGTCGGCCTGCGTCAAGGTGCCGGTGTCATGCGTTCCGGTCCACATTTTTTGGTCCGCAGTGCACGACAAGCGTACAAGGCTTTCCCGGTTAGCCCCGGCTGTACAGTTGCCTGCCGCATTCGCTCGTTCCGCATCCTTTTTTTACCCTTGCACCGCTAACTATCGACGCCCCTTGAATGGAGCCATTCGCTAAGGAAACTATTCCGGTCAGCCTCGAAGAGGAAATGCGCCGTTCCTACCTCGACTACGCCATGAGCGTAATCGTAGGTCGCGCCCTCCCCGACGTACGAGACGGACTCAAACCGGTGCATCGCCGCGTACTGTTCGCGATGCATGAATCGAACAACCACTGGAATCGCTCCTACGTCAAATGCGCCCGTGTGGTGGGCGAGGTGATGGGTAAATTCCATCCGCATGGCGACAACGCTATCTACGATACGCTGGTCCGGATGGCGCAGGACTTTTCCATGCGCTACACCCTCATCGACGGCCAAGGCAACTTTGGCTCCGTGGATGGAGACAATGCGGCGGCTATGCGCTACACCGAATGCCGGCTGGAGAGAATTTCGGCCGAGTTGCTGGCGGACATCGACAAGGAAACCGTCGATTTCGTCCCCAACTACGACGGCAAGGAGCAAGAACCTTCCGTCTTGCCGAGCAAGATTCCGAATCTGTTGGTCAATGGCTCCACCGGTATCGCGGTGGGTATGGCGACGAGTATTCCACCGCACAACTTGACCGAGGTGGTGGATGGCTGCCTGGTCCTCCTGGCCCATCCGGAGACCGACCTGGAAGAATTGATCCGCATCATCCCCGCTCCGGATTTTCCCACCAGCGGCTTCATTTACGGCGTTCAGGGCGTGCGCGAAGGCTATCGCACCGGACGCGGGCGAGTGGTGATGCGGGCCCGCACCCATACCGAGGATCTCGACAAAGGCGTACGCCAAGCCATCATTGTCGATGAACTGCCGTATCAGGTGAACAAGAGCAACCTGCTGATCCGCATCGGGGAGTTGGTTCGCGAAAAACGTCTGGAAGGCATTTCCGAAATTCGCGACGAGTCGGACAAATCCGGGATGCGCGTCGTCATAGAGTTGAAGCGCGGCGAGAATCCCGAGATCGTGCTGAACAATCTGTACAAGGAAACGCAACTCCAGGACAGCTTCGGCATCAACATGGTGGCCTTGGTGGATGGTCAGCCCAGGGTGCTCAACTTGAAGGAGTTGCTGGACGCGTTTTTGCGGCACCGTCGCGAGGTTGTCACGCGCCGCACGTTGTACGAATTGCGCCAGGCACGTCAGCGCGGTCACATCCTGGAAGGTCTGGCGGTAGCCCTGTCCAACGTGGACGAAATCATCGCCTTGATCAAAGCGTCCACGTCGCCCAGTGAAGCCAAGCAATCTTTGATGGGACGGTTGTGGCGATCGACGCTGGTGGAGGAAATGCTGTCTCGATCGCACTCCGATCAAGCGCGGCCGGAAGGATTGCCCGCGCATTTTGGTTGGCAAGGCGGACTCAACGGCGGTAGCGGATATCGCTTGTCGGATGCGCAGGCGCAGCGCATTCTCGAGATGCAGTTGCAGCGCCTGACGGCCCTGGAACAAGACAAGATCGTCGGTGAGTATCGCGAGGTGATGGATACCATTGCCGACCTGCTAGACATTCTGTCAAAGCCCGAGCGCATCACGGCGATCATTACCGAAGAACTACACGAAGTGAAGCGCCAGTACGGCGACAAGCGCAAGAGCGAGATCGTATTCGATGCGCAGGACATCGATTTGGAGGACCTGATCACGCCCACCGACATGGTGGTGACGTTATCGCACACTGGCTACTTCAAGGCACAACCGCTTTCGGAGTACCGCGCGCAGCGCCGTGGTGGTCGCGGCAAGCAGGCCACCGCCACCAAGGAAGACGATGTCATCGATCAGCTCTTCGTCGCCCATACGCACGATTACATCCTTTGTTTCTCCAGCCGTGGGCGGATGTATTGGTTGAAAGTCTACGAATTGCCCCAGGGCGCGCGTGCCAGCCGCGGCAAGCCCATTAGCAATCTGGTGCCGTTGCAGCCTGACGAAAAAATCAACGCCGTGCTTCCAATCAAAGCGTTTGACGATAGTCACTACGTGTTCATGGCGACCGCTTTCGGTACGGTCAAGAAGACACCACTATCGGAGTTTTCCCGTCCGCGACCCAGCGGCATCATCGCCGTGGATCTGGACGAGAGCGACTTCCTGGTGGGTGTGGCGATCACCGACGGCACCTACGACGTCATGCTGTTCTCCGACGGCGGCAAGGCCGTTCGCTTCTCCGAGCAGGACGTGCGACCCATGGGGCGCACGGCGCGAGGTGTGCGCGGTATGAACTTGGCGCCGGATCAACGAGTCATCGCCCTGGCGGTGGCGGCCGACGAAAGCAAGACAGTGCTCACTGCAACCGAAAACGGTTACGGCAAGCGCACCCCCATTGCCGAGTACACACGCCATGGCCGTGGCACGCAGGGAATGATCGCCATCCAGACCACCGCACGCAACGGTAAAGTGGTGGCGGTGCGTCTGGTGGATCCGACCGATGAAATCATGTTGATCACCACCGGCGGCGTGCTCATTCGTACGCGCGTGGCGGAGATTCGGGAGATGAGCCGTGCCACCCAAGGCGTGACGCTCATCGATCTCGACGAGGGCGAGAAACTCGCCGGTCTGGAGCGCGTGGTGGAAACCGAAGACGTCGCGGGTGAAAACGGCAATGGCAATGGCACCGACCTCCCACCAGAGAACACTAACGGCAGTGACACCCCGCAAGGCGATGGTCCAAACGAAGAAGGTAGTGCGAGCGAATAACAATGAAGGTTTTTAATTTCAGTGCGGGGCCCGCGGTGTTGCCCCAGGAAGTACTCGAACGCGCCCGCGATGAGATGCTGGACTGGCATGGCTGTGGTACCTCTGTGATGGAAATGAGTCACCGTGGCAAGGAATTCATGGCCATCGCCGCGCAGGCCGAGCAGGACTTGCGCGAGATCCTAGCGATTCCGACGAACTACAAGGTACTGTTTCTGCAAGGCGGCGCCACCCTGCAGTTCGCGGCCATCCCCATGAATCTGTTGCGCGGAAGGCAGAAGGCTGACTACATCCACACCGGCGAATGGGCCAAGAAAGCCATCGATGAAGGGAAGAAATATTGTCGGGTCAATATCGCCGCCAGCAGCGAAGACGCCAAGTTCACTTACGCCCCGGCACAGGAGCGCTGGCGCCTGGACCCCGAGGCGGCTTATGTGCACTACACCGCCAACGAAACCATTGGCGGCGTCGAGTTTCATTGGATCCCCGATACCGGAAACGTGCCGCTGGTATGCGATATGTCCTCGACCATTTTGTCGCGCCCCATCGATGTGTCGCGCTTCGGTATGATTTACGCCGGTGCGCAAAAAAACATCGGACCGGCGGGTTTGACCATCGTCATCGTGCGCGCCGATCTGCTGGGACACACCTTACCCGGCACGCCTTCCATGCTCGATTACAAGGTTCAAGCCGACCACGGCTCCATGTTCAACACCCCGCCAACCTTCGCAGTGTATGTGGCCGGGCTAGTGTTTCAGTGGTTGAAGCGACGCGGTGGCTTGAAGGCGATGGAACAATACAACATCGAAAAGGCGCAGGTACTCTACGACTTGCTGGACAGCAGCCGATTTTACAGAAGCCCCGTGACTAGTCGGGATCGCTCGCGCATGAATGTGCCCTTTACGTTGCCCGACGAAGTATTCGATGAGGCCTTTCTGAAGCAAGCCAAATCCAAGCAGCTACTGCAACTCAAGGGACACCGTTCCGTGGGTGGTATGCGTGCATCCATCTATAACGCCATGCCCCTCGAGGGCGTCCAGGTTCTCGCCAGTTTCATGCGCGAGTTCGAGGCTGAGCACGGGCATCGCTAGATGAGTACACCACTGTGAGTACACCGCTTTGAGTACACCACTTCGCATTCTCACTCTAAACTCCATTTCAAGCGCCGGTCTGAAGCTGTTTCCGAGCGAGCGCTATACCGTCGACGCCAAGATGGAGAATCCCGACGCCATTTTGGTGCGCTCGCAAGACATGCATCGAATGGCCATACCGCACAGCGCCAAGGCCATCGGGCGCGCCGGCGCGGGGACCAACAATATCCCGGTATCCGCCATGAGCGATCGTGGTGTGCCGGTGTTCAACGCCCCCGGCGCCAATGCCAACGCGGTCAAGGAACTGGTGCTGGCGGGGATGCTCATGGCCGCGCGCAATCTAGTGCCGGCGGCGCGCTTCGTCGAAGGCTTGCGATGCGTCGAAGGTGATCTGAACAAGACGGTCGAGGACAACAAGAAACACTATGCCGGCATCGAGCTACCGAACCGCACTTTGGGCGTGATCGGCTTAGGTCGCATCGGCAGCCTGGTGGCGGATGCGGGCATCAAGCTTGGCATGAATGTCTTGGGATTCGACCCCGACATTACCGTGGAGGCTGCCTGGAGTTTGCCCTCCCAGGTGAAGAAGGCCAACAGTATCGAGGAAGTGCTGCGCATCAGTGAGTTCGTCAGTATTCATGTGCCGCTGTTGCCGGCGACGCGTCATCTCATCAATGCCAAACGTCTGGAGCTGATGAAGCACGGCGCAGTGCTGCTCAACTTCGCGCGCGAAGAAATCGTGGATCACACGGCAGTGGCAGAGGCATTAGGCCAAAAACGATTACGAGCCTATGTGTGCGATTTTCCGCACGCGGCATTGATCGGTAACCCGGGTGTGGTGGCGCTGCCTCACCTGGGTGCGTCCACCAAAGAAGCGGAAGATAATTGCGCGGTAATGGTGGTGAATCAGGTGCGCGATTATTTGGAAGACGGCAGTGTGCGCAATGCGGTGAATTTCCCAGATGTGGTGATGGCGCGTGAATCGCCTTATCGTCTGGCCATCGCGAATGCCAATGTGCCGAATATGTTGGGGCAAATCTCCACCACGTTGGCAGCCGCCAGCCTCAATATCCACAACATGCTGAACAAGTCCAAGGGCGAAATGGCCTATACCTTGGTGGACATGGATAGTCCTCCGCTCACCGCTGTTACGGATCAGCTGGGCGCCATTCACGGCGTGCTGGCTGTGCGCTATTTGCCGGCAGCGCGCTAAATGTCCGAAGCCCTCAAGCCCCTGCGTGAGCGCATCGATCAAATCGATGCGCAGTTGCTGCGGCTGCTCAACGAACGCGCGCAGACGGCCCATGACATCGGCACCATGAAAAACGACGGCGTGATCTACCGCCCGGAGCGCGAGGCGCAGGTGTTGCGTCGCTTGGAGACGCTCAACAGTGGGCCTTTGTCCGGCGAAACCATTCGGCGGCTGTTCACGGAAGTGATCTCGGCATGCCGAGCCATCGAAGAACCCCTATCCGTGGCTTACCTGGGACCACGCGGCACCTTCAGTGAAGAGGCGGCGCGCAAGCACTTCGGATCCTCGGCCAACGGGGTTGCTTGCGCTTCCATCGACGAAGTGTTCCGTCAGGTGGAAGCCGCACAGGTGCGCTTCGGGGTGGCGCCGGTGGAAAATTCCACCGAAGGCGCCATCGGCCGTACGCTGGATTTGCTGGTGACCAGTTCGGCCAAACTGTGCGGCGAAGTGGTGCTGCCCGTGCATCAGTGCCTGATGAGCAAGGCGCAGGATCGCACCGCTATTTCGCGAATCCTGGGGCATGCGCAAAGTCTTGCGCAATGCCACGAATGGCTCAATCACAATTTTCCCAAGGCGGAGCGGGTGGCGGTCGTGAGCAACGCCGAGGCGGCCAGCCAAGCCAGTACGGACCCCACGGCGGCCTCCCTAGGGAGTCGCTCGGCGGCGCCGTTGTTTGGCCTGCAACTGCTGTCCGAGAACATCGAAGACCAACCGAACAACACCACACGCTTCCTTGTGCTGGCCGAGCGCGACGCGGCGCCGTGCGGGCGTGACAAGACCTCGCTGGTCATGTCCACGCGCAATCGTCCCGGCGCCATGCACACGTTGCTCACGCCCTTCGCCCAGCACGGCGTTTCCATGACACGCCTGGAGTCGCGCCCTTCTCGCCAAGGCTTGTGGGAGTATTTGTTCTTCGTCGATATCGAAGGGCATCGCGAGGATGCGAAAGTGGCGGCCGCCTTGGACGAAGCACAAGAACACGCTTCCTTCTTGAAAATTCTCGGTTCCTACCCGGTGGCTGGATAAGATGATCGAGGCTTGTGAACTCGCACCCGGATATGTGCGCGCCATCGCGCCTTACCAACCGGGCAAACCCGTCTCGGAACTGGCGCGGGAAATGGGCTTGGATGAAAACAACATTATCAAACTCGCCTCCAATGAGAATCCTATGGGTTGTAGCCCGCTGGCGAAGCAAGCTGTCGAACGCGAGATGCGCGATGTGGCGCGTTATCCCGATAGCAACGGCTTCGCCATCAAGGAAGCCATCGCCAAGCATTGCTCGGTGTCGCCCGCGCAAATTGTGTTGGGAAACGGCTCCAACGACGTGCTGGAGATGGTGGCCAAGGCCATGCTCCATCCCGGCAGTTCGTCGGTCTATGCGCAGCATGCATTCGTGGTCTATCCGCTGGCGGTGCAGGCCATGGGGGCGACGCCGATCGTGGTGCCAGCCCAGATATTCGGTCATGATTTGGACGCCATGGTGGCGGCAATTCGGTCTGACACGCGCGTGCTATGGATCGCCAATCCCAACAACCCCACCGGGACGTTTATCGAGAGCGATGCGCTCAAGCGCGCCATTGCGCGTGTACCGTCAAGAGTCATCGTCGTGGTGGACGAAGCCTATAGCGAGTATTTGAGCGACGCATTGCGCGGGAATACGGTGGCGTGGCTCAGGGAATTTCCGAATCTAGTGATCACGCGTACCTTGTCCAAGGCCTACGGGTTGGCGGGGTTGCGTATCGGATACGCGCTCATGCACGCCGACACGGCGGAGATCCTCAATCGCGTGCGTCAGCCCTTCAATGTCAGCAGCGTGGCGCAAGCGGCGGCGCTGGCGGGGCTGGCTGACCAGCAATTCGTGCGCGAGTCGGCGGCTGCGAACGCGAAGGGGATGGTTCAGATCACGCAAGGCGTGACCCGGCTCGGGCTCAGCTACATTCCTTCGCACGGTAACTTCGTGACGGTGAAGGTCGGGGCGGCTGACGAGATCTATCAGCGCTTGCTACGCAAAGGCGTGATCGTGCGACCGGTGGCCGGTTACGGTATGCCGGAGTATCTGCGCGTGACCATCGGTTTGCCTCAGGAGAACGAGCGCTTCCTGAGCGCATTGTCCGAATCCCTTCACACCTAATCGAAGCCTGTCGTTGAGATATGCGGGCTAGTTCCTTTCACCTCGGCAAGCTCGTCGTATTCGGGGTCGGGTTAATTGGTGGTTCCTTCGCCTTGGCCCTTAAGGGTGCCGGCGTTGTAAAACATGTGGTGGGCGTCGGGCGTAGCCGCGCCAACCTGGATCGCGCCATCGAGCGCGGCGTCATCGACGAGATCGGAGCGGACTTGGGCGCTGCGCTGCACGACGCCGATATGGTGCTGCTGACGGTGCCAGTGGCGCACACGGCGGGCGTTATGACAAGCATCGTCCCTTATCTTCCGGTGCGGTGTGTGGTGACCGATGGGGGTAGCACAAAACAGGATGTGGTGGCCGCCGCGAGAGCGGCTTTCGGGGCCAGGCTTGCGCAGTTCGTTCCGGCTCACCCCATCGCGGGCGCGGAGCATTCGGGAGTCGAGGCGGCGGATGGCGCGCTCTATCGCAACCGGCTGGTGGTACTGACGCCACTGTCGGAAACGCCAGTTGATGCCACAGCGATGGTGCGCGCCGCGTGGCACATTTGCGGCGCGCGCGTAGTGGAAATGTCGGCACAACGCCACGATGAAGTGTTTGCCGCGGTGAGCCACCTCCCGCACGCCTTGGCATTCGCTTTGGTGTCGATGATGGCCGCTCAGCCCGATGGCGAGGAATTGTTCTCTTTCGCCGGCGCCGGGTTTCGAGATTTCACGCGCATTGCCAGCAGTTCACCGGAAATGTGGCGCGACATCTGTCTCGCCAACAGTGAAGCGTTGCTACGCGAGTTGGATGATTACCAGGCGGCGTTGCAATCCATGCGAAATCTGATCGCCCACGGCAAGGCCACCGAATTGGCGGCACTATTCCAGCAGGCTCGCAGCGCGCGCGATCGCTGGCTGCAGAAGAAGGCGGGCGCATGAGGCACTATCCCCCATACATCGATTTGCCTCCCCTGCAGCGCGCGCAAGGTACTGTGCGCCTACCAGGTTCGAAGAGCATTTCCAACCGCACGCTGCTACTGGCCGGGTTGTCTCAAGGCACGACGCATGTCCACGACCTGCTCGATTCCGAAGACGTGGCGCACATGCTGGATGCCTTGCAGCGCTTGGGCGTGAGAATCGACCCGGGCGCCAGCGCCGAAGAGGTTTTTGTGCAGGGTTGCGGCGGGGTATTTTCGGTCAAGGACGCGGATCTGTTTCTGGGCAATGCGGGGACCGCGTTTCGTCCGCTCACTGCGGCACTGGCGCTGACCGGTGGACACTACAGGCTATCCGGCGTGCCAAGAATGCATGAGCGTCCCATTGGCGATCTAGTGGATGCGCTTAGACAGATAGGCGCGGATATCCGTTACCTTGGAAACGAGGGTTTTCCGCCCCTCGAGATATTCCCCGCTGGCGTGCGGCCGGGGGTGCCGGTTCGGGTGCGGGGAGAGGTCTCCAGCCAGTTTCTTACGGCCTTGCTGATGGCGTTACCCATGACGGGCGAGGACGTGCGTATCGAAGTCCTCGGGGATCTGATCTCCAAGCCATATATCGAACTCACGCTCCGGATGCTAGGCCAATTCGGTATACAGGTCACGCGTGAGGAATGGCGCGCCTTCGGCATCGCCGGCGGGCAGCGTTATCAAGCGCCGGCCCACCTCCACGTGGAAGGTGATGCTTCCAGCGCCTCATACTTTCTGGCGGCAGGGGCCATCGGTGGCGGCCCAGTTAGGGTGCAGGGGGTAGGGCACGGCAGCATTCAGGGCGACGTGCGCTTTGCCGAAGCCCTGCAAAGTCTGGGTGCCCGCATTGCATACGGCGAGAATTGGATCGAGGCAAGGGCGCCCTCCCAGGGCCGGTTGCGTGCCTTTGACATGGACCTGAATCACATTCCCGACGCCGCCATGACCCTGGCGGTGGCGGCACTGTTTGCCGATGGTCCCTGTCGTGTGCGCAACATTGCCAGTTGGCGCGTCAAGGAAACTGACCGCCTTGCCGCCATGGCCGCCGAACTGCGCAAACTGGGCGCCATCGTCGAGGAGGGTCCGGACTACCTTCGCATCGATCCGCCCGCCGCCCTCACGCCGCATGCGCATATCGCCACCTATGACGACCATCGTATCGCCATGTGCTTCTCGCTGGTGGCATTGGGGGGTGTCCCGATACGCATTCTGGACCCGAAGTGCGTCGCCAAGACCTTTCCCAGTTATTTCGAGCGCTTTGGTGCGCTGACTGGCATCGCGCCGGTGATTGCCATTGACGGTCCGTCCGCCTCCGGCAAGGGGACGGTAGCGGCGGCGGTGGCGCGAGCCCTGGGCTATCACTTCCTGGATAGTGGCGCGCTCTATCGACTGGTGGCTTTGGCCGCCATTGAAACCGATATCCCCATGCAGGACGAAGAAGGCCTGGCGCGATTGGCGGCGGCACTGGATGCGCGCTTCGAGGATGGGGAAATCTACCTGAAGGGTGTCAAAGTGACGGACCGCATCCGCCGGGAGGATGTATCCGATGCCTCTTCACGCGTGTCGTCCGTGGCTGGGGTTCGCACCGCCTTGCTGGAGCGTCAGCGGGCTTTTCGCAACCTTCCCGGACTGGTGGCGGACGGGCGCGATATGGGCTCAGTGGTGTTCCCCGACGCCAATCTCAAGGTATTTTTGACCGCGTCCGCCGAAGCGCGTGCGCGCCGCCGCTATAAGCAGTTGATGGCAAAGGGGATAAGTGTTAGCCTGCCGAGCCTTTTGGTTGACATCAACGCCAGGGACGCACGCGACGCGCAACGCAGCCTCGCGCCGCTCCAGCGCTGTCAGGACGCACACCTGCTCGATACCACTGCAATGAGTGTCGAACAGGCCGTAAATCAAGTGCTCGCCTGGACCGAATCGATGCAAGCAGTAGAACCCTCGGACTCGAATTAGCAAGGCATTGCCGTGATTCTGACGAATGCCCCATTGAAGAGAGACTTGAGACTTGTTTAACCAACCCCGCGTTCCCGCGCGGATTTTATGAAGTGATTTTTTTTCCTGATGACCTCTGCAGCCAAGCCCCAAGCCATATTACCCTCAGCTAAATCCAACGTGCTTGCCGCCGCAGGTGCGGAAAGTTTCGCCGCCCTGTTCGAGGAAAGCCTCACACGCAAGGAGATGCGTGCGGGCGAAGTCATTACCGCCGAAGTCATGCGCGTGGATGCCAACTTCGTAGTGGTCAACGCGGGGCTCAAGTCAGAGAGCTATATTCCGCTGGAGGAATTCCGCAACGATCGCGGTGAGCTGGAGGTCAAGGAGGGCGAATTCGTTCAGGTTGCCATCGACTCCCTCGAAGATGGGCACGGGGAAACGCGCCTGTCACGCGAGAAGGCCAAGCGTCTGGCCGCATGGATGAGTCTGGAAACGGCACTCGAGCAAGGCGAAATCGTGCAGGGCTTGGTGAATGGCAAGGTCAAGGGCGGCCTGACCGTCATGATCAACGGCATTCGCGCCTTCCTGCCCGGTTCGCTGGTGGATCTGCGTCCGGTCAAGGACACCAATCCCTATGAAGGCAAGCTGATGGACTTCAAGGTGATCAAGCTTGATCGCAAGCGCAATAACGTGGTTGTATCCCGCCGCGCGGTGCTCGAAGCCACGCAGGGCGCGGAACGTGAAGCGTTGCTCACCAGCTTGCAGGAAGGTGCCACCGTCAAGGGCGTGGTGAAGAACATCACCGATTACGGCGCGTTCGTTGACCTGGGTGGAATCGACGGCCTGTTGCACATTACCGATCTGGCATGGCGCCGCGTCAAGCATCCTTCCGAAGTTCTCACGGTGGGTGATGAAGTGGAAGCCAAGGTCCTCAAGTTCGATCAAGAGAAGAACCGCGTGTCACTGGGCCTCAAGCAGTTGGGCGAGGATCCGTGGGTTGGTATCGCACGTCGCTATCCGCAGGGCACGCGTTTGTTCGGCAAAGTGACCAACCTCACCGACTACGGCGCGTTCGTGGAGATCGAGTCCGGCATCGAAGGGCTGGTGCACGTTTCCGAGATGGATTGGACCAACAAGAACATTCATCCTTCGCGTGTGGTGCAGATGGGCGACGAAGTGGAAGTGATGATTCTGGAAATCGACGAAGAACGCCGCCGCATTTCGCTGGGTATGAAGCAGTGCATGCCCAACCCATGGGAAGAGTTTGCCGCCAACTATCGCAAGAACGACAAGGTCAAGGGCCAGATCAAATCCATCACCGATTTCGGCGTGTTCATCGGGCTGGCCGGTGGGATCGACGGCTTGGTTCACCTTTCCGATTTGTCCTGGACCATGTCCGGCGAAGAGGCCGTGCGCCGCTACAAAAAGGGCGACGAAATGGAAGCCGTGGTGGTCTCCATCGATGTTGAGCGCGAGCGTATCTCGTTGGGCATCAAGCAGCTCGAGGGTGACCCCTTCACTGCTTATGTGGCAACCCACGACAAGAGCACACTGGTGGATGGCGTGGTGAAGTCGGTGGACGCCAAGGGTGCTGTGGTGACCTTGGATGGCGACGTGGAAGGGTATTTGCGCGCCTCCGAAGTGTCGCGCGATCGAGTAGAGGATATCCGCTCGCATGTGAAGGAAGGCGACCGGGTGAATGCGATGATCATCAACATCGATCGGAAGAATCGCACTATCAACCTGTCGATCAAGGCCAAGAACATGGCCGAGGAATCCGAAGCAATGCAGAAGCATGCTGCCGATGCACCCGCTAACGCAGGTACTACGAATCTCGGCGCGTTGCTCAAGGCCAAGTTGGATACGAAGAACACCAACCAGTAGGTAGGGGTGCCATGACGAAGTCTGAGCTGATCGCGAAGCTTGCTACTCAGTTTCCACAGCTTGTGGCCAGCGACGCCGAGTTGGCCGTGAAGATGGTTCTCGATGCCATGTCCAAGAGCCTTGGGCAAGGGCAGCGCATCGAGATTCGTGGCTTTGGCAGTTTTGGCCTGAATTATCGGCCGCCTCGTACGGGTCGCAACCCGAAATCCGGCGAGAAGGTTCACGTTCCCGCCAAGTATGTGCCCCATTTCAAGGCGGGTAAAGAATTGCGGGAACGGGTGGATCAGGTGGACGCCCATTCGACAGGCGTGCCTAGCAGCAGCTTCCCTCTGTCTTCGCCCTATCGAGAACCTAGGGACAACTAGCCTTGAGGCTTGATACGGCGAACCCCACAACACGTTACACCACATAGGCGCGGGGCTTCGGCCCTGCCTCCTGTCGACAGCCGGTTGCCATCGAGTGCGCTATCTTTATTGGCTTGTTCTCCTTCCGCTTTTCTTCTTGCTGGTGGCTTTTGCGCTGCGCAACTCCGATCCCATCGTGGTTCGACTATTCCTGGGCCGCGAATGGCGGGCCCCGCTGTCCTTGGTACTCTTGGTGTTTTTCTGCGGCGGCGTTGTGTTGGGCCTGATCGGGGCATTTCCCGCACTCTATCGCCAGCGTCGTGAGCTGATGACCCAGCGCCGGCAAACCAACGTTAGTGCCGCGGATTCGCGGTTACCTTAGCCGATATGGAATTCGAATATCGCTGGGTCTTGCTGGGTTTCGCGCTGTTCTTCGCCTTAGGGTGGATCGCGGCGCGGATCGACATCAAGCAACTCATCACTGAATCGCGCGCGTTGCCGCGTTCGTATTTTCGCGGACTGAATTTTCTACTCAACGAGCAGCCCGACAAGGCCATCGAAGCCTTTATCGAGGTGGTGAAAGTCGATCCTCAGACCGTGGAGTTGCACTTCGCATTGGGCAATCTGTTTCGACGGCGTGGCGAAGTCGAGCGCGCGATACGCATGCATCAGAATCTGGTGGATCGCGAGGATCTGGCGCCCGATCAGCGATTGCACGCATTGTTCGAGTTGGGGCAGGATTTCCTCAAGGCGGGATTGTTCGACCGCTCCGAGGAATACTTTTTAAAACTCAAGGGCACCAGCTTCGAAGTGCAAGCCCGCGAGATGCTGCTGGAGATCTACGAGAAAGAGAAGGACTGGGGCAAGGCCATCGGCGTCGCGGAAGCCGCCGTGTCACAGGGCGATCAACCGAATCAACGCGAAGTCGCACAGTTTTACTGCGAGTTGGCGCAACAAGATCTCACGCATTCGCGTTATGAAAGTGCGCGGCGGCATATCGAGCAGGCTCTGGCCACTAATCGCAAATGTGCACGCGCTTCGATACTTCTTGGCGACATCGAAATCGCCACCGGCCATCCTGAACAGGCCATCGAGGCTTGGAAGCGCATCGAAGGCCAGGATCCGCGCTATCTCGCTCTGGTTGCCCAGCGCATGCTGTCCGCCTATCAGCAAGCCAGCCTAACGCCCGTGGGTTTGGCGCTGATGAAAGGCTATCTGGCGGCGTTTCCTTCGTTGGATTTGTTCAACGTCCTCTATCAATCGGTGCTAGATACCGATGGCGCCGGGCAGGCCCATGAGTTTGTGCGTGAAGAGTTGAAACGCACGCCGACGTTGATGGGCTTGGATAAGTTGCTGGAAGCACAGTTGTTGGAAGCGCCGCTTGAGCGCAGGCGGGATTTGGAGATGATCCGTACCTTGATGCATCAACACACTCGCGGATTGTCCCTGTATCGTTGCGACGGGTGCGGATTCAAGGCGCGCCAGTATTACTGGCATTGCCCCGCTTGTGGAGGATGGGAGACGTACCCCCCGCGCCGAATGGAGGAGCGCGAACTGATGGGACAAAACTGAGGGGACAAAATTAGTGGAAACGCGCGGCCCTAGAATCATCGTTGCTTTGGATTACCCGGAAGCTGGGTCCGCTGAGGCATTTGTGAGGACACTCGACGCATCGCTATGCCGGTTGAAGGTGGGAAAAGAGTTGTTCACTGCCGCCGGCCCTAAGTTCGTCGAGGGATTGGTACGACAGGGTTTCGATGTGTTCCTCGACCTAAAATTTCACGATATACCCAACACCGTCGCGCAAGCCTGTAAATCGACGGCACGCCTGGGGGTCTGGATGCTGAACGTGCATGCACTGGGCGGGCGTGGAATGCTGTCGGCCGCACGTGAGGCCGTGGACTCGATCGCTGGACCCCGACCTCACTTGATCGCCGTCACTTTGCTGACTAGCATGACTGCCGAGGATCTGGTGGACCTGGGTATTGAAGGGGGCGTCGAAGATAGCGTGTCTCGACTGGCGGCTCTTAGCGCCCGATGTGGATTGGACGGGGTGGTGTGCTCGGCGCAAGAGGCGAGCAGGTTAAGGGCGGAGCGAGGGGGACAGTTCTTACTAGTGACGCCCGGCATCCGTCTGGCGGGGGAAGGGGCACAGGATCAGAAACGCGTTACCACAGCGCGAGATGCCATCGAGATGGGCGCATCGTACTTGGTCATGGGCAGATCGATTACGCGCGCAAAGGAACCCAATGCGGTGTTGCGCGCTACGATTCAGGCGATTGCTTCCGCTGGTTCGGCGTGAGGAGCTAGACATTGAAAGTAAGCATCATCGGCACGGGGTATGTGGGCTTGGTCACCGGCACTTGCCTGGCGGAGCTAGGCAACGATGTGTTGTGTCTGGACCTTGACGAGAAAAAAATCGGCCGGCTGCGTGAGGGCGACATTCCGATTCACGAGCCCGGTCTCGATGCCCTGGTGATGGGCAACGTGGCCGCGGGGCGCCTGCGTTTCACCACCAGCGTGGAGGAAAGCGTACGCCACGGTACGCTGCAACTCATCGCAGTGGGCACGCCTCCAGAGGAGGATGGGTCCGCGGATCTAAGCTACGTGGTGGCGGCGGCGCGCAACATTGGTCGCCTGATGCCGGACTATCGTGTCGTAGTGGACAAATCCACCGTGCCTGTAGGGACGGCAGACCGAGTGAAGGCGGTCATCGCGGAGGAACTGGCCGCGCGCGGCGTGCAGCTTCCTTTCAGTGTGGTGTCGAATCCAGAGTTTCTCAAAGAGGGCGCGGCGGTGGAGGATTTTATGCGACCGGACCGCATTGTCGTGGGATCCGATGACGAGCGCGCGACGCAACTCATGCGCATGCTGTACGCCCCGCTGCAGCGCAATCACGAACGCATCTTTGTGATGGACGTGCGTTCCGCCGAACTCACCAAATACGCCGCCAACGCCATGTTGGCCACACGCATCTCGTTCATGAACGAATTGGCGAACCTCGCGGAAAAGTTGGGTGCCGATATCGAGAAGGTGCGCGTAGGCATTGGCTCGGACCCGCGGATTGGCTATGACTTCCTCTACCCGGGGTGCGGATACGGCGGCTCATGCTTTCCGAAGGACGTGAAAGCGCTGAAGCGGACCGCGCAAGACCACGGGCTCGGAATGCGCATTCTGGATGCAGTGGAGAAGGCCAACGAAGCACAGAAGATGCGCTTGATTCAGAAGATGGTGGCGCGCTTTGGCGAGAACCTTGCCGGCCATCACTTTGCGTTATGGGGTCTGGCTTTCAAACCCAATACGGACGATATGCGTGAAGCGCCGAGCCAGGTGATCGTACGAGCATTGCTCGACCGTGGCGCCAGCATTTGTGCCTACGATCCCATCGCCATGACGGAGGCCAAAGCGGTATTCGGCAACGAGCCGCGCATTTCCTACGGCGATGCGCCGATCAAAGCGCTGCAAGGCGCAAGTGCGCTGGTCATCGTGACGGAGTGGAAGGCGTTTCGCAGCCCGGAGTTTTCCGAGATCAAGGCTCAGCTCAAGCATCCCGTGATATTTGACGGCCGCAATTTGTACGATCCGACCCTGGTCCGAGAGTTTGGGTTGGAATATCACGCGATCGGTCGGCCGTAGCCCGCATGCCAGTGAATAATTTACCCAAGCCACCCAATCTATCTACCGTTCGTCTGCTCGTCGTGGGTGACGTCATGCTGGACCGTTATTGGTTTGGTGACGTCAGTAGAATCTCGCCAGAAGCGCCCGTTCCCATCGCGCGTATTACGCGCGAAGAAGTGCGTGCCGGCGGCGCCGCCAACGTCGCGCGCAATGCGGCGGCCATCGGTGCCCAGGTAGAATTACTGGCGGTGACCGGTGAAGACGATGCGGGACAGGAGTTGGAGCGACTGTTGCGCGAAGACGGCATCAGTGTCGCGTTCACACGCGATCCGACGCTCAAGACCACTGTAAAGCTGCGTGTCATCGGGCGCCAACAGCAACTCTTGCGGATCGATTTCGAGAACGTTCCCGATGAGCGCGCGCTGGCATCGAAACTCGCGGGTTTTGACGATCGCATAGGAAGCGCCGATGTCGTTATCTTCTCCGATTATGGCAAGGGCGGATTAGCGCACATTGAGCAGATGATTGCGCGCGCCAGGCAACACGGAAAGCCGGTGTTGGTGGACCCGAAGGGCGACGACTACGAGCGCTTTCGCGATGCCACCGTGCTCACGCCGAATCGCTCTGAGTTTCGTGAAGTGGTGGGGAGTTGGAAAAGCGAGGCGGACATGACCGCGCGCGCGCAAGCGCTGCGGCATTCCTTGAATTTGGACGCGCTGCTAGTGACGCGCAGCGAGGAAGGTATGTCATTGTATGAAGCCAATGCCGCGACACATGTTCCGGCAGTGGCGAAGGAAGTCTACGACGTCAGTGGGGCAGGCGATACCGTGATCGCCATTCTCGGCGCCATGCTGGCCAGCGGGCTGACGCTGGCGGAGTCGGTACAGTGGGCCAACAAGGCCGCCGGTATCGTCGTAGGCAAGCTGGGTACGGCCGTGGTCCGCCCGAACGAACTTTTTGGATAGATAGAGTATGACGATTCTCTTGACGGGTGCGGCGGGATTCATTGGCTCCAACATCCTGCATGCGCTCAATGCTCGGGGTGACACGGACGTCATCGCGGTGGACAACCTGATGCGCGGCGACAAGTTCAAGAATCTATCGAATTGTCGATTTGCAGACTACTACGACAAGAGTGTGCTTCTCGCCACGCTCAAACACGCGCCTTGGCGGCGCAAGCTCAGAGCGGTGTTGCATCAAGGCGCTTGTTCCGACACCATGGAAAGCGATGGCCGCTACATGATGGAGAACAATTATCGCTATTCGGTGGAATTGTTCGATTTTTGTCGCGAACATGCCATTCCGTTTATCTACGCCTCCTCCGCGGCGGTGTACGGATCGGGAACGGTGTTCGAGGAAGACGACACTTATGAACAACCGCTGAACGTCTATGGCTATTCCAAGGCGCTGTTCGATCAGTACGTGCGGCGCCACTGGAACGATCGCGGCGCGCCGGTGGTGGGGTTGCGTTACTTCAATGTCTACGGACCGCGAGAATCGCACAAAGCTCGCATGGCTTCGGTTGCCTTTCATTTCTTGAACCAGTATTTGGCCGATGGTTATGTACGCCTGTTCGAGGGGAGCGGCGGCTATGATGCGGGCGAGCAACTACGCGACTTCGTGTACGTGGACGATGCGGTGAAGGTCAATCTGTTTTGCTTGGATCACGGCGAAGTCGCGGGCATTTTCAACGTCGGCACGGGGCGCGCGCAGACTTTCAACGAAGTGGCGGCGGCAACCATCAATGCGGCGCGGCGCGATCGAGGCGATGCCGAATATTCCTTGGATGAACTGCGCGTGAAGGAGGAGATTCAGTACGTCGCATTTCCAGAAGGATTGAGAAATAAGTACCAAAGCTATACGCAAGCGAACCTCTCGCGCCTGCTGCAGGCAGGATATGGGGCTGCGATGAGCAGCGTGAATGAGGGCGTGTCGCGCTATGTGCCCTGGTTGTTAGGAAGAGAACAAAAGTGAATCGAACATTAGAATCATTTGTCGGTAACACGCCGTTGGTGCAACTCAAACGGCTGCCAGGTCGTTCGTCCAACATCTTGCTGGGCAAACTGGAGGGAAATAATCCGGCAGGCTCTGTGAAGGATCGTCCGGCGCTTTCCATGATCTTGCGGGCCGAAGAGCGCGGAGAAATCAAACCCGGTGACACGCTGATCGAACCCACGAGCGGGAATACGGGTATTGCATTGGCCATGGTGGCGGCCATGCGTGGCTATAAGCTCATCCTGGTCATGCCCGAGCATTTGAGCGCGGAGCGGCGGCAGACCATGGCTGCCTTCGGTTCCAAGTTTGTATTGACGCCGCAAGCCGGAGGGATGGAAGAGGCACGCGATGTGGCCACTGCCATGGAAGCTCGCGGCGAGGGACGGATTCTTGATCAATTCGCCAATCCGGATAATCCGCGTGCGCACTATGAAACGACGGGACCGGAAATCTGGCGCGATACGCAAGGCAAGATCACGCACTTTGTGAGCAGCATGGGGACCACCGGAACCATCATGGGATGCTCGCGCTACCTGAAGGAGAAGAATCCGAACATTCAAATCATCGGATGCCACCCCACGCCGGGTTCGCAGATTCCCGGCATTCGCAAGTGGCCGGAAGAATATCTCCCTCGGATTTTTGAAGCGAAGCGGGTGGATCGCGTTATCGAAGTGAGTCAGATCGATGCGGAGCAGAGCATGCGACAAATGGCCACGGAAGAAGGAATCTTCGCGGGCGTGTCCTCCGGCGGGGCGATGTGGGCAGCGCTAAAGCTCAACGCCGAATTGGAAAACGCCGTGATCGTTACGATCGTATGCGATCGTGGCGACCGGTATCTGTCAACGGGCGTGTTCGGCTAGAGACCTACTACGTTATCGAGCCGCACCGTCGCGAAGGGTTTGCAACAGCGCCACTCGTTTGCTCGAGAACTCGGAAGGCAATTTGTCTCCGATCTTGGTGAACAGTTCTTCGTGCAGGCCCACTTCCTGTATCCAAGCGTTCCGATCGATGGCCATCAGTTCCTGGAATTGCGATGCCGAGACACTCTCGAGTCCGGTCCACTCCAGATCTTCTCGACTGGGCATCCATCCCAACACGCTTCGCACCGCGCCGGTGCGATTGCGGCACCGGTCGACAATCCACTTCAATACGCGCATGTTTTCGCCGTAGCCCGGCCACAGGAATTTGCCGTTGGCACCCTTGCGAAACCAGTTGACGCAGAAGATTTTTGGATGCTGCGAAATACGCTGACCCATCTTTAACCAGTGGTTGAAGTAGTCGCCGATGTGATACCCGCAGAACGGTAGCATGGCCATGGGATCGCGGCGCACTTCGCCCGTCTTACCTGCCGCCGCTGCCGTGGTTTCCGAGCTCATGGTGGAGGCCATGTATACGCCATCGTTCCAATTGAAACTCTCCAGGACGAGCGGGACGTTGGTGCTGCGACGACCGCCAAATACGAAGGCGCTGATCGGTACCCCTTGAGGATTCTCCCAATCCTGTGCGATGGATGGGCATTGTGCGGCAGGCACGGTGAAGCGCGCGTTGGGGTGCGCGGCTTTGCGTCCGCAATCGGGTGTCCAACGGTTGCCCCGCCAATCGATGAGCTCGGCAGGTGGCGTGTCTGTCATCTCTTCCCACCACACATCGCCATCGAGTGTCTGCGCAACATTGGTAAAGATGCAGTTGCCCTTCAGCGTGTCCATCGCATTCGGATTGGATTTGCGCGACGTGCCCGGTGCAACGCCAAAGAATCCGTATTCCGGGTTGATGGCGTAGAGCCTGCCGTCGCTCCCCGGTCGAATCCATGCGATGTCGTCGCCGATGGTGGTGACTTTCCAACCTTCGAATCCCGCCGGTGGAATGAGCATGGCGAAGTTCGTCTTTCCACAGGCACTGGGAAAGGCTGCGGCAACGTAAGTGCGTTCACCTTGGGGTGATTCCACGCAGACGATCAACATGTGCTCGGCCAGCCAACCCTGCTCGCGTGCCATGCAGGAGGCAATGCGCAATGCAAAGCACTTCTTGCCTAGTAAGGCGTTGCCGCCATATCCGCTGCCGAAGGACCAGATGGCGCGCTCTTCGGGAAAATGGACAATGTACTTGTGTTGTTTGTTGCTGGGCCAGGATACGTCTTTCTCTCCGTGCGCAAGCGGCGCGCCCACGGAATGCAGGCACGGAACAAAGTCGCCGTCTTCGCCCAAGGCGTCGAGGGCTGCGCGGCCCATGCGTGTCATGACTCCCATACTGAGTGCAACGTACGCAGAATCCGTAATCTCGACGCCGATATGGGACAACTCCGATCCGATCGGGCCCATACTGAAGGGGACGACATACATGGTGCGACCGCGCATGCAACTGTCGAAGAGCCCGCGCAGCGTTGACTTCATCGCGCGCGGATCGACCCAGTTATTGGTGGGTCCGGCATCGCTCTTGTGCACGCTGCAGATGTAGGTTCGATCCTCGACCCGAGCAACGTCGGTGGGGTCGGACAGCGCGAGGTAACTATTCGGACGCTTGGCGGGATCGAGCGGTTTTAGGGTGCCTGATCGTACTAACTCTGCGCACAGCCTGTCGTACTCGGATTTGGAACCATCGCACCAGAGGATTTGGTCGGGCTGAGTTAACTGGGCAGTTTCTTCCACCCATTGAGTTAGTTTCTTATGACGGAGGGGGAAGTTGGGTTTGGAATCCACAAGCATGGTGATCGCAAGGCACTAACAGTCGAACGGCGATCATAGTTAGTTGAAGATCCGGGCGATGATAGCATGAAGCTCGCCAGCTGCGGCTCATACGGCCGATTCTAGAATCGCGGCCTGGCGATTTCCTCCACGATTTCCTCCACGATTTCGTCCACTTACCACTTACTTTCGCGTGATCTGATGGCTCCCGTTCTTGTGTTTGACATAGAAACTGTTCCCGATACGGCGGGCATTCGCCGTCTGTATGGACTAGGCCAGGACGTCTCGGACAAGGATGTGGCCGAATTGGCGTTCTATCAACGGCGCCAAACGACGGGCAGCGATTTTCTACCGTTGCATCTACATCGAGTGGTGGCCATCGCCTGCGCACTGCGCGACAAGGACGGGTTTCACGTGTGGAGCTTGGGAACACCGGCCGACGACGAAGCGGCACTGATCCAGCGCTTCTTCGACGGCGTTGAGAAGTTCACTCCGCAACTCGTATCCTGGAATGGTGGCGGATTTGATTTGCCTGTGCTTCACTATCGCTCATTGCTGCACGGGGTACAGGCGGCGCGTTACTGGAATCAAGGCGACGAGGACCGCGACTTCAAATACAACAACTATATCAGTCGCTATCATTCGCGCCACTTGGACTTGATGGATTTGCTGGCGCTATATCAAGGACGTGCCAGCGCACCGCTGGATCAGATCGCGCAACTGTTGGGATTTCCCGGCAAGTTGGGCATGGATGGATCCAAAGTGTGGGAATCCTATCAGCAAGGCGGTATCGCCGATATTCGCCATTACTGTGAAACGGATACGGCCAATACTTTTCTGGTCTTCTTGCGTTTTCAGTTGATGCGGGGGCACTTCACACGCGAAGATTATGATCGCGAGATCGAGTTGGCTCGTGCCACCTTGCAGAAAGCGCCTGGAAAACATTGGCAGGAATTCTTGGCGCGCTGGCCAACCTCCTGAAGTTTACATCGGAACATGACATTTATGGATTTGGCTGAGTCGACCGGCTTGGTGGATATCGATTCCGTAGACCACGAAGGACGAGGCGTGGGACGCGTGCACGGAAAGGTAGTGTTCGTCGAGGGTGGAATCACTGGCGAGCGCGTGACCTTCCGCGTGTTTCAAACGAAGCTGCGACACGAATTTGCCGCTGCCACCCACATTCATCGGGAAAGCGTGCAGCGTGTGGATCCCAAGTGCCCCTACTTCGGGCGCTGCGGCGGATGCAGCATGCAGCACATCGAGCCGCGCGCACAAGTGGCCATCAAACAGCGCATTCTCGAGGAGGACCTGAAGCGATTGGGTGGGGTTACTCCGGAATGCATCCTTCCTCCCATCCACGGACCGTATTGGGCTTATAGGCATCGCGCGCGTTTGTCGGTCCGTTTCGTCAAGAAGAAGAACGAAGTGCTGATTGGCTTCAATGATCGTCGCAGCCATCATGTGGTCGACATGCGCTCCTGCGCTATCTTGCCGGCCCCTGTATCGCAAGCGCTGAGCCCGTTACGCGTTCTTCTGGCCGAGTTCGACAGCAGGGCGGTCATCGCGCAAGTGGAGCTGTCTGTTGCAGATAATGCGACCGTGTTTCTGCTCCGGAACCTGGAGCCGCTTTCCGAGGCGGAATGCGAAGCTTTGCGGCGATTCGGAGAAGAGCGTGGCATCGACATCTACTTGCAACCGAAGGGGCCCAAGTCCATCTACCCGCTTGGAAATCCGGCGCATGAGCTAAGTTATGCACTGCCGGAGTTTGGCGTTTCAGTACGGTTCGGGCCTATGGACTTTACGCAAATCAATTACGGCGTGAATCGAGTTCTCGTACGACGGGCGGTTTCCATGTTGAATCCACAACCGGGCGAATGCATCGCGGATCTATACTGTGGACTAGGAAATTTTTCATTGCCGTTGGCGCGTCGCGGAGCCAGAGTGGTGGGCGTCGAAGGCAACGCCGGCATGGTGGAAAAAGGCCAGCAGAACGCCGTGCTAAACAGCTTGTCCGAGCGGGTAAGTTACCGTGTGGCAAATCTGACTGAGATGACCGTGGAGGCATGGAGAACTCTTGGGCACATCGACAAGCTCTTGATCGATCCCCCCAGGCAAGGGGCACAAGCCGTTGTGGCGACCTTACCCGAGAGCCAGATCAGTCGGATTGTCTACATTTCCTGCAATCCCGCTACCCTGGCGAGGGACGCGGGGACGCTCGTTCGAGAGAAGGGCTATCGTCTATCGGCGGTAGGCATCGTCAACATGTTTCCGCACACCGCACATGTGGAATCCATGGCGTTGTTCGAGCGCTAGCCGGAAAACGCAAAGGGCCGGATAAACCGGCCCTTTTGTTACGGCTCGAATCGAGTACTACTCTCGATCGCCCCCGGCGAAGGCCATCAGCAATTGGAGCAAGTTGGCGAAGATGTTGAACAGGCTCATGTAGACGCCCAGGGTGGCCACCACGTAGTTTGTTTCGCCGCCCGTCACGATTCGGGACAAATCATGTAGCAGGAACAGCGAGAACACGACGATTACCAGGGAAGAGATCGTCAGCGCCAGCGCTGGGATCTGCAGGAACATGTTGGCGAGCATCGCCACCAGCAAAACGATCATTCCGACAAACAGAAATCTCCCCATAAAGGAGAAGTCGCGCTTGGTTGTGGTGGCGATGGTCGCCATGGTGACCATCACAGCGGCGGTTCCCCCGGCGGCAAAGCCGACCAGCTGACCACCATTCGAGAGCCTGAGTACGACGCTTAGAAGAGGGCCCAACCACCATCCCAGGATGAAGGTCATCGCTAGCAGAAGGGCGATGCCTAGGCCACTGTTCCGGTTCGCCACGATAGCGAATTGAAGCCCAATGACCGCGCCCAGCATCACCAGGGAGGTGATTATCGGGTGCTGCATGATGACACCACCCGTTGCCATCCCGATCATGGCGCCCACCACCGTAGGCACCATGGTGAAGGCCAGCAACAAGTAAGTGTTTCGCAGGACCGTGTTCTGGTCCGTGCCGATGACGGTGGTGCTGGATGTCACAGGGATTCGAGTGTCCATGGTTACTTTATCTCCATCGGTTTAGCTAAGCCTAAGATAGGGCAAATACCTATAAGTTTCAACCCTAACGTGGAAACGGAATACTACTACAGGTAATATGCCCGTCGTAGGTGGGCTAGCCGGCTCGCCTAGGCGCGATTCAGTGCTTTAGTGCATCCATACCAAAATGGTGGTGGAGTGGTTGAGCGCATGGAACCCAATAAAACGGGTGATCGGGTCTTTGCAAAAGCATGCGGGAAGCGTGGCAGAGTGGTCGATTGCACTGGTCTTGAAAACCAGCAACGGGAAACCGTTCGTGAGTTCGAATCTCACCGCTTCCGCCAAGAATCCAGGTAAGGATCCCCGGCAAAGCCGGGGGTCTCCTGCCGACGCTAAGGAACTTGGCGCCCTGGTGAGGGCAGATTCAAACAATGTGCGAACGGCGGAGGTCTCAATGGCTGATCATCCATGGGCGTTTGGTCGGAAAACTTTTACTCCCGTCCGGTGTTCGATCCGCCCCTGATTTACCCGCACTGGAGCAACATCGGCAACCGCGTCCATGCTTGCGCTCGTCCCGCGGCCACGCCGAAGAAATCGACGCCGAAGAGATGGGTTCGTGGGCGCTGCGCTCATTGACCTCGCGGGCTCGCCTATCCGTTGCCGCTACACACGAAAGCGAGGGGGGTGTGATTAGGACACGCGGCGACTGCTCGCCACATTCCGGACATTCGCTCGTGCAATGGGATTGCGCCATGGGTCTTAAGGCGGTGAACTCGCCGCTGCACGTCTGGCATTGGTACTCATAGATTGGCATGGCCCTCTCCCTACTTGTCAGGAGAGATCGGCAGATCGACGCCTCCCGTTATGTACT
>JANNFC010000368.1:0-7340 GCA_031379405.1 Betaproteobacteria bacterium | reverse complement strand
TCGACGCCGTCAAGGTGGAGTTTCTGCTACGAGCGGCGTGAGCGAGCGGCACGTGCCGAACAACGCGTTTGAAAGGAGTCTCGATGGATTGTTGGCGCGGCTTCGCCGAAAGCAGGAAAGACGCTTCGCGACATTCTGCTTAAAGTCCAAGGCTGATTAACGCTAACCGGATTTTGATCTCTCGTCCAAGGTTTATTCGGCGAGCAATTCCTCGATCCGGCTGACTACGGCCTTACTCTCCGGCTGGGTGCGCGCGGAAAAACTGAAGGCGCGCTTGCCATCACGCGCGATCAGGTATTTGTGGAAATTCCACTCCGGCGCATCGCCCGTGAGTTGGGTGAGTTTGTCGAATACAGGATTGGCCTTCCCCGGCACCACACTGGTTTTCTCCATCATCGGAAACGCAACACCGTAGGTGCGCTCGCAAAAATCCTTGATGTCCTTGCTGGAGCCCGGTTCCTGGGCACCGAAGTCATTGGCGGGAAAGCCAATGACCACCAAGCCCTTGTCCTGGTACCTCTCGTGCAACGCCTCCAGCCCCTTGTATTGCGGCGTGTTACCGCAATAGCTCGCGGTGTTAACCGCCAACACCACCTTGCCGGCGAAGTCGCACAGGTTGACGTCGTTGCCTTCGAGGTCTTTCATCTTGTGATCGAGTACGTCGGGACAGGCCATGGATACCTCACTGGCAAGTAGTAGAAGGAAGCCGGACATAAGCATCACCGCGGACCGCTGGCGGGCGTGAATAGGGTTCTGCATAGAATTCCGATGGTCGTGGTGGCGAATCGTGCAAGTGTAGTCCATCCGCACGGCCCTGCCGTTGGCCGTTGGCAATAAAAGGGACTTCGCGGGCGGGGTATTGACCCCGCCCTTGACCAAAGGGGGCTCCGTGAAAATCACTTCACCCCCTTTGGAAACCCCCAAAGTTTGCCCCCGCGCCAAGAGCGCGGGGAATACGAGGTCAAAGATCGGGGGCCGCACTTTTCGAATTGCCCTGACCAGCGCGAAGTTGGCGCATGGTGTTGAGCGATCTACCGCTTGACACTCTAGAGCCCGCTTCACCATAATCCTGCGGCTTGCTCAGCAGCCCGTCGCAGCGCGATGGGTATTCACCACAACTTATAAATATTGGAGGAGATCTCATGGGTACAACCCATTCCCTGGTTCGTCCGTTGGCCGCGCTGAGTCGCGGTTTGCTACCGGTGGCGGCTGCACTGACCCTCGCATGGTCGGGTGCCGCTTCCGCTCAAAGTGCCGCCCAGCGCGCCGTGGATGCCGCCAAACCCCTGTGTGCCGGTGGCAAGACCATCACCATCGTCTGGGAAGCGGGGCTGCAATCCCTGGATCCTCTGAACTTCTCCGGCCCCAAGTGGGAGCAGGCCACTGGTTGCAAGGTGAAGGTTGTCGAGGTACCCACCGCCGAGATGTTCACCAAGATCATGCAGGAATACCGTGCAGGCACCGGCGCCTATGACGCGCTCAACGTCATTCCCGCCTGGATGCCCGACCTGGTCCAGGCCGGCGCGCTGGAAGTGCTCGATTCCTATGTCGACAAGTACGGCTTCCGCGCCGAACTGCAGAAGATCGCCGCTACTTACCGCGATAACCAGATGACGGTAAACGGCAAGATCTATGGATTCCCGGATGACGGCGACGTGTTCCTGTTCTATTACCGCAAGGACATTTTCGAGCGCGCAGACCTCAAGAAGGCCTTCAAGGATAAGTTCAAGTACGACCTGGCTGTACCCACTACCTGGAAGCAATTCGATGACATCGGTAGTTTCCTCACGGAAAAGCTCAAGGGTGAAGGCGTATACGGTGCTTCCTTCTTCCGTGAAGCGCCCTACACCATGTTCATGTTCCAGGAGCGTTTCCGCGTGGAAGGCGGCAAATTCTTCGATGCCAACATGAAGGCCACAGTCAACAACGCCACCGGTGTGCGGGTCTTCACCGAAATGCGCAACGAGAACCGCTTCATGCCCAAGGGCGTGGAAAAGTTTGGCTTTGTGGAGAACCTAGCGGTATTCCTCAAGGGCGAAAGCGCCATGACCATCTCCTGGCCGCCCTATGGCCGCTTCGCCGCAGGCTATCTGGCCAACGAAAAGGCGTTGAGTTGGGTGCCCAAGTCCACCATCGCCGGCAAGGTAGGTTATGCCTTACCCCCGGGTGGTCATCCGCAATTGGCCGCCGGATTCGCGCTGTCAGTGGCCTCCACCAGCAAGAACAAGGAAGCCGCCTATCTGTTCATCCAATGGCTCAACAGCGAGGAAATCAGCAACCAGCGCGTAAGGCTGCCCTACGCCTTGCGCGATCCGTTCCGCGATTCGCACTTCACGAATGCGGACTACCTCAAGTTGTGGCCCGATGCCAAGCATTATCTGGCCGCGCTCCAGGCCGGTTCCAAGTCCGGCCTGTTGGACTTGTCTTTGATCCAAACGGACAAGTACGAAGAAGCGCTGCGCCAAGGCATCAGCCGCCTGTGGGCCGGTGAAGATCCCAAGGCCATCCTGGACGATGTGGCTAAGAGTTGGGACGAAACCACTCAGAAAGTCGGTATGGACAAGCAAAAAGCCGTCTACAACGCGTGGGCTGCCAAAGGCGGAGCCTATCCGAAGTAAGGTCGGTATTAGTACGTGATTGGTATGTGATTGGCACCTAATTTGCCCCTCGCCCTAACTCTCTCCCCGCATGCGGGGAGAGAGAACGGAACACCCGCTACGTAGGGCGGAAAAACGTAGCACCTTCTGCCGAACATCGGCGCAAAACCGCAACCCAACCGCCGCACACTCCCGTCGCGCCTGCGCTATCGGGATACAAATTCCAATGTCCGTCCGAACCAACGCACAACATCAACGTCCCTTCGGCGAGCGCAACTTCAAGTATCTCTTGGTGGCGCCGTCGATCTTCGTGTTGTTGCTGATCGGCATCTTTCCCCTGATCTACCTCCTCATGGTGAGCTTCCAGAACATCACCATGACGGACATGGATAAGAGCTTTCAAGGCTTGCTGAACTACAAGTATTTGTTCCACGACACGCGCCTGTGGCAAGCGCTTTGGCATACCGTGATGTTCACCGTCATCGCGCTACCCTTGGAATTGATTCTCGGCCTGTTGATGGCGCAGTTGTTCGTGGACAAGCTGCCGGGACGACAAGTATTCATCGCCCTGCTGGTATTGCCCGTCATGGTCTCGCCTATTGTGGCGGGGGCCACCTGGTCCTTGATGTTCGACAATCGCTTCGGCCCCATCAACCAGATCGCAAGCTGGCTGTTCGGCGAGGAAATGACTTTGTTGTGGACCATTAACCCGGCTCTGGTCTACCCCGCCATCATCGTGGCGGAAGTCTGGCAATGGACCCCATTCATGTTCTTGCTGCTGCTGGCCGCACTCACCAACGTTGATAAATCGCAGTTGGAAGCGGCTTCCATCGACGGCGCCGGTTACTGGCGCACCTTCTTCAAAATCGTGCTGCCCGCGATCTGGCCGGTGATGGCCATCGCCATTTTGATTCGTGCCCTCGATCTGTTCCGGCTGTTCGACATCGTCTGGGCATTAACCAAGGGCGGGCCCGGCACGAGCACGGAAACCATCTCCATGTTCACCTACGTCAAAGGTTTCCAGCAATTCGAAACCAGCTACACCGCGGCGGTGGCATTGCTGATCATCGCGCTGCTCTCGGTGGTGGTGATGTGGGCACTCAAGCGCGTGGAGTTGTCGCGATGAACGCCAGAATGGCCATCAGATTGATCGCCGCCATCGGCGTCACCCTCGTGTTTCTGTTCCCCATTTACTGGCTGTTCATGATCTCCTTCAAGACCGCCGACGAAATTTACGCCTACCCGCCGGTATGGTGGCCAAGCACCCTGCAGTGGGGCAACTATGCCGTGCTGTTCAAAGACGGCGACGCCACCACGGTGTGGCATAGCCTGGTGATAGCGGGCACCAGCACCGTCATCGCCATGCTGGTTGGCACCCTCTGCGCCTACAGTCTGGCGCGCTTCAAAACCGGCGGAGAACATCTGTCCAACTGGATCATCTCGCAGCGCATGGTGCCGCCCATCGCCGTGGTGTTTCCCATCTTTTTGCTCTATGTGTTCTTCGGCTGGGTGGACACCTATATCGGCGTGATACTGCTCTACACCGCCTTCAACTTGCCTTACGTGATCTGGATGATGCGCGGCTACATCCTCGACGTACCCAAGGCGTTGGAGGAAGCCGCACTGGTGGACGGCTATTCGCGTTGGCAGGTGATCTGGAAAGTGGTCTTTCCGATGTGTCGCGCGGGGTTGTTCGCCACCTCGATCTTCACCTTCATGTTCGCGTGGAACGAGTTTCTGTTCGCGCTGGTGCTTACCCGCACTGAGGTGACAACCTATACCGTACAAGTCACACACTACTTCGGCGGGCAGTCCAATTTTTGGGCAAAGATTGCGGCCATGTCGGTGCTGGGCACGGTGCCGATTTTTATCGTGGTGACGTTTCTGCAACGCTATCTGGTGCGTGGCATGTCATTGGGCGCGATTAAGGGATAACTTGGTGTGGGACGAGCGGTGAGGAATTTGGGGGTTTCGCTTGCGGCGAAGCGGTGGGTTACGGGGCTTGGGAATTTCGCATGGCTGATCTGAAGATCACGGGGCTGCACAAGTACTACGGCCAGATGCACGCGGTGAGAGGCGTGGATCTGGAGATTCCGGAAGGAGAGTTCACCGTACTAGTAGGTCAATCCGGCTGTGGCAAGAGTACACTGCTGCGAACCATTGCCGGGCTTGAGGATGTCAATCAAGGCACCGTCGAAATCGGTGGCAAGGTGGTCAATCATCAACCACCGGGCAAACGCGACATTGCAATGGTGTTTCAGAACTATGCGCTGTATCCGTACATGACGGTGTTCGAGAACATCGCCTTTGGGCTGCGCGCCCGCAAAACCCCGGCTCACGAAATTGAGCCCAAGGTCAAACGTGCCGCGGAGATGCTCGACATCGGGAAACTCCTGGAACGTTACCCACGCCAACTCTCCGGCGGACAGTTGCAGCGGGTAGCAATCGGTCGCGCCATTGTGCGCAACGCCCGCCTTTACCTGTTCGACGAGCCGCTTTCCAATTTGGACGCGCAATTGCGCGACGAGATGCGCGGCGAGATCAAGCGTCTGCATCAAGAGTTGGGCAAGACCATGATCTACGTCACCCACGATCAGATCGAAGCCATGACCATGGCCGATCGCATCGTACTGCTGCGCGACGGCAAGATCGAACAGCAAGGTTCGCCGTTGGATCTTTACGAGCGTCCTGCCACCCAATACGTGGCGGGCTTTCTCGGTTCGCCTGCAATGAATTTTGTAGCGGCTTCGGTAGCGGGTGCCGGCCTGAAACTTGGGGATGGGACTCAACTTTCCTTACCTGTCGCGCGCGTATCAGGTTTGTCAGCTTGGCAGGGCAAAGACCTCACTCTGGGCGTACGCCCGCAGCATATCCACCGCGCAGGATCACCGCGTGAGGGCGAAGCGCGCATCCACGCAAAAATCGAATTGCTGCAGCCTACTGGCGCACGCACGTACGCGACCTTTCGTTTGGGTGACTCCGAAGCCATCGCGGAGTTACTGGCGCACGATGTGTCGCGTCCGAACGAGGTGGTGGAACTCGGGCTCGACATGAATCGTGTGGTGCTGATCGATCCGGTGACTGAAAAGGTAATTTAAGGAAGCAAACATGAGCAAGCCAACCCTTCCCCGCGCCATCGTCTTGTGTGGCACCGAACAACCCGATGTGGTCGGTAGGATCCTGACCGCCGGGCCCACGAGCGTGGAGTTTGATAACGGCCAGTTGCGTTATCTCAAGTTGAATGGCGTGGAGGTATTGCGCGTACTGGCATTCCTGGTGCGCGACGAAAACTGGGGCACCTATGTTCCGCTGCTCAGCAACCTCAAGATCGATCAGCGCAAAGACAGTTTCTCGGTTTCTTATCATGCCGTTTGCGCAAAAGGGAAACAGGAGATCGCCTTCGACATCGAGATCGAAGGCGGCACTGACGGCAGTCTGGATTTTCGCGCTACAGCCATTGCGAAGACCGATTTCCTCACCGCCCGCACGGGATTCGTCGTGCTACATCCGCTCAGCGGGACCGTCGGCAATGCGGTGGAATTGGAGCACGTCGATGGCAGCATCGAAAAGTCCATCTTTCCTGAACTCGTCAACCCGGTGCAACCGTTCCTGCATTTGCGCGCCATGACGCATGCAGTCTTGCAAGGTGTGAAAGCGAGCGTGCGAATGGAAGGCGACACCTGGGAGACGGAAGATCATCGCAATTGGACCGATGCCTCGTTCAAGACTTATGTTCGCCCCTTGGCTTTGCCGTGGCCCTATGTTCTCAAGGCAGGCGAGGTGGTCAAGCAGTCCATCAAAGTGACGTTCTCCGGCAACGTCCCCAAAGGCAAGAAGACCGGTAGCGATAAAGCTATTGACGTCAAGCTGGGCGCGCTATCAAAAGAGCGTGTCGTAGCCGTCGGCCTGGGAGTACCGGCCGAGGAAATCAGTCATACCGTGCAGCGCCTTGATCTGCTCAAACTCGCCGCCCCCCAGTTGCTCATCGGCCCGATCGATCCGCGTAAGCAGCACGGACTCAAGGAACTCTACGGCTATCGCTTGCTGGCAGAGCAAACCGGCGCCGAGATGATGCTGGAGGTCATCGTAGAGAGCTTCGATGACTACGCCGAGGAATTGAACGAATTGGCAAAGCAGGTGGAACAGGCCGGACTCATCCTTTCGTCGGTGGCCGTGGTGCCGGTCGGCGATCTCAAATCCGTGTTGCCCGGGGGGCCGCGCCCTCCCGCGCCTGCGCTGGAAGATCTTTATGCGGCAGCTCGCGCCGCCTTCCCCGGTGTCAAGCTGGGAGGTGGCATGTTCTCTTTCTTCACCGAACTCAATCGCAAGCGCGTGCCCGCCAAGCTTCTGGATTTCGTCACCAACACCACCTGCCCCACGGTGCACGCGGCGGACGATCGCTCCGTGATGGAAACCCTCGAGGCTCTGCCGCACCAGATCAAAACCGCACGCACGTTTGTCGGAAACACGGCCTATCGCATCGGGCCCAGCGCCATCGGCTGTCGCGACAATCCTCACGGCGCCAGCTACACCCCGAACCCCGACAACGAGCGCGTGTGTTTGCCGCTGATCGATCCGCGCATGCGGGCGCAATTCGGTGCCGCTTGGATCGCGGGCTACATCGCCACTCTAGCGCGCACCGGCGTGCATAGCGTTTGCATTGGAGCAACCACTGGACCGCTGGGAGTCATCTACCGTAAGGCGGGACACATGCAGCCGTACTTCGACGACACGACGAGGGCG
>JANNFC010000325.1:0-3550 GCA_031379405.1 Betaproteobacteria bacterium | reverse complement strand
TCCATGATCAATACATGATCTTCTTTCTGATTCATCGCCTCGACCAGGGCAGCCTCGAGTTGCAGTAATCGAATGCGACTCAACCGGCACTGGAAAACGGACAGTTGTAACCACTGGCCGTACCCTTCCATGATGCCAAATATCGCACGCCAGCGTCTCGGATGAGAGATATCATATGTGACAACGTAGAGATGTTCCATGGTTTTATCGCGTCACGAAGTTGGGATACTCGGGTATCTCCCCTGACAAGTGCCGGATCAGGAGGCGCGCCTGAACTTCGAGAAGCCGGCGGTAACTTAATCGATACTTGAATATGGGGTGCGTTATTTCGTGCTCCATTCGGCGTTCAAAGGCTGCGATGAAGCGCTTGCGACCGCTGTCGGTTAGATTGCAACCACCGGCCGACGTGGCGAAATCCGTCGGACGTACCTCGTCGTTGTTGATCGCGGTCAACACGGTAGAGTCAGCAATCAGCGGCCGGAACGGTTCCATCATATCCAGCGACAACGCGGGGCGTGCGAAACGCGGTTGATGGTAGAAGCCGCGATAGGCATCAAGCCCAACCGCTGACAGCGCGATGGTCCACTCGCGCGTAAGCATCGCGTAGGCGAAGGAAAGCAGTGCGTTGACGGGGTCTTTGGGAGGACGGCGGTTGCGGCCCATGAAATCGAAAGTGGGGCCGTTATCCGCATCTTGCTTCAGCAGCGATGCGAAGTTCTGAAAGTACCGGCTTGCCGCCGCCCCTTCGATCCCAAGCAGTACCTCGATCGATGGGGCACGAAGCGCATGTGCGGCGTCTTCCTTGAGCGCTATAAGCAGTTCGGCTGGCGCCTCGGCTCGCGTCGTGACTGGAGCAGGTTGCTCGAACGGTTCTTCGTCCGGGTCTTCCCATCCCTCTGCCGTTCCGCGCCAATTGCGGCGCAAGAGCGTTCGGCAGTTCGAGATTTTCGCCGTGACCCATCCGCGCGCAAGGCGCAGGCACGCCGTCGAATCGAAGCTCGCACGATACTGATGCGTTCGCGTCTCCACATTGTGATGCCCCGTGCCCACGGTGTGGCCGACAAACCACCCGCCGTAGGTGTGCCAGGAAACCGGAATTCCACGGCGAAAGCATTCGTGCAGCGCGCCCGCGGTAAGCGCCGTGTAACCGAACAACGCCATCTGCGACACCTCGCCAATGCGTGCATCGGCCACTTTTTCCTTTTCGACTTCGACCACGAAGCGTTCGCCGTCCTTGCGCACATAGGCTTGAGGAGACTGCACGTACATTGGCACCGCTTCGTGGATCGACGCAAAAAGGGGCCGGGGCTCGGTCTGCGCTTCGTTCAGAAAACGCACCTCGTCCGGCATACAGATGCTCACCAGCGAGCAGCGCGGGCATTTCGGGCTGTCCTCCAATGGCGGCGGGATGTGCCCTGAAAGCGCGACGCCGCGCAGAGCGTGAATGCTGCTGAGAGTCAGCTCGATCAAGGACTCATCGAAGATTATTCGGACGCGCTCCCGCGATCCCGCAAAGTACAGGACGCCCTCGTCGCACTGGTACCCATGCTCACGCAGCAATAGTCCCTGCGCGCACAGCTGAACTCGCTCGGGATCGTAAGCCCCAGCCGCGATATGGGGACGTTTGCCGCGCTTGTAGTCCACCGGAGTGACCCGGCTACCCTCTCCTTCGACGAGATCGAGCTTGGCCGTAATGCCAAGCCGCGTTGAACTCAAGCTGACTGAGCGCGCATGGATGGGCTGGTCCTCAGCCGGGGCTGTGGGCAGAGAACCGGATTCTTTATCGACACGCTTGTGACGAATGGCGCCCTCGATAGTGTCCGCGTTGTGCGCAAACTCGCCCTGAACCCATTCCAGATAGGCAAGCCGCGGACAATAGACGTACTCGTTGACCATGCGCACCGGGATCAGCGGTGCTTCGGGGGACAACTCGGGGAACGCCAAAGGAAGTTCGCGCTGATCGGCCATGGGCGACCTCGGATGCGGAAGGGACCAGCCTTGCGGAGCAACGAGCGCACCCGGAAAGGAGGGGCGCCGTTCCGGTGACCTCTGCTACTACTTACCGGGGGATTTCCTTGCTTGTGCCGTCATCGAAAAAAACTTGCGCGCGCCCATCTGAGAGAATAGACGTTACGATAGCTCGCGGCTTGTCTCCTCGTAAGGCGTCGCATATACATGCATGCAGCGCCCCGAACAACATGTTCGCGTAGGTCTCGCCGGCGACCACCAAGAGAGGGTCTACATACTCCTGGGGACTACGATCGGTGCCCTTGCGCGTCTTCTCGGTAACAAAAACAACCGCGCGCAGGTGCCCTGATTCGCCATCGTCGTTGGTTCGCACAGGCGGAGGCAAAAACGCCGCGAACGGATCACTGTGCTCATATCCACCGCCCGGCGTTGGCGAACCGATATGGGATGCGACGCTTTGCGCTGTCACGGTAACCCATTCGCACCCTGGATAGTCATCGCCATCCTTGGGAAATTTCAGTTTCCACAGCGTTGCGTAGATGCTCATCGTTCAAGATGGAAAGTTAGTGATCAACTCGTCCTGAATGACTGCATCGAGCGCGTGAGCTTGAATTCTCGCCTTCGATAAGAAAACAGGCCACAACGTTGACATCGACCACGATCATTCACGGCCCTCGTCTTTTGCTTGCTCAATAATGCGGTCGGTAAGCGGAAAGCGTCCCTTGAATGGAGGAAGGACTTCCCTTAACTGTTCTTCTTCCCTGAGCGCACTCTCGATCATGGCCAACACCTCCATCGTCACGCTGCGATGGTGTTGGGCCGCGCGCTCTTTCAATTTCTCGTGCAGTTTTGGGGGCAAGTCCTTGATGAGTATTCCGGGCATCTTGGTGCCTCATAGTGTCGGCGGCTAATTGGATGGTACCTGCACGAACGCGTTCTTCAATCAACGCAATGCGGCGCTCGCGGGTCCGGTTCGGTCTCGGCTCAGGCACCTGGGACAGGAGCGAACAGACCGAGGCCGAAGTGGCAAGCAAACCCTAGAGCAATAGGGCCCGGAACCGGCTGCGCGAAGCGCAATTCCATCAGACGCCCGAGCGTGTCGGGTTGCGCAAAACCGCTCTTGCGGCGGAACCGGTGGAAATGCAGCGGTCGCAGAGCGCGACCACCTTGTTGCACCGACGGCAGCTCGCAAATGTCCATGATCTCCGGTAAGTTCGTGCCGCGTCCGTGCCACTCGCGCCGTATCAGACCAAGGATGGCCGCTGCAGTGGCTTCCGGCGTGCGCATCTCGGGCTTCTTGAGGTGCCATGGGTGCAGATAAGGCGTGACGCTTCGCCATACCGGGCTTTCACCGGTCAGCGGTGTAACGCTGTCAAATAGCGACGCAGTACCGAAACCCTCCAGCATCAGCCTTAGCGGCTAATCGCCACGCTTGATCAGCTGAAGGCTGGACAGTACGCGCACTGCCTCCGGGCTTAAACCGCCCGGAGCGTGCACCAGAACATGTTCGATCTCACCGTGTTCGTTTGGATCAGGCAGCCAGAAGGCATGCGTGTGACGGTTGTGCTCGCCTAGATCGTGC
>JANNFC010000292.1:0-1942 GCA_031379405.1 Betaproteobacteria bacterium | reverse complement strand
CGAACCCACGCTTAGCGGTGTCCTGAGTGTATCGCCCGAAAGTTTGCGACGCTTTACCTCCGGTGCTTCGAGTGGCCCCCAGTTCGGGATGGATTTTCCGGCTCGGGTGGTGCGCACGCGTCTGAAGTGGTGTGACTTGGTGCTCCCCGAGGCGACGCTCGCACAGCTCGAAGAAGTGAAACAGTGGATCACGCATGCGAACACGCTGCTGGTGGACTGGGGCATGCAGGATCGCCTGCGTCCCGGGTTTACTTGCCTGTTCTATGGGCCACCCGGTACTGGGAAGACCCTGGCGGCTTGTCTACTCGGCAATCATTGCGAGCGGCCCGTATACAAGGTAGACCTCAGCATGGTGGTGTCGAAGTACATCGGAGAGACGGAGAAGAATCTGGGAAAGGTATTCGATGCGGCCGAACGCGCGGGTTGGATCCTCTTCTTCGACGAGGCCGATGCACTATTCGGCAAGCGCAGTCGCGTGGAGGACGCCCACGATCGTTACGCTAATCAGGAGGTGAGTTTCCTTCTGCAGCGAATAGAGGATTTCAGCGGCGTGGTCATTCTCGCTTCTAATCTGAAGGCCAATATTGACGAGGCCTTTCTGCGGCGGTTTCAGTCCGTCATTCATTTTCCCTTGCCGGGTTCGTCAGAACGGGCGCGCCTGTGGCGAGAATCCCTTCCTCGCAAGGTAAGCCTGGAGAAAGCCGTGGATTGCGAACGCTTGGCGCAGCGTCATGAGCTCTCTGGTGGCACCATCATCAATGTCGTGCGATATGCGTCACTGATGGCTTTGAGCCGGGGCGCGGAGATCATCCGATCCGGGGATATGGAGGAGGGGATACGCCGAGAGTTGTTAAAGGAGGGGCGGGCCCTTTAGCCGCGACAAACATGCAAGCCATCGCAACGAAGGTTGTCAATCTCGCCCGCATGGCTCGTCCTGCTGTCCAAAGGGCGCCAGTAAACGGAAGGGCTGTGCCAGGTGTCCCGCAACGCCAAAGCGCGTTGAAGGTGTCGTCCCCCGCAGATGCAGCGGAGCGAGAAGCCGAATCGACCGCAAGGACTGTCATGCGCATGGCGGTACCCATGGGCTCGAACGATCAGGCCAAGCCAAGTACGTCCGTCATTCCGAATGTCGGGCGTCGGTCGGAACAGGCATGGCTCGCGCGCGCGGCGACTGGATCGGTGCGGGCCCAAAACGAAATCTCGTCACCTATCGCTGCGAGCCGTGGCGCGGGCGCGCCGTTATCGCCGGAGGTTCGCCGGTTCATGGAACCGCGCTTTCGCGCGAACTTCTCTGCCGTGAGGGTACACACCGGAGATCAGGCGAGGAGCCTGAGCTCGCAACTTAACGCGCGTGCCTTCACTGTAGGCGGGGATATCTACTTTGCCCGCGGGCGCTATCAACCCGATACGCAAGAGGGCAAGGAATTGCTCGCTCACGAGCTCACGCACACCATTCAGCAAGGGGCGGCGCCGACGAGTGCTTCGGAGCCCGTTGTGGTGCAGCGTTCCGAGCCCCAGGTGCAAAGATCCATATTGAGCCGAGTGCTGGATTACTTCGCGGAGAAGGCCCATCACATTCCTGGATTTCGCATGTTTACTTTGCTCATCGGGGTGAACCCTATCAATATGGAGCGGGTGGCGCGCACATCGGCCAACTTCCTGCGCGCCCTGGTGGAACTGCTGCCAGGAGGGCACCTGCTCACTCAGGCCCTCGACAATCATGGTGTGTTCGACAAAGCCGCCCAGATCGTGGACGAAAGTGTGAACAGCCTTGGATTGACAGCAGGTGCCATCAAGAAATCCATCGTCGACTTCATCGATTCCTTGGGATGGAGCGATGCCCTAAGTCCGGGCAGCGTGTGGAACGATGCCAAGCAACTCATCATCGGTCCGATCCGCAAGCTCATCGACTTGGGCAAGACCCTGATCGGCGTCATCGTGG
>JANNFC010000252.1:0-2739 GCA_031379405.1 Betaproteobacteria bacterium | reverse complement strand
AGCGCTTGGAGGTTCCTTTGAACGCAGCTACAAGATGGCAGGTATCACCGATCCGGCCAAACAAGTGCACATCGCCGAACTGTACGCGCCGTTTAGCAACACCGAGTTCCACGCCATTGAAGCCGCCGGACTTGCGCCGCTAGGTGGATCCATGGCGATGTTGCGCGCAGGGGACTTCGCTATCCATGGCAAAAATGCCGTGAATCCCTCGGGCGGCACCTTGTGCACGAATGCGATAGCGGTATCGGCCATGGTGCGCATCGCGGAAGCGGCCTTGCAGGTATGGGGGCGCGCAGGCGGACATCAGGTGCCCGGTGCGCGCATTGGCATCGCGAGCGGAAATGGCGGCGACCACCAATTCTTCGGCACCGCAGTCGTTGAAGCCTAAATTCGACCATAAATAACGGGGATCGATATGGAGTTACTAAAACGCAAGGAATCCTGGAACATCACTTATGATCACGCGCTCGGCGAGACCGCGAGCTTTTTCTTCGCCAGCATCCGCGATCACTGCCAGATCTACGGAAGGCTGGATCCCAAGTCCGGCCGCGTGTTGGTTCCGCCGCGCGCCTTTTCGGATCAGACGCTGGAGCCCACTACCGATTGGGTGAAAGTCGGCCCGGGAGGCAGGATCGAGACCTTCACGCTGGTTTACGAGGCGTTCAAGACCTTGCCTGATCCACCCTACGCCTTCGGTTACGTTCTGTTGGACGGCGCGGACACGGCCATCGGCGGTTATTTCCGCGGCATCGACCTCACGGATCCCGCGCGCGCCGCCGCTCAGCTCAAGATCGGCACCCGCGTCGACACCCAGTTCGCCGAGGTGCGCAAAGGCGACGTGCTGGATTTTTGGTTCGAGTTGGCATCCAACTGAAACGCAAGCGAATCGCGATGCGAGTGCCGTACAGCAGAACTTTTTTCGACCTTCTGTGTGAGCAGGCCGAGCGCTACCCTGAGGCTGTTGCCGTGATCTGTGATGACGAGGCAACGACCTACGCTGCGCTGCGTGAGTCTGCCACGCGCATCGCGACGGGATTGCGAGCGTTGGGGGTGGGCAAAAGTGACAGAGTCGGGTTGATCCTCAACAACCGGACGCAATGGTTGGAAATCTGTTTTGGTGCGGCGGCTCTGGGTGCCGTGGTGGTTCCGTTCAGCACCTGGTCGAAGCGCAGAGAATTGGATTTTTTAATCAAGGATTCGCGCATCAAAGTACTGTTTGCGCTGGATCGACTGGGGAACCAGGAGTATGCGAAGGATATCGCCGAGCTGATCCCAGCCATTACCTCTTCAGCGTCGTGGAAAAGCGAGCGCTACCCCTTGTTGCAAAACGTCGTACTGCTTGGCGATGCGATGTGGCCTGGGACCATGGCGTACGGCTCATTCGGAGAACATATCACGCCGATCGAATTGCCGCTGGCGCCGGGAGAGGGCGCACGCACGGACGATCCGGCGCTCATTCTCTATACATCGGGATCCACGTCCTATCCCAAAGCCGTGCCACTGAGCCATGCGGCCACTATCGAGAACGCGTACAACATTGGCGAACGACAAGGGCTCACACCTAGCGATCGCGTACTGTTATCGCCTCCCCTGTTCTGGTCATACGGTTCAGCCAACGCGATGTGCGCAACCTTGACGCACGGCGCCACGCTGGTTCTGCAAGAGCGCTTCGAGCCAGCGCAGGCGTTGGATTTGATTGAACGTCACCGTTGCACGGCGATCTACACGCTGCCTGGGATGACGAACGCGATGGTTCTGGACAAATCATTCCATCCGGAGCGCACCCGCAGTTTGCGCAAGGGATTGACCATCGGTAGTCCGCACGACATCGAAACAGCGGCGCGGACGCTGGGCGCGCACGACATCTGCAATGTCTATGGGCAGACGGAATCCTATGGCAATTGTTGCGTGACTTGGCATCACTGGCCACTGCATCGACGCATGCAGGTGCAAGGCCCGGCGCTGCCCGGGGTGCACATCCGCATCCTGGATGAGGTGAGCGGCATTCCGGTGGCGGCGGGCATTACGGGGCTGATCGAAGTCAAGGGCAACATCACGCCTGGGTACGACGGCGTGAGCGCGCAGAACAATGCCGCAGCTTTTACCGCCGATAGCTATTTTCGAACGGGGGATCTGGGCATGCTCACGCCCGAGGGGGATGTGCAATTCGTCGGCCGCACTACCGAGATGATCAAGCGTAGCGGCATCAACATCGCACCAGCGGAAGTGGAGGAAGTATTGCGCCACTGCCCCGGTGTAGCGGAAGCTGGGGTGGTCGGTGTCGCCGATGCGGACAAAGGGGAGATCGTGTTGGCGTTCGTGGTGCCCAAACCGGGGATTAGACTCACGGAAGAGACCCTGCGCCAATTTTGCCGTACCGAAGCGGCGAGCTACAAGACGCCCGATCGTGTGCAAATGTGCAGCGCCTTACCGACCACACCCACCGGAAAATTGATGCGTAGCGAACTCAAACAAATGGCGCTCAAGCTGCGCTCGCAAACATAGGAGAAGCACGATGGGCGAAGAGGCATGGGGTCGCTGGGGAAGCGACGACGAGCGAGGCGCGCTCAACTTCGCCAGCGCCGATGAGGTCGTACGCGCCACACGTCTAGTGAAACACGGCCGGGTCATCTCCCTGGCGCAACCGCTATCCGCGCGCACGCCGGTCCCGGGTCATCGGGCTTCCATGCTGCACTTCATGGGGCGTGACGGTGGAGATTATGCGGCGGGCGGTAAGAG
>JANNFC010000237.1:0-4572 GCA_031379405.1 Betaproteobacteria bacterium | reverse complement strand
GCCTGCGGCCAGCCATTACCGCTGGTGTGTGCGTCGTGCGAGTTCACCAACGAACCCGGCGATACCTTCTGCGGAGGCTGCGGCAGAACGCTAAACGAAACGCGGCCCAAGGCATTCAGGTCAGATCCGCAACCCCTCTCTCCCGAGCAATATACCCCAAAGCACCTGGCCGAGCGGATCCTTACGTCTAAATCTGCCTTGGAAGGCGAGCGCAAGCAGGTCAGTGTGTTGTTTGCCGACCTGAAAGGTTCGATGGAGTTGCTGGCCGATCGCGATCCGGAGGAGGCGCGCAAGATTCTCGATCCCGTGCTCGAACGCATGATGGAAGCGGTGCATCACTTCGAGGGTACGGTGAATCAGGTGATGGGCGACGGCATCATGGCCTTGTTCGGTGCACCGCTGGCGCATGAGGATCACGCGGTGCGCGCATGTTATGCCGCGCTTCGCATGCGCGAACGCGTCGCACACTACGGCGACGAGATGCAGCTTCGCCTGGGCATCCCGCTGCAGATCCGAGTCGGGCTCAACTCCGGTGAAGTGGTGGTGCGCTCCATCGGCAGCGATCTGCGTACGGACTACTCCGCCATCGGTCAAACCACGCACTTGGCTGCACGCATGGAACAGATCGCCAAACCGGGCACCGTACTGATCAGCGCGCGGACGCTCAAGTTAACCGAAGGTTACGTTCAGGTCAGGGCCTTGGGACCCGTAGCGGTGAAAGGCCTGACGGATCCGGTCGAGGTGTACGAATTGACCGGTGCTTCCGCCGCCCGCACCCGTATCCAATCGGCCAGCGTGCGCGGATTGACGCGCTTCGTCGGCCGCCAACGCGAAATCGACGTCCTCAATGAAGCCCTCGCCCAAGGCGGGCGCGGACAAGGGCAAGCGGTAGCAATCGTGGGCGAACCCGGCGTGGGCAAATCCAGACTGTTCTACGAATTCCTTCACTCACACCGCACGCAAGGTTGGTTGATCGTGGAAGCCAGCTCGGTATCCTATAGCAAAGCTACCCCTTATCTGCCGGTGATCGATCTGCTGAAAGGTTACTTTGGTATCGGTGAACGAGATCAAGTGCGCAGTATTCGAGAGAAGATCACGGGCAAGTTGCTCGCCTTGGACCACTCATTGGACTTGATCCTGTCCCCCTTGCTCTCGCTGCTCGATCAACCGGTGGACGAAACCTCGTGGCAGCGACTTGATCCGCCACAGCGACGGCGCCAGACGCTGGATGCGCTCAAGCGGCTGTGGTGACGCGAAGCGCAAGCTTGCGGGGGAGCTTGCTTTGACCGGTGAGCTCCGTTCGATTGGTGGCGGACTTGCGACAACTTATCTTGCCTATCGCTCTGGACGAGCATTCGTGTTGCCAGAGGCCTCTGCCCGCGAAGGTGCCCTAGTTGATTGTGCCGAGGTCTATGGCGCCTCTTCCCTGCTGCAGGTCTGTGCTCATCTTTGCAACCGAGAAGCGTTGAAGCGAGCGGAAACTTCGCACACCGCAACGGATGCGATTTACCCAGACTTTGCAGATGTGAAGGGACAGCTGACAGCAAAGCGGGTGCTCGAGGTCGCTGCCGCTGGCGGACACAGTTTGTTGTTATGCGGTCCTCCTGGAACCGGTAAAAGCATGCTTGCGGAACGTTTGCCGGGCATTCTGCCGCCTATGACTGAAGAAGAGGCTCTCACCTCTGCGGCAGTGCAATCTCTTGGTACTGCTGGTTTCAAGACTGAGAATTGGAGGCGTAGGCCCTTTCGTGCGCCGCACCATACCGCTTCAGGCGTGGCACTGGTCGGCGGAGGGAGCACGCCACGACCAGGGGAAATTTCTATGGCTATGCACGGCGTGCTATTTCTCGACGAGTTGCCCGAGTTCGAGCGTGGTGTCCTGGAAGTGTTGCGCGAACCGTTAGAGTCCGGACGGATTACGATCTCACGCGCAGGACGACAGGCTGACTTTCCCGCCCGATTCCAATTGGTTGCTGCCATGAATCCGTGTTTTTGTGGCCTGCTAGGCCATTTTTCCCGAAAGTGCACTTGCACGCCAGCTCAGATATCACGTTATCGGCAGCGTATCTCGGGACCATTTCTCGATCGCATCGATCTACAGGTCGAAGTTCCAGCGCTCCCTCCCGGTGAATTGAGAGGAAGAGCAAACGGAGAACCAAGCGTAAGTATTCGTGCGCGGGTTTCCGAGGCTCGCCAACGACAACTTGCGCGGCAAGGAAAGCCGAATTCGGAACTCACTTCCAGAGAAGTGGAGCAGTTCGCCACACCAAGTGAAGAGGGTGTGCGACTTTTGGAGCGCGCAATTGAGCGCCTTCAACTATCTGGTCGTGCATACCATCGCGTCTTGAAGATTACCCGAACAATTGCAGATCTTGCTTGCGCGGAACGTATAGCAACCGATCACATAGGCGAAGCAATTCAATATCGACGATCAAGTTGAGCTTAGGACTTAACTTCGATGGCACTCTATGAGTACCGTATACGTTCCAATCAGGGACAATGTGTAGAATAACGATTATTCACTACCTGTTGGATCGTATGGTTGCCGATACGGCATTACCAAGCTTCGCCGACCCTCCCCTTTCGGAAGTTGCATTGTCGGTTCAGTTTGATCCGCTCCCAAAACTTTCGGTGGCACTACTGGGGCTTGCTTGGGCAGTTTTCCGGAGGGAATTTCCTACCGTTCAATACCACCCTCCCCTTGATCCAATAGTGGAGCGGACGGGTGTACCACCACCGCCGTCGGGAATGCAGTTTTTGATGTCGGGGTACCCTCCACCTCGCCTGTGGTTTCTCAACATAGCTGAGAGTGAACTTATACAGCTACAACAGGACCGTTTTGTCCGGAACTGGCGGAGGATTGGACGCGGAGACATATATCCACGATATGAACAGCACGTTCGTCCCAGTTTTGATCGCGACTATCGCAAGTTTTTTGAGTTCTTGGAGGCGGAAGGTGTTGGATCTCCAGTTGCCAGCCAATGCGAGGTCACGTACGTAAACACAATCGAACCCGGGCGCGGTTGGAAAAATCACAATGAAGTGGGGTCAGTGCTCAAAATCTTGAACCCTGTCATTGAAGAAATGCATGGTCTCTCGTTTGAGGATGCCACCGTAGCTCTGAGGCAGCGTATTGAGAGCCAGCAGGGCGCGTTTCTCGGGCGATTGCATATCGCTATCGAACCCGCATACTTACGAACCGATAATAGCCCTATCATCAAAGTGTCGCTTACCGCAAGGGGAAATCCTCAGAGCCCTAACATCGATGGTGTTTTGGAATTTTTTGATCTCGGTCATCGTCATATCGTAAACGCCTTTACGGCAATGACGACCGATAAAATGCACAAGGAATGGAGGAGGACGAGTGCTTAACGACAGTCTGGCTGTACGAGAACCCATTCGCGGTGTTCAGGAGGAGATGATGCTCGACAGACCCAACCTCCGTGAATGGCATCGTCCGCACATAGTTCGCCCAACCTATGCCTTTGAAGAACTGCAAACCGTGCCGGAATGGCGGGCTAAGGCGCTTGAGCAGATTACGAAGCTTACAGCATTGCCTCAAAACTGGGACTCATATGGCGCATTGCCGGTCAGCGAAGGGATCGGGAATATCGCACTTCAGCTACTTGATTTACTCATGCGTGCCAACACGCCTAGTCCGTCAATCGTTCCAACTCCAGGCGGCCACCTTCAACTAGAGTGGCATACGAAAGGCATTGACCTCGAGATTGAGATACATTCATCGCTTCTCTTGCGAGTAAGCTTTGAGGATCGGAGCGGCGAAGAGTGGGATAAGGACCTTAGCTCGGACCTTAGTGATCTCACAAAAGCGATTACCGTTCTTTCGAACAGGTAGTCGGGACGGGTGGCTGGTCAATACGTGTGACGGACATCCAATACATCGATGACCTCGCTATTAGCTCAGAGTGTCTGCTGTTTCGGAGGATCCCAGTAAATAGCGCCCCCGCGACCGCGACCATCATTTGGGACGACAACCTAAGACGCTGGCGCCCTTCATCAGTGGCCTTTACCGATAGTAAGGATGGTCATCCAATGTCGGTCGTGATCGAGAGTGTGCTTCGAGCATTGAGTCGAGAACCAGTTTCCGTTCTGAAAGGACACGAAGGTTTCGCTCTTGCCGGGATCACAGTTGGACTGGCACGAGAGCTTGAACAGAAGGTCGTAAAGGATCCAACCCCGGAAGAGCCCGCGCATGGATTGGTAATCGGAGATAAACGCAAGGCAAAAAAGAGAATGGCCAAGGAGGCGATATGGGTGATACCGGTAAACCGACCTCCACCAGATGGTGCTAGTCGATAAGGCGGAAGCCGTTGCACATGATCCCCGATCGTCTTAGGGATGAAATCCGTCACCTTTGGAATCAGGCCTTTAAGTGTGATTTGCCTGTACGGTAAAAAGGCAACGCGTCCATGGGGCAGTAAGACCTACTACCGCCAATTGCGCCTCGATGCGCTCAGTGCCGATTCGGCGGAGGATCTGCTGCAGCATCTGTTAGGCACTAAGACGGGCATGCAGCCGCTGAAGCAACGCTTGATTGAGCGCACCGAAGGC
>JANNFC010000221.1:0-1840 GCA_031379405.1 Betaproteobacteria bacterium | reverse complement strand
AGCGTGGAACTCACGGTGTGGAATCGATTTGGCGTGCACCATGTTCAGTTGCAGGCCACGCCGCCTATGACGTTGGGGGCCCCATTCGCCATTCAGGCTGAGATGAAAGGCGATCTCGCTGCGCAACTTTCCGCTTGGGATGGCGTGCTGCGCGTCAATTTCCCGTACGCCAACCTGGGCGAGATCATCAAGTACTGGCCCGTAGTGACATCCATCGAGCAAGCGGCGGGCAGCGTCGAGGCACGCTTCGAGGTGGAGAAAGGCGTGGTATCGAAGGCGCATGCGACGCTGGCGCTGGCGAATGTGGCGGGACGCCTGGGTCAGGATCTAGAACCCTTGCAACTCAGCCGCCTAAGTGGTCGCATTGATTACATGCGTGAACTGGGACACCTTGAGATGAAGTTCAAGGACGTGAGTTTCAGCACGACAGACAACCTGTCCCAGGCCGGTGTGACCGGGGAGTTTTCACGTCGCGTTGACGACAGCGGAACGTTGGAGACCAAGCTGCGTTTCGACTTGCTCGACTTGGCGCCCATCGCAAGAGTGTCGAATCGACTCCCGCTGGCGAAGAGTTTGCGCGACAAGCTCGCAGCCATCGCCCCCAGCGGACGCCTCAAGCGGCTCAAGTTAGGCATGAGCGAGCGGGCTGGCCGCGTGGTGCAATTCGACATTTCCTCGGAGTTTGACAACGTTTCCCTCAAGGCGCTAGACGCTTTCCCAGGATTCGGTGGCATGAGCGGTAGTGTGAAAGGCACGGAAAAGGGCGGGACCTTGGTGCTCATGGGGCGCAATGCTTGGGTGGACCTGCCGAGGATCCTGGCCGTGCGGCCGTCCATCGACCACTTGGACGCGCGTCTGAACTGGGTCACCAAGGACGGCGCGACGGAAGTCAGACTGCAACAGGTCTCGCTCTCCAATAGCGACTTTGCCGGATCCATCGGTGGCACCTACCGTTACGTCAAGGGCACACCCGGTTCCGCCGACCTGACGGCGAATCTGACGCGGGCCGACGCGACGGCCGTGTGGCGCTACGTTCCCATGGTGGTGCCGGATGGCGTGCGCCTATGGTTGCAGCGCGCCTTGGTGGCGGGCAATTCTCAACAGGCATCGCTGACGGTGCGTGGCAATCTCGCGGATTTTCCGTTTAGCCGAGGCAGAGCGGGAGTATTCGAGGTCAAGGTCAAGGCCTCCTCCGGTGTGTTGGACTACGTGACGGGTTGGCCACGCATCGAGGACGTCACTTGCGATCTGCTTCTGCGCGGCAACCGGCTGGAGATCACCAATGCCAGCGGAAGACTCTACAACGTTGCCCTGCGCAACGTCGCGGTCACGGTTGCGGACCTGAATCCGAGCGATCCACAGGTCAACATACGAGGTGAGGCCGCCGGACGTACCGCGGAGTTCATTCGCTTCCTGGATGAATCGCCACTGTCCAAGTTGTCGCGAGGATTCACGCGTGCCATCAGCGTCGCGGGCGACGGGCGCCTGGCTTTGATCCTCGATACACCTTTGCGCAGGCCGCAGGAATCCAAGGTGGCTGGGACCTATGTCGTGAGCGGGAATCAACTGGAATTGCCCACCGGATTGGGATTGCTGGACCAATTGAACGGCACCTTGCGTATCACCGAGAAAGGTATCGCGGCGCAAGGGGTCAGCGCAAACTTCCTGGGTGGCCCGGTTCGAGTGGACGTGGCCTCGGGTGAGTCGGGTGGGCTGCAACTGCGTGCGGCCGGAAGGGCGAGCGCGACGGATCTGCTGCAATTGCTCCGCCCCGGATGGGAGCGCCACGCCAGCGGTAGCGCGCAATGGAAAGGCGTCATTGGAGTGTCCACCAAGCGCG
>JANNFC010000216.1:0-9066 GCA_031379405.1 Betaproteobacteria bacterium | reverse complement strand
TGACAAACAAGTGATGGAACGCGCTGGTGGTGTCCGAGCGGGCGTTGAAGCAGTTAAACATGCTGGTGAAGACAAGCACGGTGAATCCCGCGGTGCGCGCGGTGGTGAGGTTTAGCGAAATGCGCAAGTTGGTGAGTCGCGGATGGAAGGCCATGCGATGATGGCGCATCCACCTTCAAAGTGCGACCCTTGCCAATAGGAGAATGGGAAGCTGCTGCGTGTCATTTTGCAGCTTGGCGCTTGGACATTGCCTCTGATATGACCGGCCTAAGTGCGTTGGCGCACAGACGTCCACCGTAAAACTCCAGAAGATCTCAGCCTATGTTAGAGATGCACGGTTTCCCCCGAACGCGGTCGAGTTCTTCTGTTGCTGGCTCTGAATGCACTAATCACATTTTCTCGTACGCTTCGCACGCAACTTGGTCATGTTCGAAACCGGAAACACTTCCACCAATCCCGCCGATACCGGCAAAGTAGACAACGATGCCGAAGCGCGTCACAAGATCGCTTTGCGCAAAGCGGGGGTCTTAGAGAACGCAATTCTCACCAGCGTCAACTTCTCGATTATCGCGACGGACGAACGCGGCATCATTCAGTTGTTCAACGTCGGCGCCGAGCGCATGTTAGGCTACACGGCCGCAGAAGTGGTGAACAGGATACGCCCAAGCGATATTCACGATCCGCAGGAAGTCATGGCGCACGCCCAGGCATTGAGCCTCGAGCTTGCCACTGCCATCGCGCCCGGTTTCGAGGCGCTGACGTTCAAGGCGTCGCGCGGGATCGAGGACGTCTACGATCTGACCTATATCTGCAAGGATGGCACACGCTTTCCTGCCGTCGTCTCGATCACGGCGCTGCGCGATGACTTCAGAGACATCGTCGGATACTTGTTGATCGGCACCAACAATTCGATACGCAAGCGGGTCGAACGAGAACTAAACGAGGCGATAGCGGTGGCGGAGAAAGCCAATCACGCGAAATCGGATTTTCTCTCCGCCATGAGTCATGAATTGCGCACGCCACTGAATGCGATCCTTGGTTTCGCCCAGATCATGGAATCCGGCACTCCTTCGCCCACACCTTCCCAGAAGCGCAATCTCGATCAGATTCTCAAAGCAGGTTGGTATCTGCTAGAGTTGATCAACGAAATCCTCGATCTCGCGCAGATCGAGTCGGGCAGGTTGACATTGTCGCGGGAGCCGGTTTCGCTGGCCGAGGTGATGCTCGAATGCCGGGCCATGATCGAGCCGCAGGCACGCAAGCGAGGCATCGGCATGACGTTCCCGAGTTTCGAAATCCCCTACGTTGTGATAGCGGATCGGACCCGGGTCAAACAGATTCTGCTCAATCTTCTCTTCAACGCAATCAAGTACAACAGGCCAAGAGGCGCGGTTACCGTGGAATGTAGCCTGAGCCCTGCGGACTCGGTTCGAATCAGTGTCCGCGACACCGGTGCGGGACTCGCTCCGGAACAGCTTGCGCAGCTTTTTCAGCCGTTCAATCGTTTGGGTAAGGAGGCCTCCGAGGTGGAAGGAACGGGTATCGGTCTGGTGGTGACCAAGCGCTTGGTTGAATTGATGGGGGGCGTCATCGGTGCGGATAGCACAGTCGGCGTGGGCAGCGTGTTTTGGATTGAATTGAGTCTGACCAACGCTACACAACACGCCATGCTGGACGGCGCGCAAACGGCGCTGGCGCTGCCATACGTGGACGGCATTGCGCCATGCACTCTGCTCTATGTGGAAGACAACCCGGCCAACCTGGAAATGGTTGAACAACTTATCGCTCGCCGCCATGATGTTCGTATGCTGAGCGCGACAGACGGCAATCTTGGCGTCGAGTTTGCGCGCCTCTATCAGCCGGATGTGATTCTCATGGACATCAACCTACCCGGCATCAGCGGAATTGAGGCCATGAAAATTCTGCGCGCAGACCCGTCAACGGGACATATCCCCATCATCGCGGTAAGCGCCAATGCGGTGGCTCGTGATATTGCGAAAGGGCTCGAGGCCGGATTCTTCAGCTATCTGACCAAGCCCTTCAAGGTCAACGAATTCATGGAGGTTTTGAATGTGGCGATCGAGTTCGCGCGCACGGCATCAGAGCATGCCAAGAAATAGGACCAACTATGATGCTTGCTGAGTCAGAAATTTTCAACGCCCGCATCCTGATCGTCGATGATCAGGAGGCCAACGTCAGTTTGCTTGCGCAAATGCTGCAAGAAGCCGGCTACACCTGTGTTGCCTCCACCATGAATCCGACCGAGGTCTGTGCGCTGCATCGTAAGCACCGCTACGATCTGATCCTGCTTGACCTGCAGATGCCCATCATGGACGGGTTCCAAGTGATGGAAGCCCTCAAGACAAACGAGGTAGATGGTTACCTGGCGGTCCTCGTGGTCACTGCTCAGCCGGGCCACAAGGTGCGTGCGTTGCGAGCTGGCGCTAAGGATTTCATCAGCAAGCCCTTTGAACTGGTTGAAGTTAAGTCAAGAATCCGTAATATGCTGGAAGTGCGGCTGTTGTACAAGAAACTCGAGAACCACATCAAGACCCTGGAGCAGACGGTACAGGATCGGACCGCCGAGTTGCGGGAAAGTGAAGCGCGCTATCGCAGCCTTACTGAACTGGCCTCCGACTGGTATTGGGAGCAAGACGAGTACGGAAGCTTTACCCGGATTTCGGGGCCGGTGCTGGAGATGCTCGGAATCCGGGTCGACGCACTAGCGGACGCTTCAAGCGATGTCCCGGAGCCAGGCTGGAATAGGGCGGAGCGGGAGGTACTCCAGGCAGCCATTGCAGCCCGCCAGCCTTTCCTTGATTTCATACTCAGCCGTATCAATACCGATGGTTCGCAACAAAAATATAGGGTGAGCGGAGAACCGATGTTCAACCAGTCCTGTCGTTTCATCGGATATCGTGGAATTGGAGTGGAACTCCTCGCAACCATATAGACTACAAGCTCCCGGCGATAAGCGATGCCATCGTGCACTTCGTCCCAAAACCGGCTCCTTTCCGCCCTGCCAACAGCGGAATTCGAGCCCCTGTCTGCCCATCTGGAATTGGTTCCGATGCGCCTTGGTGAAATGCTCTACGAGCCCGGCGTAAAGTTGCAGCACGCCTACTTCCCCACGACAGCCATAGTCTCGCTACACTATGTGACGGGGTCTGGTGCATCGTCCGAAACGGCGGGGGTGGGCAACGAAGGCGTAGTCGGTATCGCACTGTTCATGGGCGGGGATACCACGCCAAGCTCGGCCGTTGTGCAGACGGCCGGCCACGCTTACCGGCTGGAGGCTTGCTTGCTTAAGCGGGAATTCAATCGCGGCGGCTTGATGCAGCAGTTACTGTTGCGCTATACCCAGGCGCTGATTACACAAATGAGCCAGGTCGCGGCCTGCAATCGTCACCATTCGTTGGAGCAGCGGATGTGCCGCTGGTTGTTGTTGACCCTCGATCGAGTTCTCTCGCATGAGTTGATCCTGACGCAGGAATTGGTCGCCAACATGCTCGGCGTGCGCCGCGAGGGCGTGACGGAGGTCGCCGGAAAATTGCAGCGCGCCGGTGTTATTCGCTACCGCCGCGGCCACATTGCAGTGCTTGAACGGGCGGGACTGGAGACCTCTGCGTGTGAGTGCTACGCCGTGATCAAGAAGGAAGTGGATCGTCTGCTATCGGATGTGCAGTACCGTCAGAGCACCTCTCGAGTCGCGTAATAACCGCATTGGGCGGATAGGGCTGCTTTGCGAAGTCGTCCGTCAGGCTATGGCCGCTGACGGGTCCCCGAGAGTTAGCTGCGTTCGATGGCGCACAGACGTAATGCTCTCGGCTTGTCTATAAACCAGTCCCGGGCAATATTTCCAATCGCCGTCGCTCTCTGATGCCCTCATGCCTGATCCCTTGGCCCCCGATCTTCTCCAGAAAATGCACGCCTATTGGCGCGCGGCAAATTACCTTTCTGTCGGGCAGATCTATCTGCAAGACAATCCGCTGCTCGAATCTCCCCTCAGGCGCGAGCACATCAAGCCTCGTTTGCTGGGGCATTGGGGCACGACACCGGGATTGAACTTTCTGTATGTCCACCTTAACCGGTTGATCAAAGAGAACGATCTGAGCCTGATGTATGTCATTGGCCCGGGTCATGGTGGCCCAGGCCTGGTGGCGCACACTTATCTGGAGGGGTCGTACACGGAACGCTATCCGGCCATTGAACGCAACCGCAACGGACTGCAGCGACTGTTTCGCCAATTCTCGTGGCCTCACGGAATTCCCAGTCACGTATCGCCAGAGGTTCCCGGCTCCATACACGAAGGCGGAGAATTAGGCTACTCCTTAGCCCATGCATATGGTGCTGCGTTCGACAATCCAGAACTCATTGTTGCTTGCATTATCGGTGACGGTGAGGCGGAGACGGGAGCGCTGGCCACCAGTTGGCATTCCAATAAATTTCTGAATCCGGCGCGCGATGGCGCTGTGCTGCCGATCCTGCATCTGAATGGGTTCAAGATCGCCAATCCGGCGATATTGGCGCGCATCAGCCGCCAAGAACTCACTGAGCTGATGCGTGGCTACGGCTATGATCCGCATTTCGTCGAAGGCGACGATCCAGCCCTTGTGCATCAAAGCCTCGCCGGCACGCTCGATACAATTCTGGCGCAGATTCGCCAGATTCAGAGCAGCGCGCGCGCACTGGGTGAGGAGGAACGCCCACAACGTCCGCGCTGGCCCATGCTCATCTTCTCCACGCCCAAGGGCTGGACCGGACCGAAGCTCGTCGATGGCAAACCCGTGGAGGGGACTTGGCGCGCACATCAAGTGCCGATCGCGGATTTCAACAATCCGGACCATCTACCGCAACTCGAACATTGGCTGGCGAGTTACCAGCCACGCGAATTGTTCGATGAACGCGGCAAGTTGCGCGAGGAATTGGCTGCGCTGGCGCCGACGGGCCGTCGGCGCATGGGTAGCAATCCGCACGCCAATGGCGGTGAATTGCTACAACCACTATCGTTGCCCCAGTTTCACGAATACGCCGTGGCGGTGGACAAGCCGGGTAGCGGGGAGGCAGAAGCGACGCGGATTCTCGGCAACTTTCTACGAGACGTGATGCGGCTCAATCTCGCCAAGAATAACTTCCGAATATTCGGCCCGGACGAGACCGCTTCGAACCGCTTGGACGCGGTCTACGAAGTCTCCGGTAAACGGTGGATGGCCAACGTGGAAGAGGTCGACATCGATCTCAGTGTCAACGGCCGTGTCATGGAAGTGCTGAGCGAGCATCTGTGCCAAGGCTGGCTGGAAGGTTACCTTCTCACCGGACGCCATGGCCTATTCTCTTGCTACGAGGCCTTTATCCACATCGTCGATTCGATGCTCAATCAGCATGCTAAATGGCTGAAGGTGAGCAAAGAGATCCCTTGGCGCAAGCCGATCGCATCGCTGAACTATCTGCTCACCTCGCATGTTTGGAGGCAGGACCACAATGGTTTTTCGCACCAGGATCCCGGCTTCATTGATCATGTCGCGAACAAAAAAGCCGATATCGTGCGCATTTACTTGCCCCCGGACGCGAACTGCCTGCTGTCAGTAGCGGATCACTGTCTGCGCAGCCGCAACTACATTAACCTGATCATTGTCGGCAAACAGCCTGGGTGGCAGTGGCTCGACATTGATTCGGCCGGTCGCCATTGCACGGTCGGCGCGGGTATCTGGCGATGGGCCAGCAACGATGTTGGCGAACCCGACGTGGTCATGGCTTGTGCCGGCGATGTACCCACCCTGGAGACGCTCGCTGCGGTGAGTGTCTTGCGCGCCTATGTCCCTGACATCCGTATCCGTGTCGTCAACGTGGTGGATTTGATGGTGTTACAGCCCCGGTCCGAGCATCCCCATGGGCTGGAGGATCATGATTTTGACGAACTGTTTACGACAGACAAGCCGGTGATCTTCGCCTTTCATGGTTATCCCGCGATGATCCACAAGCTCACCTACCGGCGGCGCAATCATGACAACATACATGTGCGCGGCTACAAAGAGGAGGGCACCACCACCACCCCCTTCGACATGGTCGTACTCAACAATCTCGACCGCTATCAGCTTGCGCTGGACGCCATCCAACGCATTCCACGACTTAGCGCCCAAGTGGAGACAGCGCGCGCGCGTTATTGGACGACCATGGAGCGGCACAAGCGCTATATCGGTGAGCATGGAGACGACATGCCGGAAGTCCGCGACTGGCGCTGGAACTTGTGAGCGTGAAGTTCGCGTCGCCATACGACCGGGCGGACGCTGAATCAGATTTGATTGTCCTCGGGTTGAATAGCGGCTCTTCTTCGCTCAAATTCGGCCTGTACCTGGTGGGATCCACACGAACCGAGCTGCTGCTCTGCGATTCAGTATCCAATCCCAATCCACGGGAGGCAATTATTCAGATCGGAAGACTTCTTGCTGGCGCCAAGATGCCGGCACCGGATGCCATTGGCCATCGGATCGTGCATGGCGGTCCGACGCTTCGACAGCATTGCCTCATTGATGATTCAGTTCTCGGACATATTGAAGCGGCTACGGCCTTCGCGCCACTGCATAATCCGTCGGCATTGTCGATCATTCGCTTGGCACAAGCGTACTTTCCCGAGCTTGCGCAGGTGGCGTGTTTCGATACCGCTTTTCACGCAGATTTGCCAGAAATAGCGCGTGTCCTCCCGATCTCGAAGGCGTTGCGCTCAGAGGGTATACAGCGTTACGGTTTTCACGGGCTGTCGTGCGAATCGATCGTGCATCGACTTGAAGACAACTTGCCGAACCGTCTAATAATCGCCCATCTCGGCAACGGCGCAAGCATCACCGCAGTCAAAGGCGGTCGATCGATCGATACCAGCATGGGATTGACGCCGACAGGCGGTGTGATCATGGGTACGCGTAGCGGCGATCTCGATCCGGGCATTTTGGTCTATCTAATGCGTGAGAAGAGATTCGATGCCGCCATGCTCGAGGAGTTGGTCGACCATCGTTCCGGTCTCCTGGGAATTTCCGGTGTTGACAGCGATATGCGGCGACTGCATGAAGCCGCGCCGTCGAATGCCGATGCACGACTTGCTATACAAATGTTCTGCTATTGCGTTCGCAAACAAGTGGCCGCGATGATTGCTGTGCTGGATGGCGTCGACCTCATCGTCTTCACCGGCGGCATTGGAGAAAATGATTGGCAATCGCGCGCCGCGATATGTGGCGGTTTGTCTTGGATGGGCGTCAGCCTGGATCAAGCTCGGAACCGGTCCGCGAGCAATCCAATTACCGATGCCAATTCGCGCTGCGTGGTGCGTGTACTCGCCTCGAATGAAGACGAGCAGATCGCCCGCCATGCCTGGAAACTGTTGACGCAACGCGGGTCGTGATGGGAGACCTAGTAGCGTGATGCGTAGATGGCAACGACCGCTGAAATGCGAGGTCCGTCATGCCGCCAACTTCTCCCGTATGGGCTTGTCCGTCTTCGGGAACGACACACGGGTTAGTGACTCCGAGAGTTCCCACAGCCGGGCGGCGACCGAAGCATTCTTTGCCTGTGGCGCGACCTTGGATGTCGAGGGCGGCCCTTTGAGTTCGAGAAACCCGCTCGGTCCATACAGCACCGCCGGCCTCGCATAAGGAGAGGTTGCTGCGAATAACGTGGGCAATGCGCCAGCGCCCGCCGAATGACTGAGGAAGGGTGCGGCCAGGTTTGCCAGTCGCTCTTGCAGCCCCTTTCCTTCTCCTGCGCTGGGTCCGTTGGCGAACAAGTCGGTTCGGGCCCAGCCGGGATGCGCGGCGTTACTCATTAAGCCCCAACCCGCTGCATCGCTGCGGCGTTGCAACTCGAACGCAAACATCAGCATGGCAAGCTTCGACTGTGAGTAGGCCTTCCAGGGGCTATAGCGTTCGGATTGCAAGTTGCTCAGATCTATCGCAGCATGCCGGTGGACAAGACTGCTCAGATGCACCACTCGTGGCTGCGAGCCTCGTGTGAGGAGGGACAGCAGTCGGCCCGTGAGAGCAAAGTGACCCAGGTAGTTCGTGGCAATTTGCAACTCGAAGCCATCGACAGTGAGCTGGCGCGTAGGCAGTGCCATCACTCCGGCGTTGTTGATGAGAAGATCGATCGGGTAACCCTCGCTTTCAAACTTCTGAGCGAAGTTGACAATGGACTCTAGGCGCGCAAGATCGAGCAACTCAAAGCGAATACGTGCGTTCGGATGTGCTGCTTTGATTCGATCCAGTGCGTCCTGACCCTTGACGCCATCGCGTCCCGTTAGGATTACCTCGGCATGGGCCCCCGCAAGCGCCAAGGCTGTCTCGTATCCAAGACCGCCGGTCGCGCCGGTGATGATAACTCTGCGTCCTGATTGGTCAGGAATGTCATGCATTGTCCAGTTCGTCATCAGATTTCTCCAGTAGAGGTAATGTGGTCGCCCAGACATCTGCCAAACGGCGGTACTGTTGTCTTGCTGCGTGCGGTGCCATCCAAAATCATCAGTGTCATTAACACAGGCAGGTCTAACGAAGCATGTGTGTTAAGCAACCCGCCCTGGCGTGAGCGGGCAGCGAGCATGACCTCGCCCCCGCATTGAGGATCGAACGTAAGCCAATAAAATGACCCCCGATAGACAGCGGTCAGCTTTATCGGGGGCCGTAAACCGCCATATCAGAGAAATAAAAGGGACTTCGCGGGCGGGGTATTCACCCCGCCGTTGACCAATGACCAAAGGGGGCTACGTGAAAATCACTCTGCCCCCTCTGGAATCCCCAGAAGTTTGCCCCGCGCCAAGAGCGCGGGGAATACAAGTTCAATGGCGGAAAGGAGGGTGCATTATTCGCCTTGCCCCTGCATAAATCTGTGCGCTCTCGCACAGAGTGGATTTGTTCGGTTTACTAGGCTTCGGAGATAGGTTGGTTTTTGGGCCAGGCTTAGCGATACTTTCGTGAATGGTCATCTTCTATCGCATCAGGTTGCTAGCCTGGATTTCCACGGACCATGTTTTACCTAACGTGTGGCGACGGAATGCGCAATGCTTTCCCTCTGAGGCAGGGTGTG
>JANNFC010000192.1:0-2777 GCA_031379405.1 Betaproteobacteria bacterium | reverse complement strand
AAGGCGGACGCCTGCTCGAACGTTAGCCACTGGAAATGCTCAAGGACCTCGCCAGCTTCGCCCGCGAGCGCCATCGCCAAGTTCTTGGGATTATGAAACTGGTCCCAGTCGCGTTTCGCAGCGAACTCCGCCAGCCGCCGGCGCAAGGCGTCCAGATCGTCCGTGCTTTTTCTCATGCCTGATTTCTCATTCAATTCTTTTCGGATGCGCATTCACGAATTCATCAAGGTGCAATCTTACGGCGCTTGCGGAGTCGTTTGCGTTAAAGGACGCGCAGGAATTCAGCCAGCACTCTGATGCGCTCCTCATCGGGAGCAATCTCAATTGGGTGGTACCCTTCGAGCAAGGACTCCGGCCAGAGGCGAATAAGGATGTTAGCTTGTCCGCCGTCGTCAGCTGCCGTCTTGGTGCTTTCGTATCGCTTAACAGTGAATGCCGCTCCAGAATCCGGGTCTGCGTAGTCTCGCAACTGCGCGAGCACAATCTTGCCGTTCCGAGTGCCCGCAGGGTTCAATCGAAAAAGACACCACGCACCGTTGGGGATTTGGCGATTCATGGATTCGCCGACCACCTGCGCGACAAACAAGTCCATCGATGGGCTTAACTGGGCCGGTGGTTCGACCCAAAGAATCGCATCCGAACTGGGCATCTGGAATTCGCCGAATCCGCCCGCTGCGGCCTTGAGGTCGATAACCGGAATACAGTTCTGGAACGGCCGTTGTTTTTCTTGTGGCACAACCCGAAGTGGAATTACGTTGGCAGGCGACCGCGTACCGTTTGCTGATTCAGTCGCCGATGACATTGATGGCAGCTGAACGATCAATTCGGCGAGTGGCGCGTCCAGGACTACACCCTCCGTCCGGCTCAACAGGAATTTTGCCGTTTCCGGATCGACGCAGTAGATATAGCAACCCTTCATCCCGCGCGAAAGCAACACGCGGTACGTATTCTTTATAAACTCCCGAAAACCGACCTTGCTGCGCTTTACAGTTGAGTCGTGCGAATGTGCCGTATCGGCCACCCAATCTTGCGTTGCGAAATCGAACCGCAGATCAGGACCCCAGATCACCCCCACATAATCAAACTCGAAGCCTTGAGCGGTGTAAACGCATCCAACCTGATCGACGCCCCTGGCATCATATGCCCACAACGTAGCCTTAGGCACGTTTTTCGCGAGTCGCTTTGCCTCAGGCCTCGCGTTCCACGGGCGCATGAAATCGCCAATGACGACATCGTCGACAAGGCTTCCATCGGATTTCGGGTTGCTCCAAGGCCAACAGAATCCCGCTACCAGGCGCCCGGAATTGTTTTCGGAGACCCGTTGACGGATCGCCGCGTCGAGCGTTTTGGCTGACGAGAAGACTTTCAGCTCGAAGGACTCCTCTTTCTGGTTCCAGACTTGGGTGGCGGTCCTTGCGACACCAAGCGTATTGTCAATCCAATTTACGAATGCATCCGAGCCGGCACAGCGGAACTGTGCATCGAGTCGATATTCGCGTAATTCGGAACCCAGTTCTCTCGCTTTGTTACGTATCAGATCGGCTGAACCCATCTCGCCCGGCCGCACGATCTGCAAATCATCAATGAAAAACACGGCGACCTTGGCTGCGTGCAGCAACTCGTCGATCTGCTGATGCATCGATTCACGTTCTGCCTTTGGGGTAAAGCGAGAACTACTGTCTTTGCGGATGCGATGCGCTTCATCGCAAATCAGTACGTCAGTAGAATTCAACTCGACGTCACCGTAGCTGTTGAAATAGGTAAATTGTGCCGAAGCCCGCGTGCCCACAATCCGGCGCATTGTCTCGGTGAAAGCGCGCGACCCAGTCGCATATTGTGCATTGAGCCCTTCCTTCGAGAGATGGCCGAGCAAGTTCGCTGCTAATACGGATTTGCCGGTGCCGGGGCCACCTTGAACGAGAAGCACGCGCTTCTTGCCGTCCGCCCACCCACGCTTCGCCTCGGTAAGAACGCGGCGAAACACGATCTGTTGCTCATCAAGAAGTATAAACCGTGGCTCGCCTTGCACCACGGCCGCCACGTGATCAAGCAACTTCTTGCTTGGTCGCATCTTGCTCTTTTCAATCCGCTCCAAAATCGGCACGCCACATCCAGCCCGCAGTCGGGAGACCAGAAAGTCCTCGAGATCAGAGGAATCCCCCGCGCTGAAGATCGGTGCCTGCGTACGGACTTCATCGAACTTTACTGCAAAGATCGGATCCTCGTCTGCCGGCCAGTAGTTGTGAAGATAGGCACACGCAGACAGCGAGATTGGTGGTTCTCCTTCATAGAAAGCAGTATGCATATCAGCGAGATACGCGCGGTATTGATTGGCCTGTAAACTTGGGTGGAGGGTGTCGCGCACATTGCCGCCGAGCCAGGTGGACACCATACCTTCAGCGTCGCAGTCCTCGGTTTTTTGCCATTGTTTCAGTTCGACGATTACAGCGTTCGCGCGGCGGTCGTCATCAAGGCCGGTCAGCATGGCGTCCAATCGCCGAGACGTTTGTGGGAGCTGGTACTCAAGAAATACGCCGTGATCATCCAGATGAGCGCTGCTGACGATCATGCTAAGGCGCGACAACGATTCCTCCCAAGACCGCACTTCTCCTGGCGAAGGGCGATATCGGAAATAGCTCAGAAAAGCATTTTCCAGACGTCGTGCGATAATGCTACGCGTGGCATCTGCGACGAAATCCCTGGTTGTGCCTGCATAGAGGCGCATAACTACCCAGCCTTCCCGCTTCTCGCAGCAAAAAGTTTCTTCGCCGTGGAAA
>JANNFC010000158.1:0-9372 GCA_031379405.1 Betaproteobacteria bacterium | reverse complement strand
TGTACCGCCACCGCTATTTTCCTGGCGACGGGCTTGGGGTTGTCGGGAGCTTTGTGGCGGCGCGCACTCTCAAGCGCCGCGCGTTGCGATGGAGTTAGAAACAAACGACCATAGCCGCCATTGTTGGCGAGGCTAGGTAAGGCAAACAGTAGCAGTGCGGAGAATACGATGACGGCTCTCATGATTGACCCTCCTTCTTGGGTGGGACCGCTAGGGTGATCCAGGACAATTCGCAGTCAGCTTGCAGCGTGGGCGTATTGACGGGTTTATCCAAAGCTCGAACTTGCGTGAGCGAGCACTGGTTGACGACATAGGCGCCCAGCCCCTGTGCTGAGAGCGCATTGAGAAAGCGTGGCAGGTCATCTTCGTACAGCAGCCCAAACCGCAACTTCATCACGGAATGCCGCACGTCGAGGCCGGGCGCGCCCAACGCGTCCTTATTCGCGTAGGGCTGTTGTACCGAGATCTCATACTGTACGCCGTACAAATCGGCATGATTGTTGGCGACGCGAAGGGCGTCAATCCAGTCCAGGCGGCGCTCTTCCCCCACTAAGCCTTCTTTCTCGAGTTGGAAATAGGCCGGTAGGAATTTCAGGATCAGGTCGCGCTCCTCCCCCGATTTGAGGACACGAGTGCGCGCATCGTTTAGCAGGCGTTGCTGGGTGTCGCGCCGTTGTATGGCCTCCGCCACGGACTGATTCGAATAGCGGATCAGCATGCTGCCCATCAACAACACCGCAAGCAAAGCCATGAGTGGGCGAATCAGCGCGGGAATATCTTGGGTGAGTCGGCGCATCGCTTTCTATACTCCCGGCTTGAGGGTGATTTCTACTTCAAAGGCGGGGCGCACCGGTTTGTCGGTCTTCACCGTCGCGGTATCGCCCGTCAGTGCACTGGTGGATGCGGTGGAAACGGGTAACTTCGTGGCGAGTGCTCGGGCTACGGACGGGTGGCTGCTTAGCAGTCTGACGAACTGGTCAATTTTCGTGATGTGCGCGCGCTGGTCGTCGCCAAACTCCGTGAGTTCAGCGGAAACGGAGGCGGATTGCGCGAATTCACCCGCGGTGTGCACCGTATTGGATTGCACGTTTTTCGTCGGACTCCCCGGCGCATGTTTCCAAACCATGGCTTTTAGAATGATAGCTGGACTGAGGTCCAAGGCTTGTGCGATGACTTGAAACATCACGTCCGGAGTTTTGTAAGCGCTGCGCAGGCGTGTGGCGGCCTCCGATGCCTGCCGCAACTGATCCGCGCTCCCTGGCGTGGCGGGAAGGGTGCGGGCGATTTCGTTGTAGCGCGCTTCTTCCCCGCGTGCGTAAAGCGCGTAACCCTGGGCTTCGTCGTCAAGCGAACCAGTCCGTACGATATTGACACCTACCCATGCCAGCGCGACAAAGGCAATCGCGGCAGTCGCCGAATAGATGACGCGCGATGCTTGCATCCGGATGTATCCGCTGGTGACAGCGCGCGGAGCCAGATTCGTACTTGGAGTCGAGTTTCCCAACAGCTGCAAGGGCAGCGCATCGCGATGGGCCTGCAAAATGTCGAGGGGCACATCGAGCCGCTTGGCCAATTGCTCAGGGTCGAGACGCACGATGCGTAGATTGGGGCTACTCGCCTCGAGCGCTGATTCCAGATCTGCCAGCGTACCATCTTGATCGAGGAGGAGCACGGTGACCGGCTCATCCACATGGGTCACATTGAGCGCATCCAAGTAGCCACGCGTATTGCGCACTTCCTCGGCATAGTTCACGGCCGAGGGTCCTTGTGAATCCGGCCGTGCCGAGGTCAGTCGGCTGACCCGATATTGCCCATTCTTGAAGAAGCTCTGGCGCAGACCCGCGGCGTGCTGTGAAACCGCCAGCGTGTTCCGATCGCCTAGTCCAAGGGACTGGATAAAGGCGGTTAGCGTCAATGGCGCGAGATACACGCCAACGATGGGCACCCGTCGCGCCTGCACAAGATTCAGCCAAGGATCCAGGCCCTCGGCCTTGGTCAATGCAGCGAAAAAGTAACGATCCTCTCGTTTGTTCTGCTTGTCGCGATAGATCAACTGCGCGCAGTAGAACGGGGAGTTTCGGTAGGCCTGCTTGAGTTTGCGCGCAACCAGGTCCCGCTGATCGCGTCCCGTCGCCCTGGGCAGGATCTCGAAGCGGTAGTCTTCGTCCAGCGTGTCCGCCAGAAAATAGATGGGAATGCGGCGCAGCCCACCCAGGAATGTCATGAATTCGCGCTGTCCCGCCTCGTCATCGGAAAATTCCTGCAGCGCGCGCAACTGACCGCGCGACCAGACCGCAGCGCTCAGGTGATAAGTCGAGACACAAAGTAGAAGCTTGCGGCGCATTTCAGAATTTCATACTGCCGATGACATCGTAGACGGGGGTCAACACTGAGTACAGTACCAGCATCAGGAGCAGGCCGAGCACCAGGGTCAATGTGGGTTCCAATAATTTGAGGGCGTTTTCCACCGAATCCTTGACGTCGCGGGAATAGAAGTAGTTGATGTTTTGTAAGGCGCTGTCCAGTGCTCCCGTGGTTTCGCCTACTCGCATCATTCGCACCACCAGCGGCGGAAATATTCCGAGGTTCTGAAACGTGTCGCTGAGGCTCTCACCGGCGTTGATTTGCTGACCCACTCGTTGCAGGGCGGAGGCGATGACCCGGTTGCCGACCACCCCTTCGCTGGTTTTAAGGGCGTCGAGGATGGTAATGCCCGATTGATACATGAGCGCGAAAAAATTCGCGAAGCGGGCGAGGATGATTTTCTGCAGAATGGGGCCGATGACGGGAATCCGCAACTTCAGTTGATCGAAGACATAGGCGGCTTGTGGGTTGGTTCGAATCGCCGCCCCCAACCCCGCCGCCGCGAGCACAGGAAGCAACAAGATGAGATACCAGTATTTCGTTGCGAACTCCGAAACGGCGATCAATATTCTTGTTTGCAGCGGTAACGCAAGCCCCATGTTCTTGAGGAGACTTACCACTTGCGGCACGAGAAACACCAACAGAAACATCATGACCGATAACACCACCACCAGGACGAAGCTTGGATAAATCAACAGACGACGCGTTTGGGACGCCAATTCGTCTTGCCATTTCAGACTGTTCGAGAGGTTCTCAAACACGTCGGTGATCCGGCCTGACTGTTCCCCCGCCCTAACCAGACTGACGAAAACCGGTGAAAAAATGGACGGAAAGGCGGACATTCCTTGGGACAGCATCTTTCCGCCTTCGATATCTTCCACCAGGGACGACAACACTTCACGAAAGCGCGGGTTGGGTATGTGGGTACGCAAGTCTCTCAAGCCATCGATGATCGGAATGCCGGCTCGCGAAATCTGCTCCAGATCGATACAGAAGGTAATCAAATCGCGCCTTCCGATGCTGCCGCGCCGGAACGCGGAAGGATCGGTGCGAAGTTGCCGAAACGTAATGAGATCCAGGCTCATACGCTTCAGGCGCAGCTCGAGATCTACCTCATTGTTGGCATCCAGTTGACCGGAGGCGCGGCGTCCAAGCCGGTCGATTGCTTTGTAACGATAGGCGGGCATCTATACAACCTGTGGAAAAGGGGGAATCGCTTGGGCTGCCTAGTGGAATTTCTGGGTCAGATCCACGGATCTTGCGATCTCGGCAACGCTGGTGGTCCCATCCAGCACCCGGGCGATGGCTTCATCGACCAGGGGACGATAACCTTTTTCCGTTGCGGCTTTGCGCAATTCGCGCGCAGTCGCGTGCTTGGCCACCAGTTCATCCAGATCGCCGTCCATACGCAAAATCTCCATGATGGCTACCCGTCCTCTGTAGCCGCGAAACCCACATTGCCTGCAACCCGCGGGACGGTAGATCTTGCTGGAGACATCGCTCTCGACTCCCAGGATTTGCCGCTCTTCGCGTGAAGGCGAGTAGGCCTCACGGCACTGGGCGCACAGAACGCGTACCAAACGCTGAGCGATGACGCCGATGATGTTGCCCGAGAGAATATCAGGCAGGATACCGATATCGAGCAGGCGTGGAAAAGCGCCGAGTGCGTTATTGGTATGCAAGGTGGTGAATACCTGATGCCCCGTCATGGCGGCGCGAAACGCCATTTCCGCGGTTTCCTTATCCCGGACCTCACCCACGAGAATGATGTCCGGATCCTGTCGCATGATCGATCGGATGCCGGTGAGGAAATCCACCTTCGCGGTTTCATTGACCGATGTCTGACGCATCATTGGCACCGGATATTCCACTGGATCTTCCATGGTCATGATGTTCACCGACTCGTTGTTGAGTTGACTCAGCAATGAGTAGAGCGTGGTGGTTTTGCCGCTGCCGGTGGGGCCCGTGATGATCAGCACACCCTCGGGTCGGGCCAGCATCAAGTTCAACGTGCTGATGAGAGGGCGCGGCAGTTTCATCTGTTCCAGGCTGATGATGGATTTTTCCCGGTCCAACACGCGCAGTACGATGTTCTCGCCGTAGATGGTCGGTTGCGTGGAAACCCGGAAATCAACCGGCCTGCCGTTCATGTTCAGCGATATGCGGCCATCCTGCGGAGCCCTGGTTTCGGCAATATTCATGACGCTCATCACCTTGATGCGCACGGCGATTCCCGGCCAGTAACTCTTGTGCAGGCTGCGCACTTGCTCCAGAACGCCATCGACGCGGTAACGGATGCGTAAAAAGTGTGCTTCAGGTTCCATGTGAATATCCGACGCGCCACGTTTGATCGCGTCCACCAGCAAGGCGTCGACGAGACGCACGATGGGCTGGGTGTACTCGTCGCCCACCGACTGCAGGCTTTGGTAGTCGACCTCTCCGGTTTCGATTTCGCGCAGGATCCCGTCGACGGACAGTTCGTGGCCGTAGAAGCGGTCGATGTAGTCCTCAAGTTGACCTTCCGTTGCGAGGAAGGTCTTGATGCGGATGTTTTGACCCAGGTTCGCGCGCAGTTGATCCAGCGCGACGAGGTTGAACGTTTCGGTGATGGCCACGGTGAGTGTCTGCTGCATGGCGTCGTAGGCGATGGGTAGCACACGTTGCCGGCGGGCGAAGTCCTGGGGCACGAGTTTCAGTCCTTCCGCATCCACCACGACGTGAGACAGGTCGATACTGTCCTGGCCGATGGTGCGCGCCATCATGTCGCGCACCACGCCCTCGGTGACGAAACCTAACTTGACCAAGAGGCGGCCAAGCGGAGTGCTTTGTTTCTTCTGTTCGGTCAGAGCGATGCGAAGTTGATCGGGACTGATCAACCCTTGTTCGATGAGCGCTTCTCCGAGTCGCGCTTTCCTCTTCTGCTCGGCCATGCGGTTGCGCTGCGGGACCTGCTAGTTGGATCGCAAAGAGAGCTTTGCGATCCGATCGATGACTTGCTCCTGATTGAAGGTGGCGCGGCCTTGCTTGAGGCTCAGGTCCAAGGCTTTGCGGTAGTAGGTGATCGCCAGTTTCCCCTGTCCGATGTGTTCGAGACCGACCGCCAGGTTGTACGCGTAGTCGGAGTTGTCGGCGTCCATCTGGTAGGCCTGGAAGTAGGATTGCTGAGCCTGCGCCCATTGGTTCTGGCGCGCATACAGATTGCCCAGACTGAAGTGCAAGAATCCCGAGGGTTCGCGTGAGATCAATAGCTTGAGTCGGGTTTCGCTGGCGCCGGGGTCGCTTTGCCCCGTCATGGCGATGATGCCCGCCTGCGCCGAGCTGTTGCGCGGGTCGGACTCCAGCACACGGCCAAAGTAATTCAGTGCTTCCTGCGAATTTCCCTGTTGCTGTGCAATACCTGCGACGCCAAGTAGCGCATCGATGTTCTTCGGGTCGTTTTCCAGAATGTCCTGGTAGATGCCTTTGGCCTGATCGAGTTTCCCGGCCTTCCAGGAGCGGTAAGCGTCGGAAACCGTAGGTCCGGTCGGCGCCGCAGCGCCCGGCGCGGCATTGACGATTACCTGATCCTTGAGTTCGATTACCGGTTGTTGGGTCGCTTGGGACAGCCGCTTCGGGCCGGCAAGCGTGCCTTTCGGCGGAGTCGTAACTGACGGTGAGGAGGCTGGTCTGGTCGGGGCCGGTGTTCGTGGCGCTGCGGGTGCCTCCGCAATTTTCTGTGGCCGTTCCCGCTCGGGACGACCTGCGACAGGAGCCCCGCCGGAATCGCTGAGCGCGTTACCCAGTTTCGACAAGCGGGAGTTTTGTTCCGCTGTGTTGGCTTGAGCCGTTGGCTTCGCAGGGAGATTCATCAGCGAAGCCAGTTCAGAATTGGCTTGGCCACCGTTGCCCAAAGTGCCATTCGTTGCCGCACTGCTTGCAGTGGGCGTAGTTCCGGATGCGGGAGGCGTGGTCGCCGGCGCACGGTATTGCGCGGAGGGAAGCGGCAGAATGGATTGAGCGCCAGGTGTCGGCGGGGGTAAGGTTGATGGCGGCGGCGCGGCTGCCGTGATCGATTCCGGTTTGGAGAATTCGCCCCTGAGCCAGTTCGGATGAAACAGCTGGATGTATAGATAGAGGCCATAACAAACGGCGAAAATGAGCGCTATCAGCGTAAAAGCTGCGACCGGACGCTCTTGTACGTAGTCCATGAGCGTCGGTTCCGATGAATCGGCTGCCGACAGGATCGTAGCCGCCGCGGGCGAAACCGCGCGCTTTGTCTGCGTTGCCAATCCGGAAGCTTCGAGTTCGTATCCCGCTGCGGAGGTCGTGGCAAAGTCACCGGCTCCTCGCGGCTCCAGCTCAAGCTGTGGCGCCTCGCTCGTACCGGGCTCCGGCCCGCTGCCCTCTCGATTACGCGCGGCTTTCTGCAGCGCTTGCAGCAGCAGACTCATGGCCTGGACCCGACACGCTCGACTTCCGGGAGGAAGCGGCGGAATTGCTTCAATTCGTCACCGTCCACGGACGGGTTGGTCACGACGGTGGGTCTCAAGAAAATCACCAACTCGGATTTCGACACGGCCTCATCGCGTTGGCTGAATATATCGCCTATGGTGTTGATCCGGGAAAGGCCCGGAACACCGGTCTTGTCGCGTCGGATGTTGTCTTGCATCAGACCGCCCAAAATCGCGGTTTGGCCACTGGCCAGTTGTAGCACCGATTCCATTTCGCGAACCGTGATCTCCGGGATGAGGTTGCTAATGGGGGTTGAGAGTGGCGCACCGGTCGAGTCAAATTTTAGTGCCGGGTTTGGATCTTCTCTAAATCGAAGTACTCGACTGATGGTAGGCCTGACATTGAGTGTGACGACCCCGGTATCGTTTATTTGAGGCGTCATGGTCATCGATACCCCGACCGCCACGGTGTTCACCGTGGTGGTGATGGTCTCCTTGCGAGCTTGGTTGATATTACCTTCGGATATCTCGCGCTCGAAGGTAAAGTAGACCACGTTATCCACGACCTTCAGCAACGCGGTTTGATTGTTCATGGCCATCAGCTTGGGACTTGAGAGCACTTTTGTATTGCCGAATTGCTCGAGCAATTTCAGCGTCGCGGAAACGGTAGGCGAATTGGGATTGTTCGAGTAAGCGATCGACAATGCCTCAGGTGCCGGTCCGGGCAATGAAGCAAGCCGTTGACGCAGCGAGAATCCGTCTCCGGCAGCGCGCGTCACTCTTGCCCAGTCGATGCCGGCTTGATAGGCGTTGGACAGCTGCACTTCGGCGATGGTGGCTTCGATAAGAACCTGGCGCTGGGAAGAGTTGCTGACGCCGCTCAAGAACTCTTGGACGAGAGCGTGTTGCTTATCCGTGGCTAATACGATAATCGTTCCGGTGATCTGATTGATGGCTACGTCGCTCAACTCAGTCTTGCCCTGTGCGTCCGGGCCGAACACCGAGTTGTATAGGGTAGTGGCGTTGGCGCCTGCCCGCGCGACCGCTTCGGCCTGCGCAAGTTTCTCTTCGCGTGCATTGCGCTGAGTCTCGGCGCGGACTTGTTTATCCTCCGCAGATTGAGCCAGCTTATTGGTCGCTTTCAAGATGCTTTGGATGTTCTCTTTGATGACGTCCCAGAAATTATTCTTGGAGGTCGAATTCACGGACGTGGTCGACGAACCACCTTGGGCCGCTCCCCCGCCCCCGCCGCCCCCTGCTTTGGATGTGCCGCCCCCGCCCCCGCTAATCTGGCCGCTCACCGACACGCTGGAAATGGTGTCACGCGTGATGTTGACGTAGTTGACGTGGTAGGTCTTCATGTAGGGCGCATCGGGACTGACGATGATGGTGCGTCCTTCGACTCGGTAGCGCATGTCCACTTGTTTCGCGATGCGGTCGAGGATGGACGTCAATGGCTCGTCGATGGCATTCAAACTGACCAACCCTTGCAAGCCGGGATGGATATCGATGTTCTCCTTGGTATCGCGCGCCAGGGCGAGCAGGAGTTCCTTCACGGGGACTTCGTGTACGACGACGCTGTAGGTAGGTATTTTAGGTTTGGCTTTTGGCGGTGGCACATAGGCAGGCGTGGTAACCACCGGCAGAGGGCCGTCCTTGCTGGACGCCGAGCCCTTGTCCCGGCTGATGTGTCCTTCGGAAGGTGGCACCCAGGGCTGGTACGCGGCGCACGAGGCGAGCAAGAGTCCAACAACGGCGCCGCAGATGGTGCGCCACAGTACGGATAGGATGGGCGCTAACGCAGTAGGCGACATGCTCAGGGTAGGTCTCATGCTGGTGTTCTCACTTGTTGCTCTATTCAATGGGTCGTCAGGACGCACCGGAAGTTAATCCGATTTCCAGCCGGATGCCGTCCACTGTCCGGATGTAGGGACGGTTGACCCGCAATTCGGTCGGAAGCGTATCCAGCGCTTTCAGTGCTTCCGCCCTGCTTGCGAAGGTGCCGTAGAGCATGGTTACCGATGGTCCGTTGTTTGTTCGAGTACGGTACACAAAGATTTTTTCCGCCTCAACTGACTTTTGCAATTTGTCCAAGTACTGCCGCAACATATTCAAGTCGTTCGACCCAAGTACCTGGATGCTTAGTATGTTCCCTGGTGCGTTCGCTAGCCATCCCTGAGTGGCTGACAGACGAAGTTCCAGGGGGTCGGACAGCGCCTCGGCACGGGCCGTGATCGAATCCACGGCTGTCGCCCGGGTGGCAGGCATCGCTTCCGAGTACCCCGGTACGGAAGCCGAAGCGGTGGGAGCGGGGTTAGCGGTGGGTGCGAGAGCTGGTTCAATTGAAGGTTGCGCGGCGGCGGACGGGGCCGAGGCTACCGCCGTACGTACCGGGACTTGCTGTTCCGCTCCCGGGCGCAACACTGCCCAGCCGACTGCCCCCGCGACCAAGCAGGCGACAGTGCCCAGAGCCCACGCCATACGCCGCCGTGAAGCGGTCCCGGCCGCGAACTCGCTGTCCGCGGTGGCAGCGGCCACATGCTTGTGCTTGATGTTGTGAGTGCCGTCAGCGAACGCC
>JANNFC010000146.1:0-15039 GCA_031379405.1 Betaproteobacteria bacterium | reverse complement strand
GTTGGCAAAGCGACCGGGCTCTACCACGCGCCCCATGAGCGAGGCCACATAGGCGCGGTCCTCGGGGGGGGGCAACCACTTGGTGAGCATCCCCTCCCAAGCGGGTTGCTCCATGACATCGCCGTTGGGACTGATCCTGAGCGATGACGCGGAACCGATCTGCCGATTGAAGGCTTTGTGCGGCAACTTTAATCGGAACTCGACGCCGTGCTTTTCCATCACTCGATTCCAGCGCGCCACGCCGGTCTCGCAATCCCGGATGTAGTCGTCTCGCAGGCGTTCATTCAAGCTATTGAGCGCGGGAACATCTTGCTCGATCAGCTTTCCGTCCTCCGCATTGAGGATGCGATAGTGCGCGTCCTTGAGCAGATGATCGTCCTGAATTAGCGCTTCATCGAAGCGGCCCTTGAGACCCGTGGTGTAGAACATGGCGGCGTTCGAAGAAAGGTCGGCGCCGAACAAATCCAAGGTCACGCTGTAGTGGAAGTTGATGTAGCGTTGCAGGGTCGGCAGGTCGATCACACCCAGGGCGCGCACCTTGTCAGGTTCAGTGACGCCGTGCTGCTTCATCAGTTCGCAGGTGCGCTCCAATACACGCGTGATACCGGTGATTCCCACGAACATGTGGTGCGCTTCCTCTTTCAGCATGAACTTGGTGGTGCGCGCCAGCGGGTCGAAGGCGGATTCCGTCAACGCGGTAAGTTGGAATTTGCCGTCGCGGTCGGTGAAGAAGGTGAACATGAAGAATGACAACCAGTCCGGCGTGCGCTCATTGAAGGCGCCCAGGATGCGGGGGTTGTCCTGGTCGCCGGAGTGCCGTGCCAATAGCGATTCAGCCTCTTCCCTACCGTCGCGACCAAAGTATGCGTGTAGCAGGTAAACCATCGCCCACAGATGACGCCCCTCCTCGACGTTGATCTGGAAAATGTTGCGCAAATCGTAGAGCGAGGGACAGGTCAGGCCCAAATGCCGCTGTTGTTCCACGGACGCGGGTTCGGTATCGCCTTGCGTCACAATGATCCGGCGCAGCGAGCTGCGATACTCACCGGGCACCTCCTGCCAGGCGAAATCCCCCTGGTGATCGCCAAAGAGGATGCGACGCTCTTCCTGCTTGGGATTGAGAAAGATGCCCCATCGGTAGTCGGGCATGCGCACATGATCGAAATGCGCCCAACCACTGGGATCGACGCTCATCGCCGTGCGCAGGTAGACGTCATGGGTGCGCGATTCCAGCGGACCCATCTCCGCCCACCACTCCAGAAAGCGCGGCTGCCAGTGCTCCAACGCGCGCTGCAACGTGCGATTGCTGACCAGGTCGACGTTGTTGGGAATCTTCTCGCTGTAGTTGATGGATGTCATGCGGTTCTCCGAGATGGGATGCTGCGAGCGTTATTGGATTAAACACGGGGTTAAACACGGGACTAAACACGCTCCCAATTGAAGCGTGCTTTATTTCCTGTACCGAATACTTTCAGCGCGCCGTGCTCGCCGACGGCGTTAGGGCGGTTGAATATCCAGTTCTGCCACGCCGACAAGCGCGCAAACATGCGTGTGTACATATTCTCCGTCCGGGTGAAGCGCAAGTTCGCCTCCATACCGGTCAAGGCATCGGGTGAAAGACTGCATCGCTCTTCCAACGCTAGGCGAATCTCGTCGGCCCAGTCGATGTCGTCGGGGATGACCGTCACCAGTTCGCACGCGAAAGCCTGCTCCGAGCGCAACGGTTGATCAACCAGAACCTTCAGCGTCGCGAGCTTATCGGCGTCGCCGTAAAACCGAGTGGCGAGACGGGTATGGCCCTCGACGGTCGCATACAGACCGAAATTCGCCGCGGAGAGCGTGACACTGGGTTCCTCATCGGCCTGATCGGGCAAGGAAATCATGTAACTGCGGTCCGCCGCCAGCACTAGTTCGGCCAACGTACCGGCAAAGCAAGAGTCCTGATCGACGATGGCAAACAAGCTGCGAGAGGAAACTTCCAAGCGCGCCAGCGTTCTGCGCAAGAAGTTGATGGTTTCTCGCACCCGCCAATCGTCGCGTAAGTGGTCCATCACGCGGTCGTAATCCAGAACCACGGCGCAATTTCCTCGCGTTTTGAGGACCCACATTCCCAGCGACAATTCATTCGTGCGCATTGAAAGGATGGCGTCGTCCAATTCGCGGGCGACGCGTAGCGGCCACCAATTGCAGCCCTGGGCGGCAATCTCGGACACAGTCTGAGGTCCGGCCACATCCGGTGCGCTGACGGTGATCGTCGCCATCCGTTTGGTGCGATCCACTTCAACGTCGACGAACTGGTAGTGAAGGCCACGCTCGTCCAAAGTGCGCTCCAAGGGTTTGAGTTGCACACCGGCCTGGTCACCGGGTCGGTTGCTGTGGCTCGCCAATGCAGCCACTCGTTGGCGTACCAGATCCTGGAATTGCGCGGGCTTGGCGATCCGATCCACCAACCGCCACTCCAAGGCGCGCTCGGCCCGCACGCCTTCGGTGGTGGTACAGAACATGTCGGCGAGATCGCGCCTTACTTTGCGCTTGTCGATCAGACGCGTCAAACCACCGGTACCAGGCAACACGCCGAGAAGCGGGATTTCCGGCAGACTCACCGCGCTGGAGCGATCATCGATCATCAATACTTCATCGCAAGCCAAAGCCAACTCATAGCCGCCACCGGCCGTATTGCCGTTGAGCGCCGCGATGAACTTCAATCCGGAATGCGCGCTCGAGTCTTCGATGCTATTGCGCGTCTCGTTGGTGAACTTGCAGAAGTTGACCTTCCAAGCGTGCGTCGACAGCCCCAGCATGTAGATGTTGGCGCCCGAGCAGAACATGCGCTCCTTGGCACTCGTCAGCACCACCACTTTCACTTCGGGATGTTCGAAGCGGATGCGCTGCAAGGCATCGTTCAATTCAATGTCCACGCCCAGGTCATAGGAGTTGAGCTTGAGTTTGTATCCGGGCCGTAATCCACCGTCCTCATTGACGTCCATCGAGAGCGTAGCGGTGGCACCATCAAAACCCAAGCGCCAATGCTGATAACAATCAGGATAAGTGCGATAGTCGACTATCGGATTGGTGACGGCAGTGGTAGCGGCATCCATGGAATTTCCTTAGATTTGGGTGACTTTGATGAGATCGCGCAGACTGCGCTCGGCGGAACGCCCACGCGTATCCACGATGGCATCCGCCCGGCGATACAGCGAATCGCGCGCATCCAGAATGCGCCGCAGATCCGTCATGGATTGCGCGTTACCTTGCATCGGCCGCAGATCTCCTTGGGCCACCACACGGGCCATGTGCTCCTCGGGTGCAGCCTTGATCCATACCGTCATACAGGAAGCGAGCAGGAGATCAAAGGTGGCGGGCTCCGACACGATACTGCCCCCCGTAGCGATGACCGCCCGCTGGTGTTGGTGCAATATACGGTCGAGGCACCGTTTCTCGTAGCGGCGAAATCCTGCCTGGCCATACAGCATGAAGACTTCGTTCAGACTGGTACCGGCTTCGCGTTCGATCTCGCGATCTAACTCGATGAAGGGCACCTGCAGGTGTTTGGCGAGCCATGCTCCGAGCGTCGATTTGCCGCCGCCGCGCAATCCTATCAGCGCAATACGATCTCGCCGGCGCTCGACAGCTTTGCCATAGGTCGTGGAGAGTTGTTGACGCAACTGCGCCAATGCGGTCTCAGGCAACTCACTGAGCAGATCGTTGATCAGCTCGATTTCGGCGGTGCGCGCAGAGGCCTCACGCAGAAGTTCCGCCACCGGCACCTGCAAGGCCTCCGCCACCTTCCCCAACAGCATCACCGATATATTGCCAGCACCACTCTCCAATTGCGCAAGATGACGTTCGGAAACGCCCGATACATCGGCCAAGGCGCGCCGAGTCAAAGCCAATCGCTTACGTCCGGCACGCACGCGCTCGGCCAACGTACCCAGCAGGTCTTGCGACAAGGCATTTTTACGGGGCGCAGTGACTGCGCGCGCGGGGCGGCGAGGAGGCACAGAAGGCAAAGGAGAAAACAAAGGAGAAAACACGTTGGGCAGTATACTGCACTTCGTAGAGTTATCACTGCATTATTTTGCATGTCTGGAATCGGCAATAATGCAGCCTTCGTAGAAATAAATGAAAGTTGCCCATGGCCGAATTGAGCCGAGCGGATCACAGCACGAGTCCGCCCCTGATCGACATCCCGCGCGACTACAACGCCGCCCACGATTTGCTCGAACGCAACTTGCACGCGGGTCGAGGCGGGAAAACCGCGTACATCGACGACCAAGGTCGTTACACCTATGGCGAGCTTGCGCAACGGGTCAATCGCTGCGCCAACGCATTACTCGATGCGGGATTGCGCATGGAAGATCGCGTGCTGTTGTGCTTGCTGGATACCATCGACTTTCCTACGGTTTTCCTGGGATGCATCAAAGCGGGCATCGTCCCGATCGCGGCGAACACGCTGCTCACGCCCACTGACTACGCCTTCATGCTGAGCGACAGTCGCGCTCGTGGTCTTATTGTGTCGTCCGATTTGCTGCCTCAGTTTCAATCTTTGCTGGGCAACGCGCCATTCTTATCGAACATCATCGTATCCGGCGAATCATCGTCCCCGCATCCGAAACTGGACGAAATGCTTGCGTCGGCCGACTTCGCATTCGAACCCGCCGCCACCAAATCTGACGACATGTGCTTCTGGGCTTACTCGTCGGGCTCCACAGGCACGCCAAAAGGCGTCGTGCACGTACATAGCACCTTGATTCAAACCGCCGAGCTTTACGCTAAGCCGGTATTGGGTATTCGCGAAGATGACGTTGTATTTTCCGCGGCGAAGCTTTTTTTTGCTTACGGCCTGGGGAATGCGCTCACCTTTCCGCTGGCCGTGGGCGCCACCGCGGTGCTGATGGCGGAGCGTTCCACCCCGGCGTCAGTTGCACTTCGGCTCAAGCAACACCAGCCAACCATCTTCTACGGCGTGCCCACATTGTTTGCCGCCATGTTGGCGAGCCCCGACCTTCCCAAGAAAAGCGAATTGCGCTTGCGCATCGCCACCTCCGCGGGCGAGGCACTACCCGCCGACATCGGCCGCCGATTCTCGGAACATTTCGGCATCGACTTGCTCGACGGCATCGGCTCCACTGAAATGCTGCATGTATTTCTGTCCAATCGGCCTGGCGATGTGCATCACGGCACTACCGGCTTGCCGGTACCCGGATACAAACTGCGCCTGGTCGATGACGACGGCGCCCCGGTCGCTGCTGGCGAAACCGGCGAACTGCAGATCAATGGCCCCACACGCGCACTGTTCTATTGGAATGCTCGCGAGCGGTCCAATACCACGTTTCTCGGCGAATGGACACGCAGCGGTGATAAGTATTCGTGCACCGTCGATGGCTACTTCGCATACGCGGGTCGGAGCGACGATATGCTCAAGGTGGGCGGCATCTACGTCTCGCCCACCGAAGTGGAAGCGGCTTTGATCACGCACCCAGCCGTGCTGGAAGCGGCGGTCATTGGCAATTCAGATGCCGATCAACTTACTAAGCCGAAGGCTTTTGTGGTGCTCAAGGATCGCAGTGTGGCCTGCATTGCATTGGCCGATGAGTTGAAGCAGCATGTAAAGAGCTCGCTCGCACCCTACAAGTATCCGCGCTGGATCGAGTTCGTCACCGAATTACCTAAGACTGCGACCGGGAAGATTCAGCGCTTCAAGCTGCGGCAAACCGGTCGGTAACCTTGGAAATCCACCATGAAAATCTCCGACGTAACCCTCACACTTTTTGCCTGGGACAACATTCCCTCCACTAGCTACGGCGCGCATTCCGGCAGCTTTTCAGGCACCAGCGCGCTCGCGCTTCTGCGCCTGGTAACCGATCAGGGTATTGAAGGACATGCCTTCCTTGGGTCCGCCATGAACTCCGCGACTACGGACGCGCAAGGTCTCATTACCCACCTGAAACCGGTGCTGATGGGCAAGAACCCGCTCGACCGGGAAAAGCTGAATCAAGACCTGTGGAAACGACAACGGGCGGCGGGCGTTCGTACCATCGGAGCCGTCGATGTAGCGCTGTGGGACATCGCCGGCAAGTCCTATGGTCAGCCCATACATCGTTTGCTTGGCACTTACCGCGACCGCATCGGCGCCTACGCCTCCTCAGCGGTTCTCGACTCGCCCCAAGCCTACGCCGAGGAAGCACAGTCATTCCAATCCGAGGGATGGGCTGCCTATAAGATCCATCCGCCCACCGTATGGCGCGAAGATATCAAAGTGTGCGAAGCGGTGCGCCGCGCCGTCGGAGACGACTATACCATCATGCTCGATTCCACTTGGAGCTATGACTTTCCAGCCGCCGTGCGCGTTGGCCGCGCCATCGAAGAGATGAGCTTTCACTGGTATGAAGACCCACTCTCAGACCAGGACATCTACAACTACGTCAAGCTCAAACAAAAGCTGCACATCCCTGTGATGGCCACTGAATATCCGATCACCGGGTACGACAGCTATGCGCCGTGGATCATGTTGCAAGCCACGGACTATCTGCGTGGTGACGTCGCCGTAAAAGGCGGTATCACGACGCTGGTCAAGACCGCCCACCTCGCCGAAGCCTTCCGCATGAACTACGAAATCCACCACGGCGGCAATTCGCTCAACAATGTGGCCAACTTGCACGTGATCATGGCCATCCGCAATACGGAATTCTTCGAAGTACTGCTGCCGCACGGCGCGCACAAGTACGGATTGGCGCAAGACATCACCGTGGATCGCGATGGATTGGTGTACGCGCCTACCGCACCCGGCCTTGGTTATGAGATCGACTTCGCGTTGATCGAGCGCAAGAAAATGTCGGTGCTGAAGTAACGCTCACAGGATAGTGGAAAAGCGCTTGCTCATCTTTTCGGCCAGTTCAGTACCTGCGCACCAATTTCCAGCGGGGATACCACCCGTACATTCTCAGCCATCGACCAGCCTTCCTGCACCGGCGATACGATATATGCATGGTCGACGCCCACATCCTCACAAGCTTGCCAGAATCCCTTCGTCACCTTTGGCGCGGACGAGAACTTGATCTCGACACCGATCTTTTTCCCGCCCGCCTCAATGACCATGTCGAGCTCCGCCCCAGCGGCCGTCCGATAGAACGAGGCAGGCTCGCCGTATGCCAATCGGCTACAAATCTGCTCGACGATAAACCCTTCCCAAGACGCACCCGTGGCCGGATGCCCAAGGAGGTCATTGACTTCCTTAATGTTCAGCAGGTAGTGCAACAGGCCACTATCTCGTACATACACTTTGGGTGACTTGACCAGTCTCTTGCCGAGATTGGCATGGTACGGTTCCAATCTGCGAAGCATCAACGTCGCTTCAAGATGATCCAACCAGCGCGCGACGGTCGGAGCGGACACGCCCAACGACGCCGCGATGGCCGAGGCATTGAACAGTTGTCCGTGCAGATGCGCCACCATACGCCAGAAGCGCCCCATGGAATCCGCATCCACACGGATACCTAGCGAGGGCAGATCCGCGCTCAGGAAATGACGCACGAAACCCTCTCGCCACAGCCATGACTGATGGTCATTCGCAGCCATGTAGCTCAATGGGAATCCTCCTCTCAACCAGAGAGTTTGAATGTTTTCGAACTGCTGAAACACTTCGGTGATCAGCAGTGGGGCCATATCAACGAAAGCGAGTCGTCCGGCGAGTGACTGGGTCTGACGCAACAAGCCGAATGAAGCCGAACCTAGGACGAGAAAGCGCCCCGGACGCCTGTCGGAGTCGATCTCGCCTCGGATTACGCTAAAGATCTCGGGCAGATTCTGAACCTCATCCAGCACCACGAGACGTTGACGATTGGCAGCTAGAAATGCTTCGGGTTCCAAGAACCGCGAACGTTCGCCTGGACGATCGAGGTCAAGGTATACCGCACCTTCGCACTCGGCTACGATCTGTTTGGCAAGCGTAGTCTTGCCAACCTGACGGGGACCCAGTATGGCTACGGCCGGGCTCCAACCGAGGCGCTCGCGAATTTTTAGCGCTGCAATACGCGGAAACATCCTTGCATATTAAACATGTCATATTCTTTTTGCAAGGGTCTGGTTGGGAGTGTCCGGTTGGGAGCTGAAAATTTTCGCAGCCCGAACCGTATTCGTCCGCACGAATTCCGCCATCCGGGCAATTCCATTCTTGATAGCCTCGTTAGAGGCAGCGTAGCTAAACCGAATGTGCTGCCCTTCGTCGGGCACACGAGGGCCGAAGTGAATGTCGGCCAACACCGCGACACCGGCTTCGTACAGCAAGCGTGAGCGAAACTCTTCGGAGTCCTTGCAACCGGTCATGCGGCAAGCTTCGGTGACATTGGGCCAGGCGTAGAACGCACCACCGGGGTGCTGGCAGGTTACTCCGGGCACCTGATTGAGCAGGCTGACGATCAGGCCACGTCGCTCGAAGAAAATATCGCGCATCCTTTTCGCATCGGTTTGCGGACCGGTGAGTGCTTCCACGCCGGCCCACTGACTGATTTGCGAAGCGCAGGATTCGGTGTTGGTCACCCAGTTAGTAAAGTAAGGCGCCAGTTTCTTATTGGAAGCGAAGCCCAGGCGCCAGCCTGTCATCGCCCAAGTCTTGGAGCAGCCGTCGGAGATGATGGTGCGCTCTTGCATGCCGGGGAAGGATGCGATGGATACAAACTCTCCCTCGTAGATCAAGCGCCCGTAGATTTCGTCGGCGAATATCCACACTTGCGGATGCTTGCGCAAAATCTCGGCGATGACCTCCATATCTTTTTTCGGGATGATGCCGCCGGTGGGATTCTGCGGTGAATTGAGGATGAGGAGCTTGGTGCGCGGCGTGATCCTGTCCGCCAACTCTTGCGGATCGAAGCTGAAGCTGCGCCCTTCGCGCAGGTGGATGGGTACGCCGACGGCACCATTGGCCTTGATTTGCGACTCGTAGATCGGGAAGCCGGGATTGGGATAGACGACTTCGTCACCGGCGCCGTAGTCGGTGACAGTGAGAATGGTGTAGCCGATGAAGGGCTTGGCCCCAGCGGCCACGACGACGTCGTCGGGCTCCACCTTAACGCCCCGTGTGCGGGTGAAATCCGCTGCCACGGCTTGGCGCAATTCCAATATGCCGGCCGACGGCGTATAGCCATGCTTACCGTCGCGCACTGCTTTCACCGCGGCGTCCTGGATATTCACCGGCGTATGAAAATCCGGCTGCCCGATGCAAAAGGAAATGATGTCGCGTCCATCGCGGATGAGTTTATTGACTTCGGCGAGGACGACGAAGGCGTTTTCGGTGCCGAGGCTTTGCGCGCGGCTGCTGATGTTGGCCATGACTACTCCCAGTACGACAAAAATAAAAGGGACTTCGCGGGCGGGGTATTGACCCCGCCCTTAACTAAATTGACCAAAGGGGGCGAAGTGATTTTCACGTAGCCCCCTTTGGAAACGCCCGAAGTTTGCCCCCGCGCCAAGCGCACGGGGAATACGAATTGTTAGGAAAAGCTTGGATTCTAAATCAATGCTGCGCAGAGCCACTCGTGCAGCAACGCATTCACCTCGTCCGGCCGTTCGAGTGTGGACAAGTGGCCGCAATGTTCGATGATCTCCAAACGCGCGTTGGGGATGATCGCAGCCATCTCGTGATGAAACTCCAGGGGTGTGAGAACGTCCTGCCGACCACACACGAGGAGCGTCGGGCATCCAATCTGCGCCAGCGATGGCCGGAAATCGGGCCGCGCGATGATTGCGGTTTGCTGCCGCAGGTACGCCGCGACCCCGACACCCTCCGCCATCTCTCGAATGATTTTAACCAAAGGTTGTTCCGTGACGCGGTCAGGATGAATGAGCAAGGGCAACATTCGTGTAGTGACTGGGGTAAATCCCTCCTGCGAGAGTGCCAGCTTCATCAGCAGTCGGCGCCGCTGGGTCTCTTCCTCGTCATCGGGTCGGGAGCGTGTGTCGAGCAACGCCAAAGATCGCACGCGCTCGGGGGCTTGTCGCATGATTTCTTGCGCTACGTAACCACCCATGGAAAGGCCCGCCACCGCCAACGGTCCGGACGGCGCTTCGCTCAGTACGCGTCGTGCCATAGCGGGAATCGAGTCGTCGCGCGTGAGATCGGCGACCCAGGGTTCACACACATCGCAAAGCGCGCCCACTTGCGGCGCAAACAGTGCCGCATCACACAGCAGGCCAGGCAGGAGAATCAGATTTGTCTTCATGGGATGGCGCTATTCATATTAGGTCTGCGTCGGATCAGGGCTAGAATGCATTGGTCCATATTACTTTGCGAGTGCATCATGACGACTAACACTCAAGTACTGCTAGCCAGCCGACCGGAAGGATGGGTCACCGAGGCCAATTTTCGCATTGTTGAGGCGCCAGTCACGCAGCCCGAACACGCGGAGTTGCTGGTCAAGAATCATTACCTGTCTCTCGACCCTTATATGCGTGGACGCATGGCCGAGGGGAAATCTTATGCCAAGAGCGTGGACGTCGGCGAAGTGATGGTCGGCGGCACCGTGGGCGAGGTCGTCGAATCGCGCAACGCCAAGTTCAAGGTAGGCGAATTCGTGGTGGGCAGCCTGGGTTGGCAGACCTATTGCACCACCGACGGCGCAGGTCTGGTCAAAATCGACGCCAAGAAAATCCCGTTGTCGGCCTATCTTGGCGTCGTTGGCATGCCGGGCGTGACGGCATGGACGGGCCTGTTTGAACATTGCCAACCGCACGCGGGAGAAACGGTGGTGGTCTCCGCCGCATCCGGCGCCGTGGGTAGTGTGGTAGGACAACTGGCGAAACTACAGGGGTGCCGCGCCATCGGAATTGCCGGCGGCAAAGACAAATGCGAGTACGTCGTCAAGGAACTCGGATTCGATGCCTGCGTGGACTATAAGGCGGGCAAGCTGTACGAGGATCTAAAAGCCGCTGTGCCCGCCGGCATCGACTGCTATTTCGAGAACGTCGGCGGCGTGGTCATGGACACCGTGTTTCGCCTGCTCAATCCGTTCTCCCGCGTCGCGCTGTGTGGCTTGATCTCCGACTACAACAGCACCGATCCGTACGCTATGAAGATGATTCGTTCGATCTTGGTCAATCGAGTGAAGATGCAAGGCTTCATAGTGAGCGACCGCATGGACCTCTACATCAAGGGCCGGCAAGAACTCATCGACTGGGTGGCGGCGGGTAAGATCAAGTATCGCGAGACGGTTGCGCATGGATTGGCCAATGCCCCCCGGGCTTTCATCGGGTTACTCAAGGGGGAAAATTTTGGCAAGCAGGTGGTGAAGTTGGCTTGATTACCCTACGCCGGTCTTCCCAACGAGCCCCATGTCCGACGATAGTTCGGATCGCCAAAAGTCGCCGTGGTCTCGAGTATCCCGAACCGGTGGCACATTCGCCCTCGCACACATCGCGCTGCTCGCCCACACCGTCTGGCTCATTCTGCATAGCGGCGAGTCGAAGTGGTCAGGTTACTGGATTATTTTTTTGGCGTTCGACTTTCCCGTGAGTTTAGGAGTCATGCCGGTAACGTGGTTGGTACCACCATCCCCTTCGGGACCCTTGGCAGACGTCACCAATTTCTGGTGGCCGTTGCTTTATCACGGGTTGATCGGAACGGTGTGGTGGTACATCGTGGGTAAATTCATCGGCGCTAAGATCGAAGGCACTATGCGTGCGCGATCAAGCTGACCTCCACCATGCGGCGAAAATCTGACGGAAGGTGCAACGCCTTCCGCTGTCCAAATGCTCGCCGGTTTTTGCCTACACAAACCTGCCATCACCCTCGACGTAAACCAGGCAGCTCGCTCAGATGTTTTTTTTCTCCCCGTACTGCGTTACGACCCAAACCCATCCGCCACCGTCATATCGATCAGATTGGTCTGCCCGGAAGCAATGGCGGCTCGTAGCGCGTCCGTAATCTGCCCAGGCTCGGTGACGCGCTGAGCGCGCACGCCCATGGACTGGGCCAATGCCACAAAATCGATAGCGGGATCGCGAATATCCATCCCGAAAAATGCCTGATTGCCGCGGCGTGCCATCTGCCGCTCCTTCAGAATGCGATAGCTGCTGTTGTTGGCGATGACGTACGTGATGGGGCGCTTCAGATGAGCGGCGGTCCACAAGCCCTGAATGCTGTACATGGCGCTGCCGTCACCGATAAGGGCGACGATGGGTCGATTAGGTATGCCCAAGCTGATGCCCACGGCACCAGGCACGGCGAAGCCAATGCCACCACTCGCCAGTCCGTAGTAGCTTTGGCTATCGCGATAACGTAGGAAGCTCAGCAGCGAGAAGGACGACGTGAGTGCCTCTTCCACCACCACTGCATCGGCGGGGATGGCATCCGAGAGCTGGCGCATCAGATAGCGTGGGTCGATGGGCTTGACACTTTTGGCACTCTCAACTTCAACGCACAGTCGCGTACGTTTGGTGGACCAATTTTTCGCGGCGAGCTCTGCCATGTGCTGCTGCGCCAGCGCCGCGCGCTGCGTCGAGCGAAGCGCGGCCAATACGCGATTAAGCGCGCTCAGCGTTTCCTTCACATCGGCCTTGATCGCGATTTCCGCCGGATAGTTCTTGCCCAATTCCCAGTCGCGCTCGCTGATCTGCAACACGCGCATGCTTTCGGGTAAGGGTTCGATCGTGCTATGAACGGACATACGCAGTACATCGCTACCCATGCAGAGCATCACGTCATGCGGTTCCAGCGCTGCGCGTACCTTCGCCTGGCTGCGAGTGAGCTCGCCCATATACGCGGGATGCTCGGACGGAAAGTGCGCGGCATAAGCCACCGTCTGTTGATACACCGGCGCGCCCAGCAGTTCCGCCAATTGGGTCGCTTGTGCAAACGCGTCGCGCGTGCCGATCTCGTGGCCTGCGATCAACACGGGGTTGCGCGCTTCCAGCAGTATCGATGCGAGTTGTTGAAGCGCCGCATCGGAAGGTCGGGTCAGTGCATCCACCCGAGTGACGCGACCCAGGTCAAGCGAAGCTTCATCATCCAGAATGTCGCCCGGCAGACTGATGAACACGGGCCCGGTGGGCGGCGTGGTCGCCACCTTCGCGGCACGGCGCACGATTCGCGGCAAGTCAACCAGTCGCGTGACTTCCGTCGCCCACTTGACCATCGGCTGGGCGATCGGCACCAGCGGATCGTACAATAGCGGTTCCGTCAATCCGTGCCCTTGCTCGTGTTGCCCGGCGGTAATGATGACCGGCGAACCGTAAAACTTGGCGCTGTAGAGGGAACCCATGGCGTTGCCCAAACCCGGCGCGACGTGCACATTGCAAGCCGCCAACCGGTTGGTCGCGCGCGCGTAGCCATCGGCCATTGCCACGACCAGTGCTTCTTGCAACCCCAACACGTAATGCAGCTCTGGATATTCAACCAGAGCGTCCATGATGGGAAGCTCCGTGGTGCCAGGATTACCGAAAAGATGATCGACGCCTTCGTCGATCAGCAAACGCAAAAAGGCCGAGCGGCCCGTGAGCGTGGTACGTTGAGTTTGCGGTGCGCGGTCCATGTTGAATGAGGTCTCCAAAAACAAGAAGCCGGTATTTAACCGGCTTGCAGAATACTACGTTTGCGTGACTTGGATGCGGGACTAGTCGCCGCCTTTGTCCTTCGGGGCGCGCCCGTCGTTGCCGGTTTGCGTCTGCTCGAGTTGAATCACGTCCTTGGAGGAAATCTCCACCACGCAATAGGATGTCACCTCGCAAGTGAGAACAATGAAGGATTTCTCCCCATCCCAAAAGTACTGCGGAATGCGCTTTCGCGGTCTGACCGGTGTACCGTGCATGTCGGTTATCGTCACCAATAGCGCTTTTTGATTGGCGCCGCCGTAGGTTTGCACCACTCCCGAACTAAACTTTCCGTTGTAGAAACGGTAAGCCACCTTGAGGGCGTCCACCTGGCCGATTTTTAGGGTATCGCCGCTTCGCTTGTAATACTTGACCTCGCCTTCATCGCGCAGGATGGACATCTGGGCAGCCACCTTGTCGAAGGACTCGCCCCAACCCACGCCGCGAAATCCGGCGGGTTCGTCTTTCATGATCTCCGCCGATGCGAGGGCGGACAAGCACAGCCCAAGCAACATTACAACGACTTTACTTCCGTTCCTCATGGGTTCTCCTTATGCCGGTCACGCCTTGCGCATTGACGCACAGCGTTGCAAATTGGGCGATTAGTTCTTAGCGCCTTCCTTCCAGTTGGCCTCATCATGAGCCAGCGTTTCCAGGTAAGCGCCCATGTGGAAAATCTCATCGTGCGTCAAATGCGCGAACGATGGCATGAATTGCTGCCTACCCGGCACTCTTCTACCGTTCTTTACGGTTTGTACGAAGCCCTTGAAACCGATCCTGAGCTTGCGCAGATCGGCACCGCTACCCATGTCGCCCTGACCATCCGCGCGCCCGCCATGGCAAGCCGTGCAGGTATTTTGGCGAAAGTACCGCTTGCCTTTTTCGATCTTCGCCTTGTCACCTGAGAAGGGATTCGAACTCGGGATTTTTTGCTCCGCGGCATCTGCCGTTTCATTCTGAGCCGATGCGTCCAACGTCAATCCCATTGCAAGGCTTGACGCGATTGCTGCCACCACCAAAAACTTAGCTTTCATGCGTTCCTCGCGTCAGGTTGCAACCTGATCTCTTGACAAAAGAGGGCGCGCAAAGGTTCAACCTATGCGCGCCCCCAGTACGCTCCTGCTCGGGAAAGACGAGAGCGCTGCCTAATTCACTTGCGGATTACTCAAGCGTGAAGGCGACAACCATGCTGCCGAACTCTGACTTCCACGCCTCGTCGCGGCCAAAGCCAGGCGTACCACCCAGGGCCTGAACGATGTACTGCTTGCCGTTATGCGCGAAGGTCATGGGACCCGCTTTCGCGGCGGTACCCAGGTTGGACGAGAACAGAATTTCGCCCGTGGTGGCGTTGGCCACCGTGAAGCCACCACCTTGCGTGGTATAGATGGTTACGTTGCCCGCCGTGGTCAACATGCCGCCCGCATAGCCGGGACGGGAAATCTCGTTACGCCAGACTTC
>JANNFC010000133.1:0-2375 GCA_031379405.1 Betaproteobacteria bacterium | reverse complement strand
CAGCGCGCGCGCGGCATCGCGTTCCCCGCGCGCGATCAATAACTCAGCCAACGTCGTCGAACTACGCAACTCCCAGGACTTGGCCTGCTGGTGTCGCGCCCAGTCGATGGACGCGCGCAGCAGCGCCTCGGCCTCCTTGTTTTTCTTCTCGCCCTCATTGTCCCCACCCAGCCGCATCAGCATCCAACCTTTCAGGCGTAACACCTCGGCCAAGTGCGAGCGCTCCACCGGAGCGCATTGCGCGGGTCGTATAGCACCGGGACCTTATTTCCATGCGCCTGCGCATCGAGCAATTCGCCCAAGTAAAAGTACGAAATCATGGCGCCGGCGTGCCCCAGAATCTGTAGATCGATGTCCCCGGTCTCATCGCCTTTGGCCAGCATGCGTTGCGCCCATTCGAGCGAATCGGCCACCCGGCCCTGAGTGATGGTATTGACCCACATCGCCCATAATCCGAGCCCAAGGGCCTGCGTATCGCCTTGGCGTTTTGCCACCTCCAGCATTGCCGTGGCATTTACGGTGACCTCGGACGCTGGCCATCCGAGCAACCCGACCCACGAAGCGTGCAGCGGCTGCCGAATCGACAGCTCGAGAGCGTCGCGCCCCAGTGAGCGCGGCAACTGCTCGACGAGTGTCAGGCCTCGTTTGAAATGGCCAACCGCTTCCCGCAGTGCCACTCTGCGCACGGCCAGCTTTCCGGCGTCGCACCACCAGGAGATCGCCGCGACCAGATCGCCCGCCTGCGTGAAGTGATGGGCCAACAACTCCGGCTCGTTGGCGACGCGATCGGCGAAATTTTCCTCGAGCACCTGTGCAATCCGGGTGTGCAGATGCTGGCGCCTGCTCTTCAACAAGCAGTCGTAGGCAACGTCCTGTACCAAGGCATGCTTGAAGGTGTAGGTCGCATGCGGCGGCATGCCACGTCGATAGACCAACCCGGCCTCGGTGAGCGTGCGCAGGCCTTCCTCGAGTTGCCCGTTGCGAAGCAATGAGATGCGCGCAAGCAGATCAAAGGAGAACTCCCGACCGATACAAGCACCAATCTCAATGATGCTCTTCACCGGGGACAGGCGGTCCAGGCGTGCCAGCAACGAGTCACGCAGCGACGTGGGAATCTCCAGCGCAAGTTCCGGATCTTGTAGCGTGTACTGATCACCCGCCTCGCGCAGCATTCCCGATTCCAAGACCGACTTGGTCAGTTCCTCTACAAACAATGGCACGCCGTCCGTGCGCGCCACGATTTTGTCCAGAACCTCGCGCGGCAAGCTCTTGCCCCGGGCGACCTTGGCCACCAGCTCCGCCACTTCGCGCTGCCCCAGGCGGCCCACGGACAACATGGCAACATGCGCTTGCTCAACCCAATGTGGCGTGTACTCGGGTCGGAACGTAACGATCATCAACAAGAACATTTCCTTGACTTGCGGAATCAAGGCATCAAACAGCTCCTGACTGGTCGGATCGATCCATTGGGCGTCCTCGAAGACCGTCAATACCGGTTGGCGTCGGCAAAGTTCCTTAAGCTGCCCCGTTAGCACCTCAAGCGTTCTTTCCTTCTGCTTTTGCGGAGAAAGATTGAGGGGCGCGTAACGCTCTAGCGGTAGCGAAAGGAGCGCCGCGATGAGTGGCACCGCCTCGGCACGCTGGGCTGGATTACCGACCATCAGGGTTTCTAATTTATCCAGCCGCTGCTCGGGCGTGTCGTCCCGCGCAAATCCCGCCGCATGTTCGATCTGCTCGGTCAAGGGGTACAAGGCGGAGTTGAGGTGATATTGCGAGCACTGGTAGCGCATCACGGTGTGCGGCGTATCGACGAGTTGCTCACGCAGCGCTCCGGTCAATCGCGACTTGCCGATGCCCGGCTCTCCACTGACCAGCACGACCTGACCTTCCCCCGCGCACGCCTGGCGCCAACGACGCAGTAGCGCGGAGATCTCCTCCTCACGACCCACCATCGGCGTCAAGGCTTCGCCACCGTGGGTCGCTTCAAAGCGTCCCACCGCCCTACGCACCGCGTGCGCTCGCCAGGCGTGTACGGGCTGGGCAATGCCTTTGAGTGAGTGCGCCCCCAGGTCGCTCAACTCAAAGATTGCGCCTACCAGGTGCCGCGTCGAAGCGGCAACGATCACTTCGTCGGGGCCCGCCAAGCCCTGCAGTCGGGCGGCTAGATTGGGCGTCTCACCCACGGCCAGCTTGGCCTGAGCGTCGTCCTCTAACGAGGCCTGCCCCACCACGACGGTCCCTGTGGCCACACCGATGCGCACTGTCAACGCGGGCTCCACGTTCACCTCCTTGACCGCGTACACCATCTCCAATGCCGCCCGCACACCGTGCTCGGCATCATCCTCGTGGGCACTGGGCCAACCGAAATACACCAT
>JANNFC010000126.1:0-6439 GCA_031379405.1 Betaproteobacteria bacterium | reverse complement strand
GTTCCAGAAATCCCGTGGTCAGGTTGCCGCTCAAGTCCAATGGATTGGCCGCCGCATAGATCTTGATACCCTTGCTCTGCGCGGCGGCGATGCATCGCTCAAGCTCGGACAGTCCCGCCGGTTCGTTCTCGATCTGAATATCCAATGCGATGGCCTTGGGAAGCGACCGATCCTGCGCCACGAGCGACGACAACAGCTCGCAAACGCGGGCCCGAAAGCGAGTCCGGTCCTGATCGTAGGGCAGGTCCACAAGGGTGACTTCGCTTGAAAGTGGCGCGGGACGATCCTTGTTCGACCAAGCGTAGAGTGCCCAATCCACTTGCTGCCATGGCACAATCAGCGCGATCACGATCATGAGCACGAAGTAGATGACGAAGTAGGGTGCCGCGATACGAGTCATTTGCCGATCCGGGAATCCACATCCCGTTGCTTGCGTTCATACTCATTCGCCTTCGCCTGATTGCCGGCGTGTTTCCAATCTTTGGATAGCTCGCGGTAACTGGCTGCGAGGCTGCGGTGCACGCCATCGGGATAGAGTCGCAGCCGCATGGCCAATGCTTGCTCATGGCGCTCGATGGCCTTTTTAGGTTCATTGATGGCGAGCAAGGCGCTGCCGAGTCGATCCAACGTAATCGCCGTACCGGGGTGATCCTCGCCTTTGAAGAGTCGGCGCCAGAGATCGAGCGCTGTCTCGTATTCGACCATGGCCGCTGCGTAATTCTGCAGTCCGGCCAACGCCGCACCCAGATTGGTACGATTGAGTGCAACATCGATGTGCATGCCATTTGGGTATAGGCTCGCGTGCTGACGCAATGCTTCCCGCAAATCTCCCAAGGCTTCCTGGAATTTGCGTGCATCCACCAGGGCTGCGCCGAGATTGGCGTGACTTAGGGCCAGACTCGGATGCACCGATTGCGGATAAAGCTTGCGTCGGATCTCCAATGCTTTCCGGTGCTGGGCGGCGGAACGCTCGGGTTTGTCCTGGGCGGCATAGATGGCACCGAGATTGGTGTAGTTGTCCGCGATCTCCGGATGCAGCTCACTGGGGTAGAGCTTGCGCAAGATCGCGATGGCTTTCTCATGCAGCTTGATGGCTCCCGGATAATCTCGCAGGGTGGCGCTGGCGGCGCCGAGCTTGGTGTACGTTCCGGCGACACTAGGGTGTTCCCTTGGATAGAGCTTGAGCAAGACTTCCAGCGCTCGTTGATGGTACGCTTGCGCTTCCTTGAAGCGTCCGCGAGTGCGTTCCAGAATTCCCAGATTGTTGTATAGCTGCGCGATACCCGGATGCAGATCTCCTTCATACAAACGCCGCTGTAACGCCAGGCTGGTTTCGAAGTGCTTGGCGGCATCGTCGTATTTGCCCTGGGCGAAATAGGCTGCGCCCAAATTGTTGTGACTGCCCGCGATGTCGCTGTGCAACCCATCGGGATAAAGCACCATACGATACTTGATCGCCAATTCCTGACGTGCAATGGTGCGCTCCAACTGGCCCAGCCGTTGATGCACCGCCCCCAGATTGTTGGCGAATATCGCTGCCGTTCTCTTATCCGCGCGTTGTTCCGTCAACGTCAATCCGCGCTCTAGAAAGGTGAGCGCTTCCTGGTCCTTGCCCAGCAGGTGCAAGATGACGCCCATGGCGTTGAGTCCGTCCAGCATGCGTTCCGGGTCGCCGCTTTGCTCGTCTTCGCGCAGCTTGTCGCGGTAATAGTCCTCGGCTTCCTTCAGCGTCTTGAACTCGCGGAGATACTCCTCCACGTCCAGCCGGTAAGACACTTCGGTCTTGCGTCCCTCGGCAAGGATTTCGGGCACGCGTAGGGCTGCGATGCTGTCGGATTCTTGAATGCGCACCCGGGCTTCGCGTTCCACCAGCAAACGACCTTCCGATAGACGAAATCGGATCTGCTTAGCGGGCTCCACCGAGACCAGAAACTGGGTGCCGCGCACGATGGCGAGAAACTTCTCGTAGTTGACATGAAAGAAGCTGAGCGCGCGCGAAACCTTGAATGCCAGTGTGCCCGAGGAGATGGAATAACTCTCGCCGTCGGGTGTCACCGCGTTGATCTTGCAGCGCGTCACGGGTTCGATCGTAATGCGATTGCCGTTGGCCGATTCCAATTCGATCTGCGTGCGCGCGGGGGTGATGACCTCGGTGCCTATGGCCATGGAGTGAGCGAGGCGAATGGCGACTTTCTTCGCCACACCGGCGCCGGGAAGAATCAAGTCAACCTCGACATACTGTGCGTTGGCCAGCGCCTTGCCCGCCACTTTTATTGCGATGACGCGCATCGCTTCCGAGGCCTGGGCGGCGTAGGAAAGTAGCACCAACAATAGCGCTAGCAGCGGTGCCGCCGAACTTTTAGCCCGCATTTCTCACGGGGGCGCGAGATGAGGCCGCTGCGCTCGAAACTCGCCAGGGCAAGTAGATATTGTTTTTGACCAAAATGAGGACCGTCGCGAAGCCGCCAGCGCTCGCGCAACCTGCGGCGGGACGAAGTGATCGTGATGGCGCATCTTTTCCATTTATTCCACTGACTATCGTTGATCTCAGGGCGGACCCGTGCGCAATGCGGGCTCGTCACTCAGGCGAGCATGCGAGCCGCGCCAAGTAAACTCGTATTCCCCGCGCTCTTGGCGCGGGGGCAAACTTCGGGGACCAGTGATCAAGTTTGTCGGCCTGAGCCTGTTGCATTGCCTAGACGATATTGTCATCCTTCACTTTGCAGATACCCATGAACGTGGCGAGTATCGCAAGGGTGATAGCCACAAGAGTATTCAGACGATCATGTGCTTTATGGCGATCGCCATTAGAGTGTTGCAAACATGGCGATCACCGCAATGGCCATAACAGCGGTCGCGAGCCATCCCAGTCGCCGCAGTCGACGGTGAATCACGAACTGCCCCATGACCTGATCCCTTGATCCGAGCAACATCATCACCGCCATGATGGGCACGGCGATGACCCCATTAATTACCGCGCTCCAGAACAATTCCTTCATGGGATCCATGGGCGTGAAGTCCAAAAGGATGCCCCCTAGTGTGGCGACCCCGATGATGCCGTAGAACCCTTTCCCCTCATTGGCCTTGAGATCCAGTCCAGCCCGCCAGTCAAACGCTTCTGCGACCGCGTATGCGGCCGAGCCTGCCAGCACTGGTACGGCCAGCAAGCCAGTGCCGATAATCCCGCAGCCGAACAACAAGAACGCAAATTCGCCAGCCAGCGGCCGCAGTGCTTCGGCAGCCTGAGCCGACGTCTCAATATTGGTGATACCTGCAACGTTCAATGTCGCCGCCGTACTCAAGATGATGAAGAAAGCGATGAGATTGGAAAATCCCATTCCGATGAAGGTATCCCATTTGATACGTCGCATATGCTGCTTCGCCACGGCCAGAACGTGTGGCTGAAAGCCGGATTGACCGTTCTTGGCCCGAGCGGCTTGCAGATCTTCCACTTCCTGAGCGGCTTGCCAGAAGAATAGATAGGGGCTTATGGTGGTGCCGAACACGGCCACGATCATAGTGATGGTGGCGTGACTCGCATCCAATCGAGGCCACACGACGTGACCCAGCACCTCCCACCAAGGTACGTGAACCGTGAACACGACCGCCACATAGGTGAGCAAGCCGAGCGTGAGCCACTTCAAGTATCGAACGTAGGTCGCATAGCGCAGAAACACCTGCAATACTAAGCACAGCAGTCCGAAGGTCAGGGAATAGACATGCGCTGAGCCTCCTACCAAGAGACGCAACGCCTCACTCATGGCTGCAATGTCGGCAGCAATATTGACGGTATTGGCGACCAGAAGCAGGGCAACGATAGCGAACAGCAACCCATCCGGAAACTGTCCCTTAATATTGGCCGCCAGTCCGCGACCGGTCATGCAACCCAGTCGGGCGCTGACCATCTGGATGCCGGCCATCAACGGAAACGTGAACACTACGGTCCACAACATATTGAAGCCGAATTGCGCGCCCGCTTGTGAATAGGTCGCAATACCGCTCGGATCGTCGTCTGCGGCGCCAGTAATCAACCCGGGACCGAGTTGGGAAATCTGCAATCGTACATTCATTGCGAAAAGATAAGGCCTAGGATGTCTGGTGGTCTTGTGGATGCGCGCTCACTGCACATACGACTTCCTCTCATCTCATGGAGCGGAAGGGATTGAGCAAGGATACGTTGTCCTAGAACAATCCCTGGAGATTGTTCTCATGAATTATGCGTTGATCGGACGCAAAACTTGGGGACCAGTCAGAAAGAATTCGAGGATTGCCCATTCCCGACTGGAGAAATTTTATGGGCTCGTCCTTGAGCCAAGCGCGGCGCGAGGACGTGTCCAGAACCAAGGAGCCGTGGATCAACTGCAAATTGACCTTGGCCTGTTTGCGGCGAAGTAACGCCCTCACCCGAGCCAACAATTCGGAGAGGACGAAAGGCTTCACCAGATAGTCATCAGCACCCAAGTCCAATCCCCGGACGCGATCGTCCACGGCATCGCGCGCAGTGCGAATAATACGCTATCGAAAGACCTGGTACCTTGCCTTCCTAGTGACTTCTAAGATTCCTACGTTAACGAAAGACCTGGTACCTCGCCTAGGTTCCTACGTTAACGAAAGACCTGGTACCTCGCCTCGCAGGTACCTCGCCTCGCATCGGCGGCGTGGGCGGCACAGGAAAACAGCGCCAACCGCAGCGCCCCCGAACCATTAGCCGCATTTCTCACGGAGGTGCGAGCACTGGCGGCTTTGCGACGAAGTGAGCGTGATGGCTCATCTTTTCCATTTATTTCAGTAACTACCGTTGATCTCAGGGCGGCCCCGTGAGCAGCCTAATCGAGTGGCACCCATCGTGTTCCATCGAACTTCATCAGGCGGAGTTGCTTGATAGCCCGATAGCTGGTCGGCGACGTGTTGGCCTTAATGCCAGGCAACAGCAATGGCAGTTCGAGATCCTGGATATTCTGCGCCCGCCGTAGCACATTTTCGCGAGTGAGGTCGTCACCACACTTCCTCAGCACGTGCACCATGGTCATCGCCACGAGGTAGCCGTAAGTGTTGTAGGCGTCCAGTGGATCACCCTCCGGATAGTATTTATGCATCCAAGCGAAGTAGTCCTTCATGCCCGCGTCGTTCTTCCAGGTAGGGTCGGACGGGTGCTTGAAGAAACCGGTCGTGATGATTCCTATCGAGTTCTCCACACCGGCGGGGACCAGCACGGCCTGGATGGAACTGGATACGATGCTCAGGAGATGTACCGGCTGCCAACCGATATCTTTCATTTTGCGGATGACCTGCGCGGCCGTCTTGGGGTTAGACCAGTTGATGAACACGTCGGCACCGGACGCCTTGAGGGAAATGATCTGCGAATCAGCGGTTGGGTCGGTTATCTCATGGGTTTCCATGGCAACAATCTCGATGCCACTGCCCTTGATGGTTTCCTGTAGGCCCCTGAGTCCGTCGGTGGTGAGATCGAGCTTGAGCCCTAAAGCAGCGATCTTCGCTTTCGGGTGGTATCGGAGGAGATATCGACCGAAGGCCCGGCCTTCTTCTTCGAAAGCAGGCTGCCATCCCATACTCCACGGAAATTGCGCTGGCTCGTCCCATTCCTTCGCCCCTGACCCGACGAACAAGTGGGGCACTTTGTTCGTATGCACATATTTCTTCACCGCCTGTTGTGCGGGTCCGAGGGAATTGAACAGGGCGAGCACGCCATCGTCCTCCACCATCCTGCGCGTTTGTTCCACGGTCTTGGCGGCGTCGAATCCACCATCCAGACTGATCAATTTGATCTTGCGCCCGTTGACGCCGCCTTCGTCGTTGATCTTCTCGAAATAGGCGGTCTCGGCGCGTCCGATGGTGCCGAAGGCGGACGCCGGCCCGCTATAGGGCATGACCTGGCCCAGTTTGATCTCGCTGTCGGTCACACCCGGTCCGTAGCGCTTCTGCGCGAAGGCATTGGGAAAATTGGCAAAAAGGGATAGAACAACGAGAAAACCAATCCACCGCGCGGGCGTTGGCCGGCGCGTACTTACGCTGAGGGCATCGTTCATCATCTCGCTCACTTGTTATGTAAGGTCTACAGACTGTGTGGCGCATTTTCCCGGCGCCAATGGTAATGGCTGTGGGTACGAAATGAAACCATCAATTGCAACGCTAACGACCTTCGGAGAGTATCCCGAGCAAGGCTTTGGCGGCTTTCAGATCGCGCGTGTCGAAGCCCTCGGTGAACCAAGCGTAGACGGGTTGCAACAGCTCCAATGCCCCTTTGGATCGGCCTTGCAAATGCCACAGGCGCGCAAGACTTGTTGCCGCACGCAATTCCCAGCTTTTGGCGAACTGGCGGCGCGCGACTTCCAGTGCGTTCGTGAAGGCGGTCTCGGCTTGATCAGGTTTCGCAGGGGTTTCCTTCAGCAGGAGTTCGCCGTCGAGTCGATAGACTTCC
>JANNFC010000098.1:0-14494 GCA_031379405.1 Betaproteobacteria bacterium | reverse complement strand
TCATACAAGGCCAATGCTTTCAAGCAGCGTGCATCGTGCGCGGCGCCGCTTCCTGGTGCAATGCGCTCAGAGGGCAATTCCAGCGCGTAGGGAACGCCGGCGTGGGAGGCTTCCAACAGCCAGCGGCATAGACGAGAGACGCGCGCGTCCGTCCCCATGGTGGGCTGCGTGTCGTGCCATTGCAAGCGCAACTCGCACAACGCACCGCCGGTGAATTGTTTGCTGAGCAACGGATGTCCGTGCGCCAGCGCTTTCCAAGCGATTTGCTTGAGCGAATCGCCTTGTTGATAGCGGCGTAATCCGGCGAAGTCCTCCTGACCGCTTTCTCCGTGCGCGCCATCTTTGGCGTGAACGGCGTGCATCGGCGGTGGCGGTCCGGTCGATTCCGCTTGCGGGTAGACCAGCAACTCGCTTCCCAGATGGGCGTAACTCCACGCGCGAAACACGCCCAGCGGATAAGTGGAGGTGATCCGCCAGCGCGGATAGCGCACCAAGCCGCGTTGTTGCGTCGCCACCGACAGGCGTGCGCAGGACTCGGTGCTTGCTTCGGCATCTATGGTGGCTGCGGCGACGCCATCCAAGACGAATTCAACGTTGTAACGCGTGAGTCGGCTGGGGTTATCGATGAGCACGCTCAAGGTGCCCGCAGCGCCGGCAAACACTGGATCTGACTTTCCCGGGCGCAACGACAGACCCGCCAATCCACGATAGGTGTGCAGCATGGATGCGATGCCAAGGCCGCTCAACAAGAAAACGAGAATAAACCCCAAGCTCAAGTTGTAGTTGATGGACCCCAGCAACATGACCAACAAGGTTGAACCAAACAGCATTCCGGCTTTCGTCGGAAGGATATAGATACGACGTTGAGTGAGGTGTACCGGCGGCGACTCGCTGACATAGCGCCGGTTGATCCAGCGCGTGAATTGATGACGAAGAGCGCGGCTCATTAGGGAATCTGTACAGCTGCTACGATTTTTTGTACCAAGGTATCGATGGAAGTTGTGCGGGTACCATGCACGGGTTGCAGCCGGTGGGCGATGACCGGACCTAACACGCATTGGACATCGTCGGGCGCGACAAAAGCGCGGCCATGAAGGAAGGACCAAGCGCGCGCGGCATGCAACAGGAACACACCGCAGCGCGGACTCAATCCATGCACCAGGTCGGGATGGCTACGTGTGTGCGCCAACAAGGCTTGCGCGTAATCCAGCAACGCATCCGACACGTGGACGGCGCGCGCCGCCGCTTGCAGGTGCGCGATCTGATTGACATCCATCTGGGGTGAAACGCGCGCCAACATATCCCGGCGATCCTCGCCGGCAAGCAATGCTCGTTCGGCGCGCGCGTCGGGGAAGCCCAGGTGAATGCGCATAAGGAAGCGATCCAATTGCGATTCGGGTAAAGGGAATGTGCCTACCTGTGAAGACGGATTCTGGGTGGCGATGACGAAGAAGGGAGCGGGCAGCGGGCGCGTGATGCCATCCAAGGTGACTTGGCGTTCCTCCATTGCCTCCAGCAGCGCACTCTGTGCTTTAGGGGTGGCGCGGTTGACCTCGTCGGCGAGTACTACTTGGGAAAAAATGGGACCCGCATGAAAACGAAAGCTTGAGGTGTCGCGATCGAAGATCGATGCGCCCAGGATGTCCGCCGGCAGCAAATCGCTGGTGAATTGGATGCGCTGGAAACTCAGTCCAAGGGAACGCGCCAGCGCATGCGCGAGAGTGGTCTTACCCACCCCAGGGAGATCTTCGACGAGCAAATGTCCGCGTGCAAGCAGACAAGACATCGTGAGCCTGACCGCTTGTTCCTTGCCCAACACGATGCTGTTGATTTGCGCGATGACGCGATGCAAGGCGGCAAGCGCGTCGTGTAACGTTTGATCCGGTGGTGCGGAGGGTGGCGCAGTGGCGGGCGAGGGTTTCGCGCTACCGAGAATGCTTTTGAGGAGGTTTTCGCGCTGCATGGGGACGCACTGGATGTTATGACGGGTGGGAACGGCCTGTTGTGCAGGAAGCGTACCCACTGCCGAACAGGATTTCCCTGACGATCAGAGTACCAAGATTAACGGTAATCTACCTCGACGCCAATTCAGTCTCTTCCGATAAGAACCATGCACACTGCCCTCCACACCGCCTTCATCACCCACCCCGACTGCATGCTGCACGAGATGGGGGACGGCCATCCCGAATCCCCGGACCGGCTGCAAGCCATCCGCGATCAACTCATCAATAGTGGGCTGTTGCCTTATCTTAGGGAGTACGAGGCTCCCCTCGTATCGCGTGAAGCGCTTCTGCGGGTGCACGATGAGCACTACCTCGCGGCGTTGGAACTGGCCGCGCCTGAGAGGGGCCACGTGCACCTGGACCCCGATACCGCAATGAATCGTCATACTCACGGCGCCGCATTGCGAGCAGCGGGAGCCGTTGTTCTTGCCACCGATCTGGTGATGAGAGGTGAAGCGACACGCGCGTTTTGCGCCGTCAGGCCTCCCGGTCATCATGCGGAACGAGGGCGGGCGATGGGCTTTTGCTTCTTTAATAACGTGGCGGTGGGCGCGGCGCATGCACTGGATCATCATGCTCTGCGGCGCGTCGCAGTGGTGGACTTCGACGTGCATCACGGCAACGGCACCGAAGATATTTTTCGCGACGATGCGCGCGTGATGATGGTTTCGACCTTTCAGCACCCCTTCTATCCTTATAGCGGAATCGACGGGCGCTCGGAGCGAATGGTCAATATTCCGTTGCCTGCTCGCAGCGACGGCCGGCAGTTTCGCGCTGCCGTGGAAACCCATTGGTTACCCGCCCTGGGCGCTTTCCAGCCGGAGTGCCTATTCGTTTCGGCCGGGTTCGATGCGCATCGCGAGGACGATATGGCTTCCCTCGGTCTGGTGGAGGCGGATTACGCTTGGGTCACACAGAAATTGGTCACGCTCGCCAATTGCTTCGCCAAAGGGCGGATCGTGTCTGTCTTGGAAGGAGGCTACGCTTTGTCCGCCTTGGGGCGAAGCGTGGTGGCGCACATCAAGGCATTGGCGGAAATCTAGGGCTCGAGAAAAATAGCGGCACCCACCTTTCGTTCCTCGGACAGCAGGATGTTGTAGGTTCGACAGGCGGCAGGGGTGTCCATGACTTCCAGCCCGATACCCTTCTGGCGAAACGCCACCATCACCGACGGATGTGGAAAACGCAATTTGCGGCCGGTGCCCAACAGCAGGATTTCCACCGGGAGGTCCATCAGTTCCTCGAAAGTGCATTGGTCGAGGCTGCGAGGTGACCAAGCGCGCAGTTCGCTGGGCAGGACCACCATGCTGCGGGTGTGGCGTTGGCCGTTTATGGTGATGTGATCTTGGCCGTAGCCACTGAAGGCATTTTGGCCGGTGAAGCGGGAAAGATGCAGTTTCAAGGCGAGAATCCGTTCTAAGGGTGCCCGTTCTAAGGGTATGAGATAACGGGGTTTTCCGGTAGCATTATAGGCACTACAGCAGTCCTAGGATCGAGATTCATGGAGCAGTTTCCCCGTATCAAGCGTCTTCCGCCTTACGTCTTTAACATTACGGCCGAACTCAAAGCGGCGGCGCGCAAGCGTGGTGAAGACATCATAGATTTCGGCATGGGCAATCCGGACCAGCCCACGCCTCCCCACATCGTGGCGAAACTGATCGAATCCGCGCAGCGACCCGATACGCATCGCTACTCGGTCTCCAAGGGCGTTATTCGATTACGCAAAGCCATCTGTTATTGGTACCGCCGGCGCTTCGGTGTGGACCTGGACCCGGATCTCGAGGCGATTACGACCATCGGCTCCAAGGAAGGCTTGGCCCATCTTGCCTTGGCCACTCTCGATGCGGGCGATACCGTTCTGGTGCCCAATCCCAGTTACCCCATCCACATCTACGGGCCGGTCATCGCCGGCGCCGACATCCGGCATGTGCCGATGGCGCCCGCTGTGGATTTCTTCTCCGAGTTGCAAAAGGCCATACACGAGAGCTATCCCAAACCTAAGTTCCTCATCCTGAATTTTCCAAGCAATCCCACGGCGCAATGCGTGGAATTGTCCTTCTTCGAGAAAATCGTCGCCCTCGCCAAGGAACACGGCATCTATGTCGTACATGATCTGGCCTACGCCGACATCGTGTTCGACGGTTATGTTGCACCTTCCATCATGCAGGTGCCCGGTGCCAAGGAGGTGGCGGTGGAGTTCTTCACGTTATCGAAGAGCTACAACATGGCGGGCTGGCGCGTGGGATTCATGGTGGGCAATCGCGATTTGGTGGCGGCGCTGGCTCGAATCAAGAGTTATCACGACTACGGCACCTTTACACCCATTCAGATAGCGTCCATCGTGGCATTGGAAGGCCCCCAGGATTGCGTGGAGTTGGTGCGCAGCACCTATCAGAAACGCCGCGATGTGCTATGCCAGGGCTTGCGCTCGGCAGGTTGGAACGTGGACATCCCCAAAGCCTCCATGTATGTGTGGGCAAAAATTCCTGATGCTTATGGCGACTTGAAGTCTTTGGAATTTTCCAAGCGGCTGCTCAATGACGCCAAGGTCGCGGTGGCACCGGGGATTGGCTTCGGTCAGTATGGAGACGATTACGTCCGCTTCGCCATGATCGAAAACGAGGCGCGCACGCGGCAAGCCATACGCGGCATCAAGGACATGTTCCGCAAAGATGGATTGCTGAGCTCCGCCAGCCGCCCCGCCGTGGATCTAGTAACGAGATAACGTAGGGTGCAGCGCATGCACCCCGGATCGTAGAAACAGAAGACATGAAACCCATCCAAGTAGGTCTATTAGGCATCGGCACCGTAGGCTCCGGTACCTACAAAGTACTCGAACGCAACCGAGAAGAAATCTCCAGACGCGCGGGCCGCGACATCGTCATCACCATGGTGGCGGATCTGGATGTCGAACGCGCCGAGCGCATTGTGCGCGGGCGCGCCGTCGTCACAAAGAATGCGCAAGACATCCTCGGCAATCCCGAGATCGATATCGTTATAGAACTGATCGGCGGCTACACCATCGCCAAAGATCTCGTGCTACGAGCCATCGCAGCGGGCAAACACGTTGTCACCGCCAATAAAGCGCTGCTTGCCACGCACGGCACCGAGATCTTCGCCGCCGCCAGCAAACAAGGCGTGACGGTGAATTTCGAAGCGGCGGTTGCGGGCGGTATTCCCATCATCAAGGCCTTGCGAGAAGGGCTGACCGCCAACCGCATCGAATGGATCGCCGGTATCATCAATGGCACATCCAACTTCATACTTTCGGAGATGCGCAGTAAAGGCCTGGCCTTCGGCGACGTACTGAAGGAGGCGCAGCGCCTAGGCTATGCCGAGGCTGACCCCACTTTCGATATTGAAGGTATCGATGCCGCCCACAAGCTCACCATCATGAGTGCCATCGCCTTTGGTATCCCGATGAACTTCAAAGCGGCGTACACGGAAGGCATTGCGAAACTCACGCAAGAAGACATTCGCTACGCGGAAGAGTTGGGATATCGCATCAAATTGCTGGGTATCACGCGCCGCACGGCGCAAGGCATTGAGCTACGCGTGCATCCCACGTTGATTCCGGAAAAACGCCTCATCGCCAACGTCGAAGGCGTGATGAACGCGGTGTTGGTCAAAGGCGATGCGGTCGGCCAGACGCTCTACTACGGGGCCGGGGCCGGTTCCGAACCGACCGCCTCCGCCGTCATCGCAGATTTGGTCGACGTCACCCGCCTGCTCACGGCTGACCCTGAGCATCGCGTACCGCATCTCGCCTTCCAAGCGGACAGGTTGGCGGACACGCCCATCTTGCCCATCGGCGAGGTGCAGACGTGCTACTACCTGCGTATGCGCGTCAAAGATCAGCCCGGTGTGCTAGCCGATGTCACGCGCATCTTTGCCGATCAGCGCATTTCCATCGACGCCATGCTGCAGAAAGAAGCACAGGCCGGAGAGGATCAGGTGGATATCATCTTACTTACGCACCAGGCCATCGAGAAAGATGTGCGGGCCGCCCTCGCGTCGATCGAGGCGTTGCCGGTGGTGTTGGGTAAGGTCACGGTGATTCGGCAAGAAGAACTCGACTAGTGTTAGCGAACCGTCTATGCGATACCTAAGCACCCGTGGCGGTATGCCGCCCAAATCCTTTTGCGATATCCTCCTCGAAGGGCTGGGTCCCGACGGCGGGTTGGTCATGCCAGAACGCTATCCGAATTTGGATCACAGCGCGCTGGTTCGCCTGAGTAAGCTGCCCTATGCGGAGTTGGCCTTCGAGATCATTCGGCTTTACGTCGACGATATTCCGGAGGGCGACCTCAGGACATTGATGCAGAGGACCTATAAGAAGGAGGTATTCCGCTCATCGGATATCACACCGATTACGACTCTGGAACCGGGACTATATCTGCTCGGATTGTCCAATGGGCCCACACTCGCCTTCAAGGACATGGCGATGCAGTTCCTTGGGCACTTGTTTGAGTACGTGCTGGGCAAGAGTGAAAGCGAGATCAATATTCTGGGTGCCACCTCGGGCGATACCGGGTCCGCTGCGGAGTATGCGTTGCGCGGCAAACGTGGAGTGCGAGTGTTCATGCTTTCGCCCTACGGCAAGATGAGCCCGTTTCAAACAGCGCAGATGTATTCGTTGCAGGATGCGAACATCTTCAACATCGCCATTCGTGGTGTATTTGATGAATGCCAGGATATCGTCAAGTCCGTGAGTAACGACGCGGCGTTCAAGTCGCGTTACAAGATCGGCGCGGTGAATTCCATCAACTGGGCGCGCATCGTGGCGCAGGTGGTTTACTACTTCAAAGCTTACTTGGCGACGGCGAAGAAGGTGGGAGAGCCAGTTTCCATCTGCGTGCCGTCGGGGAACTTCGGCAATATCTTCGCGGGTCACATCGCGCGCCAGATGGGGTTGCCTATTCACAAATTGATCCTCGCCACCAACGAGAACAACGTGCTGGAGGAGTTCTTCAAGTCCGGCCGTTATCGTGTGCGCACGGCAGCGGAGGTGGTGCAGACCTCCAGTCCGTCCATGGATATTTCCAAAGCCTCGAACTTCGAGCGTTTCATCTACGATCTCGTGGGCCAGCGGCCGGAAGTGGTGAAAGACTTGTGGCGCAAGGTGGATGGCGAAGGGGGCTTCGACCTGGCGAACACACCCTACGCCGGCGCATTGGCGAAGTACGGCTTTGTGTCGGGCCGTAGCACGCACGCCGATCGGGTCGAGACCATCCGGCGGGTGTACAAGGAATATGGTGTGATGATCGACACGCACACGGCCGATGGGGTGAAGGTGGCGATGGCGCTGCGTGAGCCCGGTGTTCCGGTGGTCTGTCTCGAAACCGCGCTGCCGGCGAAGTTTGCGGCCACCATTCGCGAGGCCCTGGGCCGCGATCCCGATGTGCCGCCGGGTTACGAGGGGATGGATAAGCTTCCCCTGCGGGTGGAAGTGATGGACGTGAACGCGCAGGTCGTCAAGGAGTTCGTTGCCACCCATTGCCTCAGGTGAGTACGCCGGGATTCGACGCCGCCAGGGAGTTCCGGGACAAGCGCTACGCCACGCCTGAATCTTCGTCGTCGAACCGAATGCTTTCCCGCAGTCATCGATAAAGGCCACGCCGAATTCACCGATATTCTCGCTGTCGTTTACTAGAACGGAACAGCGAGATGCTCGACGTATTGCTACAGGGGGCGGGGACGATGCTGGGATTGATCGTCGTCGGGGTATTGTTCTACTGGTTCATCAAAGACATTACCCAGAAAAAACACACGGTGCTGCGCAATTTTCCCGTGATCGGGCGTTTGCGTTACCTATTAGAGCAGCTGGGCGAATATCTGCGGCAATACATGTTTGCCGGTGATCGTGATGAGTTGCCTTTCAATCGCGCCACCCGCGGCTGGGTCTATCGACTCGCCAAGAATGAGGGCGGCATTATCGGCTTCGGTTCTACCTACGATCTGAGGCAACCCGGTTCACTCCTATTCGTCAATTCGCCTTTTCCGATACTGGAAGAGGACAGGGTGCCCACTCCAGCTTTATCTATCGGCGAGGGGTACTGCAGACAGCCGTTCGTGGCGCGTTCGCTGGTCAACATTAGTGGGATGAGCTATGGCGCCATCTCACAACCCGCGGTGAGCGCCCTATCTCGAGGTGCAGCGGAAGCGGGGTGTTGGCTGGATACGGGTGAGGGCGGACTGTCGTCTCACCACAACGAGGGCGGGTGCGACGTGATCATGCAGATCGGCACCGCCAAGTATGGGGTGCGTGAAGAAGACGGTTCGTTTTCCCGGTCGCGCGCCCGCGCCATCGCAGAGAAAGTGGCGGCATTCGAGATCAAGCTCTCGCAAGGCGCCAAGCCCGGTAAAGGTGGTGTGCTGTTGGCGAGCAAAGTGAACGAAGAGATAGCGGCCATCCGTGGCATCCCGGCGCATAAGGATTCCATCAGCCCCAACCGGCATCGCGTCATCGCCAACATAGACGACTTACTGGACAAGATTAGTGACCTGCGCGATCTCACAGGACGCCCGGTGGGAGTGAAGACGGCCGTGGGCGGATGGGAGTTCATGTATCAGCTGTGCGAGGCCGTGCATCGGCGGGGCCTGGAGTACGCGCCGGATTTCCTGGTGATCGATGGCGGCGAAGGCGGCAGCGGGGCCTCCCCGCAGGCTCTGGCCGATCATATGAGTTTGCCGATCGCGGAAGCGCTGCCGCGAGTCGTGGACGCGTTGCTCGAATCAGGTTTGAAAGAAAGAATCCGCGTGGTGGCATCCGGCCAGTTGGTCACCCCGGCGAGGGCGGCTTGGGCTTTGTGTGTTGGGGCGGACTTCATCAACACGGCACGTGGCTTCATGTTCGCGCTGGGTTGCATTCAAGCTTTGCGCTGCCATACCAATGCGTGCCCCACCGGCGTGACCACGCACAACAAGCGGCTCCAGCGCGGCCTGGTGGTGGAGGAAAAGTACCTCCGCGTGGCGCACTACGCCAAGAACATGAATAAGGAAATCGACATGATTGCCCACTCCTGCGGGCTCAAGCATGCGCGCGAGTTACGCCGGGAACATGTGCGATTGGTGGAGACCGCCAATCGCAGTATCGCCTGCAATACGCTCTATCCCTATCCCGAGGAGCGACCCCACACCTATTCGCGGCCAGTGGCTGCGTCCAAGCGCATGCCGACGCTCGTTTAGCTGAGCGTTGTCACCAATTCATCGAGACTGGACAGCACTGCGGCGGGCGGGTAGCCCAGCTCGTCGGGTACGGCCTTCGATCGATTGATCCAGAAGGTTCGAAAGCCGAAGGCAGTTGCACCGGCCGCATCCCAATAGTTGGACGAGATGAAGGCGATGCGCTCTTTCGGTACACCTGTCGCGTCCACGCCCAACTGATAAACGCTCGGGTGCGGTTTGAAGACCTTCAAGGAATGCACGCTAATGACCTGCGTAAAGGTCGATTCCAGTCCCGCGTTGCGCACGATGGATTGCAGCAATCTTGGCGAACCGTTGGAAAGGATGCATAGCTTCAAGTGCGAGAGTTTGGCCAGAGCGCCCTTGACTTCGGGAAAGGTAGCCAAGCGCAGGTACTCGTCCATCAAGGCTTTGCTTGAGGTTTCATCCAACGCAAGCTGCAACGACTTGCATGCAAAGCGCAGGGCGGCGCGCGTCACCACCTCGAAATCTTCGTACTTGCCCATCAGGCTGCGCAACCAGGTGTACTCGAGTTGTTTCGTACGCCAAAGTTGGCTCAACGCGGTTCCCTTGCCGGGGAACGCTTGCTCGCAGCGCGCCAGTACGGAATAGACGTCGTAGAGCGTTCCGTAGGCGTCGAAGAGGACGGCGTCAATGTTAGAGGTCATGGTGTCTCCAATCGTTGTTTGATCGTTACGGCACCACGGATCTGCCCCAACGTGTAACCGCGTGCCTGATCGTGCGGATATTCCTTCGCCAAGACGGCTTCGACTTCCTGCGCAACGGTGTCTTTCGTCCCGTGACAGCTCAAACACATCGGTTGCACCGGGATCGCCTTCATGTAGCGGAAGTAGCGCCCCTGCGGTTCGGTCACGGTCTCGGCGTGTTCCAGTGCGTCTGGCTTGTCTCCGGACGCAGCGCGCTGATCGAAGCGAGCGAGGACTTCTTGTTCCCAGCTATCGGGCTGTCCGAGCATGGGGTTGCGCGTTTTGAGGGTCACGCGGGACACCTTGAGTCCATGCTCACGAGACAGGCGACCGGCGATCTCAGGCGCGGCCGATTTGCATACGGCAATGGCATTGATCGGCCCGCCCGCAGCCATTTCTTTTTTAAGCTCCGCACCCAATTGCTGCACCAACTGGCCCGCGATGCTTCGCGCCGCGGTGGTGAGCGTAGACTGGTCGTCCGCCAAAGAGTTGACTTGAATCAAGGCCAGGACGAGCCCGCTTGGTAGAAGATAGCGTTTCATTCGTTCGGTAGGGTTTGTGTGGAGAGCGAACTGTGCCATTGATTCGGGGTGACTTCAACAGGAGGTTGAATTCCCCGTGCATGACCCAATCTCGCTGCTAATCCCTCTAATCCCTTCCCAACGGAAAAACCATGCGCTTCGACAAGTTCACCACCAAATTCCAGCAAGCCTTCGCCGATGCACAAAGCCTGGCGGTGGGCAAAGACAACCCCTACATCGAACCCCAACATCTCCTGCTGGCACTGGTGGACCAGGCTGAAGGAGGCACCAGCGCGCTGTTGGCAAAAGCCAGCGTGAATGTCGCGCCCTTGCGCGAGGCGTTGCGCGCGAGCATAGAACGGCTTCCGAAGGTCGAAGGTCACGGTGGGGAAGTCAACGTGTCGCGCGAGTTGGCGGCGCTGCTCAACCTCACGGACCGTGAGGCGCAGAAGCGCAATGATCAGTTCATCGCCTCGGAGCTATTCCTCTTGGCGCTGGCAGATGACAAGGGTGAAACCGGCCGATTGTTTCGTCAGCATGGCGCCGCTCGCCAGCATCTGGAACGCGCCATTGAATCCGTGCGAGGCGGTCGCAGCGTAGGCAGCGCCGAAGCGGAGGGTCAGCGCGAAGCGCTTGCCAAGTACACCGTGGATGTGACCGAGCGCGCGCGCCAAGGGAAACTCGATCCGGTCATAGGTCGCGATGACGAGATTCGGCGTGCTATCCAGATACTGCAGCGGCGCACCAAGAACAATCCCGTGCTGATTGGCGAGCCCGGCGTGGGCAAGACCGCCATCGTGGAAGGACTGGCGCAGCGCATCGTCAATGGCGAAGTGCCGGAAACCCTCAAAGACAAGCGCGTGCTTTCACTCGATATGGCGATGCTGTTGGCGGGTGCCAAGTATCGCGGTGAGTTCGAGGAACGCTTGAAGGCCGTGCTGAAAGAAATCGCCCAGGAAGAAGGGCGCATCATTGTCTTCATCGACGAGCTTCACACCATGGTGGGCGCGGGCAAAGCGGAAGGCGCCATCGACGCCGGCAATATGTTGAAGCCGGCGCTGGCGCGCGGCGAATTGCATTGCATCGGCGCGACCACCTTGGACGAATATCGAAAGTACCTTGAGAAGGATGCCGCGCTTGAACGGCGCTTCCAGAAAGTGCTGGTGGGGGAGCCCACCGTTGAAGCGACCATTGCAATTTTGCGGGGCTTGCAAGAGAAGTACGAAGTCCATCATGGCGTGGAGATTACCGACCCTGCCATCGTGGCGGCGGCGGAGTTGTCACATCGCTATATCACCGATCGCTTTTTGCCGGACAAGGCCATCGACTTGATCGACGAAGCCGCCGCGCGCATCAGGATGGAGATCGACTCCAAGCCCGAAGCGATGGACAAGATCGAGCGGCGCTCGATTCAACTCAAGATCGAGCGCGAAGCGGTGAAGAAGGAATCCGATGAAGCTTCGAAGAAGCGCTTGAACCTCCTGGAGGAGGAGATCAAGAAGCTTGAGCGAGAGTTCGGCGACCTGGAGGAAATCTGGAAGGCGGAAAAAGCGCAGGTGCAAGGCAGCCAGCACGTGAAGGAGGAACTCGATCGCATCAAGGTTGAAATGGAAGCCGCCAAGCGCAAAGGCGATTGGCAGAAAGTGTCGGAGCTGCAATACGGGCGTGTGCCACAATTGGAGGCGCAACTCAAGCAAGCCGACAAAGGATCTGCACAGCCGCAGCGATTGTTGCGCACGCAAGTGGGCGCTGAGGAGATTGCGGACGTGGTGTCACGTGCCACGGGTATTCCCGTATCCAAGATGATGCAAGGCGAACGCGACAAGCTGCTGAAGATGGAAGCGCGTGTTCACGAGCGCGTCGTCGGCCAGGACGAGGCTGTGCGGCTGGTGTCGGATGCGATTCGACGTTCGCGTGCGGGATTGTCCGATCCCAATCGACCTTACGGCTCCTTCCTATTCCTGGGTCCGACGGGGGTTGGCAAGACGGAGTTGTGCAAGGCGCTCGCGGGATTCTTGTTCGATTCCGAGGAGCATTTGCTGCGCGTGGACATGTCCGAGTTCATGGAGAAACACTCGGTGGCGCGGCTCATTGGCGCGCCACCCGGATATGTCGGATACGAGGAAGGCGGTTACCTCACCGAAGCGGTGCGCCGCAAGCCCTACGCGGTGATCCTGCTCGATGAGGTGGAGAAGGCGCACCCCGATGTTTTCAATGTGCTGCTACAAGTCTTGGACGATGGCCGGTTGACCGATGGCCATGGTCGCACCGTGGATTTCAAGAACACAGTGGTGGTGATGACATCGAATCTGGGTTCGCACATGATTCAGCAGATGGCGGGATCGGACTATGCCAGTGTGAAGAACGCGGTGATGGCGGAAGTGAAAAACAATTTCAGCCCGGAGTTCATCAACCGCATTGATGAGGTGGTGGTGTTCCACGCCTTGGGCAGGAAGCATATCAAGTCCATCGCGCGTATTCAGATCGATCACCTGCGCAAGCGCCTGGCTGCAATGGAGATCGGGTTGGAAGTCTCCGACGAGATGTTGACCGAATTAGCTAACTTGGGCTTCGATCCGGTGTATGGCGCGCGGCCCCTGAAGCGGGCCATTCAATCCATCATCGAGAACCCGCTGGCGCGGGAAATCCTCGAAGCCAAATTCGTGCCGCGAGACACCGTCACGGTGGATTGGCGCGATGAGCAGGTGGTTTTCGGCAAACGCTCGGCGCAACCTCAAGCCCTTGCGGCCTGAGGCGTAGCGCTTAGCGTGTAGAGAGTGCGTCGGCCCAGACCATGGCATCGATCTGGGCCCGATTCACTTGCGCGGGCGTTAAGCTCAGGCTCATGGCCAGCATCTCGGCATTGTCCAGGTGGTGCTTGTCGGCAAGCTGCTCGCAGGATTCCACCAACTGCAGGAAGGGGCCGTAAGGACCTTGCCGTGTGGTCAATGCATCGCTAACCGATTCGGGCAGCGGAATCTGGCCGATGATGTCATCCATGGGAACGCGCATGATGGCTTCCAGCAAGGAGAACATGCCGACGATGAAGAGGTTGTCGCGGTCGCCGGCCTCGAATAGATGCTGTCCGAGAAGTTCCACTAAACGGCCGCGCGTGACCGCGGTAGTGACCAACGCATCGGGTGCGCTCTTGCGGGCGGCGTTTATCATGAGCAGACCCAACCAGCGGTAAAGATTCTGGTATCCGAGTACCGCCACCGCGTGGCGCAAAGACTGAATCTCGCACGACAGACCAAAACCCGCGCTGTTGATGTAGCGCAGCAATTTATAGGAAAGCGCGGCATCGCGTTTGAGCACGTCTTCGAGTTTCTTGACCGGAGAATTTTCCTGGGCGAGCCGCATAAGGCTTACCAGACTCGCATACGCCGGTCCGATCACGGTGCCGGCTTGCGTGCCGGGATGGAGAAACCAGTAACCTTGATACAGATCGATCTCAGCTTCCTTCGCCGCGCTAAAAGAATCCATTGAGTTGATGTTGCGGCCGATTTGCTTGGCGGGCAGTTTGCGCAGCGAGACTGACACCTTCTTGATGGTGTCGCCCAGTTGGTGGACGTCGAGACTGAGGTAATTCAGTGCACCATAGATATCTGGAGGCAGCGCAGTGGGCGAAGGCGTGCGAACGCAGCATGCAACGCCCAGTTCGCGCAACGTCTGAGCGGATTCCGCCGTTGCGGTGCTCCCTTTTAGTTCGACGACATAGGCTGATTTTGGCAACTGGCTAGCACTTTCCAGCGGCGTCGGTGCTTGGTCGGTAACGACGAAGCGATTGCCGAGTCGCCATGCCTTGCCATCATTCTCGGTGATCAGGGCGAGTAGGTCGGCTCCGTTGGATCCGCCGTTGTGACCGGCCCAACGTAAGTCGTAGCCTACGAGTTCTTGCTGGCGATCGAGGATGGGTTCGCGCACCAGAAATGCTTGTGTGGCCATGGTGGATGGGCGGATCAGGCGGCGCGCTGCAGAAGCTCGCCGCGGGTTTCGTTGCTTCCCTCTCGCAAGAGTTCCTCCATATCCAACACGAGCACAACGGAGCCGTCGCCGGATTGAGTGGCACCCGCAACGC